>NZ_JBHTIU010000025.1:0-43394 GCF_042677205.1 Paenibacillus residui
ATTAAGCAAGCAATCAAACGTCTAGAGTCTCTAGGAATAAAAGTTAACATCGAACAATCGGCCTAAATTTGATACATACCTAATTTTTCCAAGTCCCTTATTTGGCAAAGGGTCTAGTTTCGTATTGTCTAAAAAGTTACTTTATGCATATCTAGATTTTCAAGTTAGATGCACAACCCGCTGCGGGGCGCGCCACCAGATGAAGAAATTGGATGAATTATTGCAGCAAGAATCTCCAGTTTCCAAGGCAGGCATCGATGCCGGAAAGGGCGCCATTCTCCCTGGATATCAGCGGAATATCTCACATAACGCACTCCATAGCAAAAAGGCCCCGAATCCGAAAATCCGGTTCAGGGCTTTTTCTAAATCAGCTTAAAGGTAAGCGGCTTTAATTATTAACCAGGTCAATCCGCAGCCGCGCCTTATTCGGAAAGGTCAAGGTCGGTTACGGCCCCTCTGGAGGCCGAGGAGACCAGCCGGGCATATTTGGCCAGCGCGCCGGAGGTGAATTTGAGCGGGGGCTTCACCCAGCTTTTCGCTCTTGCTTCCAATTCCTCAGCCGTGACATCGAAGTGAATCTCCTGCGTTTCGCTGTCAATCGTAATGAGGTCTCCATCCTGCAGTAAAGCGATAGGGCCGCCTACCTGGGCTTCGGGCGCAATGTGCCCGACGACGAAGCCGTGCGACCCTCCGGAGAATCTTCCATCGGTAAGCAGAGCCACCTCGCTGCCCAGCCCTTTGCCGACAATCATGGCCGTCACCGAAAGCATCTCGGGCATGCCCGGCCCGCCTTTGGGCCCCGCATACCGGATGACCAGCACATCCCCCGGGCGTATTTCATCCTGCATAATTGCCCGAGTGGCTTCCTCCTCACTGTCGAAGACGCGGGCCGGACCGGAGAAGCGAAGCTTCTTGAGCCCGGACATCTTGGCCACAGCTCCTTCGGGAGCCAGATTTCCTTTCAGCACGACCAAGGGGCCTTCGGGCTTGATCGGATTGTCAAAGGGCCGGATGACGGTCTGATTTTCCTTCAACGGAGGGGCGGATGCGAGATTCTCGGCCAAAGTCTGCCCGGTAATCGTCAGGCAATCGCCATGAAGGAGTCCTTTCTCCAGAAGCAGCTTCATGACGCCCGGGACTCCGCCGGCATCGCTGAGATCCTGCATCGCATATTTTCCGCTTGGCTTCAGATCCGCCAGATGGGGGACCCTCCGCCGGATTCGTTCAAAATCGTCCAGGCTCAGATCGACCTGAACCGAATGGGCGATGGCCATCAGGTGGAGGAACGCATTTGTCGAGCCTCCAAGGGCCATCACCAAAGTGATGGCGTTCTCGAACGCTTCCTTGGTCATGATATCCCGGGGCCGTATGTTTCGCTCCAGCAGCCGGATCACCTGTTTCCCGGCCTCCGCGCATTCAACGGCCTTATGGGGGGATATAGCGGCCGTGGAGGATGAACCCGGCAGGCTCATGCCCATTGCTTCGGCTGCGGCCGCCATCGTGTTGGCGGTGTACATCCCTCCACAAGCTCCCGCTCCCGGACAAGCATGGCATTCAATCCGATGCAGTGTCTGATCATCCAAGTTGCCCGCCTGGTGCTGTCCTACCGCCTCGAACGCGGAGACGATGTCGATCTCCTTGCCATCCAGCTTTCCCGGTTGAATGGTACCTCCATACACATAGATGGCCGGCAGGTTCAAGCGGCCTATCGCCATCAGACAAGCCGGAGTATTCTTGTCGCAGCCTCCGATGGCGACTAGGCCGTCGAAGCGTTCCGCTCCTGTTACGATTTCAATAGAATCGGCTATCGCTTCACGGCTGGGCAGAGAGAACAGCATGCCCTCATGCCCCATAGAAATTCCATCCGATACCGTTATCGTGTTGAAAATAAGCGGAGCCCCTCCGTTCAGCCGGGCCCCCTTCTTGGCTTCCCGCGCTAATTCATCGAGATGAATATTGCATGGGGTTACTTCGCTCCAGGCACTGACGACGCCGATCATCGTCTTGCGGAAATCCTCATCCTGAAAGCCGACCGCGCGAAGCATCGCCCGGTTGGGCACGCGGTTAACCCCTTCACTGATTACCTTGCTGCGAATCCTCAAATCCCGCTGTTCTGACATCATACATCACTCCTTGTTTTGGGATGAAATCCATTCATACAGCTCTCGCATAGGTCTTAACAGATTCTGTTTCATCATGGCCGCGGCCGTGTCCGAATCCTTGCGTTCCAAAGCTTCAATGATGCCGGCATGCTCTTGCACGGAGGAATGAGTAGAGGGCTCGGGCTGCTGCAGGAAAACATACTTGAACCGGCGGATATGATTTTGCAGATAGGAGCTGAAAGAAGAAATATAGGGATTGTCCGACATCTCCACCAGGAAGTTATGGAAAAGCTCGTCATATTCCATCGCCTGATAGGGCTGACCATGATCAATCGCCGCGGCAAACTGCCGGTTGAACTCTCTTAACTGCTCAAGATGCTCCGGCAGAATATGCGGACAGGCTTGCTCGACCGCCAAGGAATGCAAAGAAGCAAGGGTTGGATACATCTTGAGAATGTCGTCCTTCTGAATAGCCGTTACTCTCGTATCCTTCCCCGGATGCATTTCCACTAGTCCTTGAACCTCCAGAAGCTGCAGGGCTTCTCTGACCGGGGTCCGGCTGACGCCGAGCGCTTCCGCCAATTCCGCGTCCATCAATTTCTCCCCGGGCTGCAGCGTACCGTCAATAATCCATCTCTGAATTTGCGACAAAGCCCGTTCTTTGGCAGACAATCGAATAGGTTTTGAAAAATTGCTGGGAATGGGCATGGCTCTCTCTCCTTCAATATTTAATATGCAATATATCGCATATTTATATTTCAATCAAGTGTTTTCTGTAATTTCATTTCCCCGGCCATTAATAAAAAATACTTGTCGGGCGAAAATATGTTCGGTAAGATGAATAGAAAAAGTACAGGGAAAATGATCCTATTTTTCCTCCCTGGAGGGATGACGAGGTGGGGCAAACCCGGGAGATTGACAAACGGCATGATTTGAATGTAGAAGTGTTGGAGTACGCTGCCAACCGCGCCGCAGGCATAGATGGGAAACTGGAAACATGGACAGGTACGCCTATAGGGGCGGGGGCCGGGAATTTTGTTACTGACGGGGTTTACCGGGTGAAGGGCACCTCGAAGGCGGGCGCAGGGACCGTGTCGTGGTCTATGGTGGTCAAGCGACTGCGTCCCGACCCGGATCGGGATGATCCGGCACACTATAATTACTGGAAGAGAGAAGCGCTGGTGTATTCGTCCGGGCTGCTGGAGCGGTTGCCGGGCGAACTGCATACTCCTGTTTGTTATGCGGTTGAGAATAAGCCGGACGGTTCCCTCTGGCTGTGGTTAGAAGATATCGGGGAACATACACAACCGGTCTGGCAAAAAGAAGACTACGCATTCGCGGCTGCGGAGCTTGGGCGATTCCAGGCGGCATTCTGCCCTGGGGAGCCGCTTCCGGTGGAGCCTTGGCTTAACCGGGCCTGGCTGCGCTCCTGGATCAACGAGTGCAGAAAATATCAGCCGCGGCCATCGCTAGCTTCTGCGGAGATACGCGGGAAGGACAAACGGCTGGAGCGGATTGTGGAGCAGTTTGAGCGGGTGAATCATCAGATGGACAACTGGCTTCAAGCTGTAGAACGTCTGCCAAGAACGATGGCCCATCAAGATTTCTATGAAAGTAATCTGATGATCACTCGCGATGCTGCCGGTCAGGCCCGGCTTACGGTAATAGATTGGCAGTTTGCGAGTTTATCCGGCATCGGGGAAGACCTGGGCCGTTTTTACGGACTGACGATGAGCAGAGGAAGTGCGCCTATCGAATGCCTGGACGAATATCGGGAGCTTTTTATAGGTTCATACATAGAAGGAATGCGTCAATCGGGTTGGAATGGGGACGAGCGAGACATCCGCCTGGGCTTCAACATTTCCTGCGCGGCACGCTCTGTTTGGGAGGTCCCGAAGCTTCTGAGGAAGGTCACGGAGGCGGTCAACAAGCCGGAGGAGGAACGATCTGCGGGTTCTGCGGCCGAAGCGTTATTGGAGAGGCTTGTCCGAGCCACGGAGATCCAGATGGAAATGGCCGCCGAAATGGATGAACTAATCAAGCAGTAGCCATATTATTCTACGAAATTATCCAATTCGAACTTAATGAATCCATCACCTGACCAAAAATATAGCCAAGAAGGATATAAGCCGCTGTTCCCTTATGGAGCAGCTTTTGCAAAGTTACGGACCTGGGGAGGCTGTCGATTCATTATGGGAAAGGTGTAGAACAGGATGTTGTGCTAGTGAAAAGTCCAATTGGTAATCAATGAAACCGGTAATGGAGAAACAGCGAAATTGTAACGGACTTGGGGAGGCTGTCGATTCATAGTGGGAAAGGCGTTCAACAGGATGTTGACTAGTGAAAAGTCCAAGAGCGAAAACGTAACGGATCTGGGAGACCTTATTTCGTCAAAATAGGCGGTTTTTTTAGACTAACGGAAACAGTTGCGCTTATTGCTTAGAATTCTTCTACTTTCGCGAGCATTTCTTGGGAATAAGGTCATCTGGTTCCGTTAAAATGACCGAGAGGCCCTTTTTAGTGCGATTAAGGTCTCTGGGTTCCGTTAAAACCAAACCGTGCAGGATTTTCGCATGATCTTTGGTTGTACACCATTAATCGCCAATCCTCCGGGGCCCTTTAATAGAATAGGTCTCGTAGGATGTCTCTTTGATTGTAACGGTCACCGTTGATGTTATTTGGTGGTTTCGATATGTATACAAGCCCGGAATAGAGAGATCCGTTTTTTCAAAAAGGCCAACGTTGCCAATAAGCCTCACAGTGTCCGTTAGCCCGCTGCGACATTCTCTTGTCCTTATGAGGTACGGTCAAATACAGCTAATCTCTTAATCTCCATATTGCGGCTCCCATCGTAGGGTGGGGGCTTTTTGACGTTCGCGCCGACGCTCTTTTTCTATTCTTTAGAAAATAAATATGTTGCACCAAAATTATATATTATATATAATCCATAATATATAATCCGAACATTGGTCTTGAACTGTTAACTTTATCGGCTTTATTAACAAAGCAACCATTATTCTTGTCAGAGCAGGTGATTGGATGAGCGTTATGAGAAATAAACAGTTTTTTATGGATAAGCAGAGCATTAGCCAGGATTTGGTCGATCATATTAAGCAGTTGATTTTAGACGGTGAATTGAATATGGGAGACCGCATAGTGGAAACGAGAGTGGCCAAAGATCTGGGGATCAGCCAAACCCCGGTCAGGGAAGCCATCCGCCAGCTATGCGGAGAAGGAATTCTCATTGTTGTACCCAACAAGGGACCGATGGTAAGAACCTTCGATCAGAAAGACGTCTATGAGATTTATTCCTTGAGAGCGGTGACGGAAGGGATGGCCATTCGTCTAGCCACCCTTAACGCATCGGAGGAGGATATCGATTCCCTTAAGCAGTTTTATGAAGAAATGAAGCGGAAGGAGGAAGACCCTGCCGTCGACTCTTTGTTAAGCGACTCCCTGCACATTCATCAGACGATTATGAGGCTTTCCAACCATTCCCGTTTGATTCAGACTTACGATTCGATATCTTTCCAAATTTCCATGGTCAACCGGATTCTTGGCCGGGAATCGACCAAGCGCAAGGAGGTAGAACAGCACCAGGAGCTGGTGGAGGCCTTGGCGTCAAGAAATCCGGAACATGCCGAGAAAACGATGAGAAGGCATATTTATCGCTCTTATGGAGAGTACGTTCAGCTTCAGGAAGGGGTCATTGAGCATGATGAGCAGGCCTGGTTTTAAACCGGCTGCTCGTCTTCGTCGGAACCCGGCCTCAAACAGGATTCAGCCGATAAGGAGGCTCCAGGATGGATGAGATACTGCTTGAAATGAAAGGAATCACTAAATCTTACTTTGGAATTAAAGCGCTTTCGTCAGCTAACCTTCAAATTAGAAAAGGCGAGGTTCACGCTTTGATGGGGGAGAATGGCGCAGGCAAATCTACATTGATGAAAGTACTGACCGGATTGGTAAAGCCTGATGAAGGAGAGATTTACTTTCAGGGGGAGCGGGTGACGATCGGCAGTCCTAAAGCTGCACTCGATATGGGGATTGCGATGATCCATCAAGAATTGAATCCCATTCCCGAGATGACGATTGCCGAAAATTTATTTCTTGGCCGAGAAAGCAGGTATTCTTACTTGCCCTTCGTCAATCGCAGAAGGATTCATGAAGATACGGAGCGCTTGCTGCAGGAATACCATCTGAGCCTGACTCCGAATCAGAAAGTGAAAGAATTGAATGTAGCCCAGAAGCAAATGCTCGAAATTATTAAAGCGCTTACTTATGATGCCAAGCTGATTATTATGGATGAACCTACCTCCGCGTTATCGGATGAAGAAGTGCAGACTCTGTTTGCAGTTATTAAGCGAATCAAGCAGGAAGGGGTTCCCGTCATTTATATTTCCCACCGAATGGAAGAAATTTTTGCTTTGGCGGATCGGGTTACGGTTTTGAGAGACGGGGAGTACATCGGAACGGAGCCGATTTCCAATCTGACCAAGGAAAGCTTGATCACGATGATGGTAGGCCGGCCCTTGACCAGTATTTTTCCAAAAACAGAGGCCGCAATAGGTGAGCCGGTTCTTGAGGTCAGAGGCCTTACGAGGAAAGGGGTGTTTGAAGAGATCAGCTTTCAGGTGCACAGGGGAGAAATTCTTGGTATTGCCGGATTAATGGGCGCGGGGCGGAGCGAAGTCATGAGAGCCGTGTTCGGGATCGACAGGGCGGATTCCGGGGAGATATGGATAGACGGCGTGAAGGCTTCCATTCGCCGTCCGATCGATGCCATCGCCTTGGGCATGGCCATGGTTACCGAGGACCGGAAGGAGCAGGGCCTTGTTCTAAGCCGCTCAATAAGGGAGAACATCTCCCTGGCGAATCTTCATAAAGTTGCCCGCAGCGGATTTGTCCGCTCCAGGGAGGAGAAACGGCTCTGTGAATTGATGATGAAAGAGATATCCATTAAAGCGAGCGGCTTAGGCCAGCAGGTTTCCTTCCTTAGCGGAGGAAATCAGCAGAAAGTGGTATTGGCCAAATGGCTGATTAACCGTCCCAAAGTGCTTATCCTTGATGAACCGACCCGGGGAATCGATGTAAAGGCCAAGGCGGAAATTTATCGGCTTATTTCGGAATTTGCCTGTCAGGGGATGTGCATTGTCATGGTGTCGTCGGAACTGCCGGAAATAATGGGGATGAGCGATCGGATTCTGGTCATGGGGGAGGGGAGGATCAAGGGCGAATTTTGGAGAGATCGGGTGACTCAGGAGGAAATATTGGAATGTGCAATAGGAGGGGACGGAATTGTCTAAATTGACGGCGGAAGTAAACGACAGAAGTATTTTCAAGGCTTGGAAAAGCAAGCATTCGGCGGATCTGATGAGAAAATACGGCATTATTATCATCCTGCTTCTGATGGTGCTGGTGCTGAGCTCCATCTCCGATGCTTTCCTGACCTGGAACAACATGATGAACGTGCTGCGCCAGGTATCCATTATAGGAATACTGGCCGTGGGGATGACTTTTATTATATTAACCGGCGGGATTGATTTGTCCATTGGTTCATTGATGGCCGTGTCCGCGGTTATTGCGGCGAGTATTGTTCAGATGAATCCCGATTATGTCCTCCTGGCCGTTGCTGCCGGAATGCTGGCTTCGGGAGCGTTGTCCGGAGTCAGCGGGACTATGACGGCCAAGCTCAACGTGGCTCCTTTCGTGGCAACGTTGGCGATGATGACGATTGCGAGAGGAATCGCCCTGATTTATACCAACGGCCGGCCGATCGTCATTGAATCCAAGCCGTTTCTGACGCTGGGTCAAGGTTATATCGGCCCCATACCGACACCGGTTGTCATCTTTGTAAGCGTATGCATCATTTTTGGAGTTCTGTTAACGAAAACCAAGTTCGGGAGGTATGTGTATGCGATAGGGGGAAACGAGAATGCGGCCAGAATATCGGGAGTGAATGTAACGAAGGCCAAAATTTCGGTTTATGTGCTGAATGGTCTCCTGGCCGGACTGGCCGGAATCTTGCTGGCCTCCCGAATCAGTTCCGGTCAGCCTAATAGCGGCCTGGGATACGAGCTTGATGCGATTGCCGCTGTAGTTATCGGAGGCACCAGCCTGTTCGGGGGTGTCGGCACATTGACGGGCACGGTCGTTGGAGTGCTGATCATCGGGGTTATCAATAACGGTTTGAACTTGATGGATGTGTCTTCCTATTATCAGCAGATTATTAAAGGGGTGATTATTGCAGGAGCAGTCATCTTGGACCAAAGAGCCAAAAAATAAAACCCAATAATGGAGGGTGCAGAAGATGAACAGAAGCGCTTGGAAAAACAGAATCCTAGGTTTGCTTGTTATCTTATGTATAAGTTTGGCCGGCTGCGGGAATCCGCCGCAGAGTGAAGGGGGAACCGGGAAGGAAGGCGGCGGATCGGATGCGAAATACCGAATCGGCGTCGCTGCCCAGGGCTTATCGCACGAGTTTATTAAAGCTCTTGTGGAAGCTATGCAGGACAAAGCGAAGGAGCTCAATGTCGAGCTGCTCGTCATGGACAGCCAGGATAAAATTGAAACCCAGCTTAGCCAGGTCGATAACCTGGTCACGCAAAAAGTGGATGCCGTCATTTTGAATACGGTTGACTTTGTAGGCCTGGGTCCTGCTGTGGATCAGGTAAAGGGGGCCGGCATTCCCCTGGTAGAGGTTATTACATTTACGAAGAATGAAAATTATGACGTATTTGTCGGTACGGATCCCAAACAGTCCGGTATTTTTATGGGCGAAATGCTTGCGGAGGTCTTGGGCGGCAAAGGCAATGTCGCCTTGCTGCAGGGGCAGATTGGCCACTCCGCAGAGATTACCAGGGGGCAGGGACTTCAGGAAGCTCTATTCGACAAGTATCCGGATATTAAGCTGATAACTCAGCAAACGGCAAACTGGAATCGTGATGAGGCAATGAGAATAACGGAAGACTGGCTGCAGCGTTTCCCCGAGATCGATGCGATCGCTGCCCAGAATGACGAGATGGCGATGGGGGCGCTGCAGGCAGTGGAAGCAGCAGGGAAAGACATAGTGGTCATGGGAATTGACGGTATACCGGATGCCCTGAAAGCGGTCAAAGAAGGGCGTTTGGCGGCAACGGTATTGGATAATGTGACGGCAGAGGGCAAACGGGCGGTTGAAGTAGCGGTAGGTCTGATCAAAGGGGAAAAATTCGAGAAGAAAGAATTGATCGACTATGTTCCCGTTACCGCCAAGAACGTGGATGAGTACTTAAAGTGATTAAAGAATACCTAGAGGAGGCTGAGCTTTAGTGAACGTTAACCTTGAAGAGAAGTTCAT
Organism: Paenibacillus residui; assembly: GCF_042677205.1. Taxonomy (NCBI): domain Bacteria; kingdom Bacillati; phylum Bacillota; class Bacilli; order Caryophanales; family Paenibacillaceae; genus Paenibacillus; species Paenibacillus residui. The sequence continues at coordinate 9,442 of NZ_JBHTIU010000025.1, forward strand.
TCTGTTCCCTACTCCTAAAGAGACCGGGTCGCTCCCCGGGGAATACACCCTGCCGGCATCTCGCTGGAAGGTGTTCGTCCCACAGAGTCTTACGAAGGTTCAAGACATCATAGCAGCGGAATTAACGGAAGCCGGAGCAGAAGGGACCGAATGGTTATCGCAAGGTGAATCGTGCGATTTGCGATTTGCGCTGAAAGAGGAATTAACCGAAGAAGAGGTCGGTCGGCTGAATGGCTGTCCTGTCCCGGAGCAATCGTATGTGTTGGCTGTGAAGCAAGATGGGATCCGACTGGCTGCCCTTACCGTTCAGGGAGCCTTGTACGGACTGACGACTCTGACCCAAATGATCGGCAAAAGCGGCAGGCAAACCATCCCATGCTTGCAAATGCTGGATGGCCCCGATGTGGAAAAACGGGTGATTTCTCCTACCTTGACCTGGTATGCGGGCTATGCCAGAGCCGGCTTCGGCATGCAGTTGTGGAACGGGGAGAAGTGGAAAGCCTTTATCGATTGGTGCTTCCGGCATAAAGTTAACGCGCTGAATGTTGTCATGTACGGCTTCTGGCCGTTTGAGTTTCCCGAATATCCGGAAACCGTTCTAAGGGACCTGCCCGTTCAGACCTGGTGTAAAGAGACAGGCCAGTGGATGGAGGTTTCGTTTACTCATCCCAACCTGCTCCAGCCCTTCCTGTCTGAAGTTATCGAATATGCCAACAGGCGAGGGATTGACGTATACGCCTATATCGGTCTCAACTCATACAGCGGAGGATATGCTGTCCGTCATCCGGAAATGAGGGCGGTCCTTTCCGAAGAGTTGAAGGAAGCCGGGCATGTGAACAATTATGATGCGCTATGCCCTTCCAAGGCAGAGGTAAGGCAGTACTTGATCGCAAGCGTAAAGCAAATCGAAAGTCTCGGCTTTAACGGCCTTGTCTTCGAGGAAAGCGAGGAGGTGCAGTGGTTCTGCCAATGCTCCGCCTGCCGGAACACCTACGGACATTTGCCGCCCAACGATGCCAAGCACCAGGTTTCTGTCGATTTATTGAAGGATTATGTCCGGGTGCTTAACCCGGATACACTCGTCGGCGTAAGGTGGCTGCGTGAACCGCCGATTGTTAAAGAGCCGGATGCACTCAAGCGATGGGCGTCTCTCCTTCCGCCCAAGGTCAATCTGTTCTGGGCACCCGGTTTGGAGGATGACGACCGGGAATTTATCAAGTGGGTCAATATTTTCGGAAGAGAACGAATCTATTCTCGCAACTGCGAAGGCAGCGGATTCGCCGCCAGTCTAGGAAGAATCCCTTATCTGATTCCCGATACGTTCCCCGAAGAGCTCAGCAATTACGCTTTTCAACACCTGCGTAATGACATCGCCCAGTTTCAGGGGGCGGCCAATGCAGGCTGCAAGGGAATCAACGGCTATGGCTTTGAGTGGTACGGTCACGAGCTGTACTTCCTCGCAACGGCCCAATACGGGTGGAACAGCCGCAGGCTCGATCAAGACGAGTTCCTGGCCGTGGCGAGCCGGCATCTGTTCGGTACGGAGCATGGGCCTGCCTACGAGCGCATCATCCGGACAATTCCATGTATTCACGAAACCCAAATTTGTGCGGAGCTTCCTTCATTTCCATTCATGCCTAACAAATACATCGGACCTGAGGGCCGGTTGTATTTGGAGCAATGCCTCGATTCGGCTGCAGCGGTTATCGCCGCGCTGGAGGCCATTCTGCAAAGCTCCAGTCTAACCAGCCTACAGCAAGAATGTGCCTCGGCAACTCATTTGATGGCGCTGCGCATGAAAGCAGTCGCTGAAGCCGGAATCGCCTACAACCATTATTTGGAGGCCAAGAAGAACATGCCGGAAAATCGGGAGCTGCTCCGTCATTTTGCCCGGAAGGCTCTGGCCGCTGCCGAGGAGGATTACCGGATGATCAAAGAAAATTATTTCGATTCGAAAGAGCATACCTGGACGGGGGTGGCCATTGGAGAGTATTACATTCCGATGGTGATTAACGAATACCGCAAACAATTCGAAGCCGATCTGGGAGAGGAATTTGCCTCCAAGGAAAGGGTCGCTTACATTGTCGGAGGCGAGAGCCTTCCCTGGGAATGGCTGCTGGAATGGGGCCCCAAGATCGCTCAAGCCAAGCCCTTGGCCGCCCTAGGCCAATTGCTTCCTGATGACAAAGCCCCGGTTGGATAAATAAATCATGGAACGAAGTGAGGGCGTATAAGTGCAGGCAGACAAACAAACCGAAGTGCTGGAGCTGCTGGAAGCAATGATTGCTATTCCCTCCGTAAACCCGGCTTATGAAGAAGGAGCGGAAGGAGAGATGGAGCTGTCCCGATTCATTGAGCAGCGCTGCAGAGCCGCCGGCTTGTCCGTATATCGGCAGCCGGTTCTGCCGAACCGGGATAACCTCATCATTGAATTAAAGACCGGTCATCCCCAGCGGACCTTGCTGTTCGAAGCCCATATGGACACCGTATCCCTGGGGGGGATGCCTAATCCGCTGCAGCCAAGGCGTGAAGGAAACCGCCTCTACGGGCGTGGGGCCTGCGATACTAAGGGAGCGCTTGCAGCTATGCTTCATACGATGGAATATTTCTCACTGCATCGGGAAGAGCTGCAGGCCGATCTGCTTATGTGCGCATCGGTAGATGAGGAGCATGCCTACCGCGGGCTGCTGGCATTCATGGACCTGGATCTGCCCATCCAGGGGGCTGTGGTTGGTGAACCGACCAATCTGGATATTGTTATCGCTCATAAAGGCTGTGTCCGATTTGAAGTGGAAACGTTGGGTAAGGCTGCGCACAGCTCGGTGCCATGGGAAGGCCGAAATGCTATTACCGATATGATGAAGGTGATGGAGTATCTCGAGAGGTCCAAGGGGGACCTTGAACGCAAGGTTCATCCGCTGTGCGGCGCACCCACTTTATCGGTAGGAACGATTCATGGAGGCAGCCAAATTAACATCGTCCCCGATCAGTGTGTGATTAAAGTGGACCGCAGGCTCATTCCCGGGGAACGGCCGGATATAGTACTGAACGAAATCAGGAAGGAGTTGGCCGCTTTCCTGCATGGGCAAAATGTACAATTTGCCATTCATGAACTGCTGCTGGATGAAGCATTGGATACTCCGCCTGAATCCGAGGTTGTGAGAAGCGCCCTTGCGGCAGCCGGACGATTGGGGACCAACACCGCATTATGCGGCGCTTCTTATGGCAGCGATGCCAGCAAGCTTCAGCAGAGGAAGGGGATTCCGAGCATCGTATTCGGCCCCGGCTCCATCCAGCAGGCACATACGGATGAGGAATGGGTACCTATGGATGAAGTAGAACTGGCGGCCGAGTTTTACAAGGAGCTTGCCCGTCAGTTCGGAAAGTCGCCAAGGAGGTGATGCCATGTGAGAAAACAAATCATCAGAACCGATAAAGCGCCGGTCCCTTCAGGAGCTTATTCACAAGCGGTTCGTCTCGGGGACATGGTCTATGTATCGGGGATTTGTCCGTTTGATTTAGTTACAGGCGAGGTGCTGTATCCCGGCGACATGAAACGGCAGACGGAGCTGGTTCTGCATTATATATCCGAAATTCTGAAGGCGTCCGGCACTTCCCTGGAGCATGTAGTCAAAGTCCTTTCATTTATAAATGAACTTGACAGATTTCAAGAATACAACGAAGCTTACGGCAAGGTCTTCGCTGCTGAACCCCCGGCCCGAAGCACGGTGGAGATCGTGAAATTCCCGCCGGGAATGTGTGTGGAAATCGAGTGCGTCGCCTATGTACCGTAAGCCGGGGGAAAGAAATAACAGGCGAGGAGGAAGCGGATGAAGATCAGCGATAATCTGTATCTCGTGGGCAGCGGCCAATTCGGCATGCAGCTCAGCGATTTGAAGGACTGCAATGTCTACCTCGTGGATTGCGGCGAGGAAGCTGTGCTCATCGATGCCGGAGGGGGAGTCCGACCGCAGGCTATCCTTTCCAATATTGAACAGAGCGGTATTCCGCTTGAACGGATCACCCACATTCTGCTTACCCACGTTCATGGGGATCACGCTGCCGGAGCGTTCTATTTCCAGAATACTTATGGCTGGAAAGTGATCGTGTCCGAAGAAGCGGCCCCGTGGCTGGAACAGGGGGATCGGGACAAGACCAGTTTGAATCAGGCGATAGAAGCCGGGGTTTACGCCAGAGACTTCTCCTATCCCGCCTGCCCGGTTGCAGGGACGGTTCAGGATGGGGATGAGCTCCGAATAGGCAGCGTTACCTTTCGCGTGATCGATACCCCGGGACATTCCCGCGGCCATGTCAGTTATTTATGGGAAAAGGAAGGAAAACGGAGCTTGTTTTCCGGGGATGTTATTTTTGCCGGAGGGAAGATTGTTCTGCAAAACACATGGGACTGCGTCATTCAAGACTATGCGAGGTCGATAGCGCGGCTTCACGGCTTGAAGATAGACGCGCTCTATCCCGGACATGGCCCTTTCCTAAATACTCTAGCGTGGAAACATATCGAGATGGCCCATGAGAAATTCGTGAGGTTGGACATTCCGCCCAACTTGTAAGAAGATTAACCGTCAAGCACAAATTCCGGCAACGGATGAAGAAAGGTATTGGGATATGATGAGAGCACTTATAGATAAATCGGAGTTTGTCGGACTGGAGAATACGACCTGGCTATACAGCGGCGCGGAGACCCCCACGCACAGGGGGAGTATGGCCGCTGTCGAGGATTATATGCGTTCACGGAGCCTGGGGCCGATCGGAAGGGACCGCAACACGTCCGTGGAAAACAACTGCAAAGCCTTGTTGGCGCAAATGATGAATGGCCGGCCGGAAGATATTGCATTCATGTCCAATTCTTCCGAAGTGATATCGATGATCGCCAGCTCCATGGACTGGCAGGCCGGAGATAATCTGATCCTCCATACATTGGAGTTTCCTTCCGGAGTTTTGCCGTGGCTGAAGCTGAAGGAAAAGGGCATCGAAATCCGGATAGTTGAGGATACGAATGGCGAGGTAGGTGTCGACGATATCCTTCGGGTCACCGATGAGCGGACCAGGCTGGTTATGACCAGCCATGTCAGTTACTTGACCGGGGCGCGGCTGGATTACCGTTCTCTATACCGCAAGCTGAAAGAGACCCGCACACTGCTTCTGCTGGACGTAACCCAGTCTCTCGGCGTTGTTCCCGTACAAATGTACGAGGCGGATTTTGTCGTCTGCAGCTCGTATAAATGGCTTTTGTCCACGCATGGTGCCGCCGTATTCGGGATTAACCGGGAACGGATATCACTGGTTCCCGCTTACGTAGGCTGGAGAAGCGTCAAGGATATGTTCGGTCCGAATCGGTTTCAAGCTTTTGAACTGCAGGATGATGCCAGAAGATTCGAGCTGGGCTACCCGAGTTATCCGACTCTTTACTCAATGAATTTTACCGTTCAACTACTCCTGAATATTGGAATCGCCAATATTGAGCGCCATGTGCTTGAGTTGGGGAGCTATCTCATCCGGGGGCTCAAGGAGCTGGGACTTGAGGTCATGACTCCGGTACAGCCGGAGAAACGGGCGGGAAACATATCGGTAAGGCACGAGGCGGGAGAGCAAATTGCCGAGGGACTGCTGAAGGAACAAATCTATATCTGGGGAGGAGACGGCCGGTTCCGGATCTCTCTCCACTTGTTTAACGACAAGGACGATGTCGATTGGCTGCTGAACAAGCTGGCTCCGCTGTTGGCCGGGATTCAAGGGGAAGGGGGAGAGAATGGATGAAAGCTCTGATCTGGACTGCGCCTAATGAGATGGAATGGACCGAGGTGGAGCCCCCTCGCCCGGGGGAAGATGAGCTATTGATCCGCGTGGAAGCCGTCGGTATCTGCGGATCGGAAATCGAAGGATATCTGGGACATAACAGCTTGCGGGTTCCGCCGCTCATAATGGGGCATGAGTTCTGCGGCATCGTAGAGGGGACGGGATCGAAGGCGGATGAATTCATTGATATGGGAGCCAGGGTGGTTGTTAATCCGCTCCTGGCTTGCGGCCGCTGCCGATCTTGTACGAAAGGCTCGCCTCAATTATGTGTAAACCGGCAGATTATCGGGATTCACCGTCCGGGAGCTTATGGAGAACTGGTCACGGTTCCCGTATCATCGGTTATCCGGCTGCCGGATAGTATTTCTCCTTATCGGGCAGCGCTCGCCGAACCGCTCGCCTGTTCGCTTAGGGCGGTGAGGAGGGCGATGGAAGGATATGTATTTCCGAATGTGGTTATTTTCGGAGCGGGAGGCATTGGTTTGCTTTGCGCCAAATCGGCGAAGCTGCTTGGGGCCGAATCCGTTCTTATGGTGGATACGAATTCCCGGCGATTGGAAATAGCAATGGCGAACGGCGCGGACATGGTGATTAATCCGCTGGAGCGATCCGTAGAACAGGCCGCCGCGGAGATGTATGGAGATAAGGGAGTAGACGTGGTCGTAGATGCCGCAGGGTTTCAGCCGACCCGGTCCGCTGCAGCCGCTTTGCTAAACCCAGGTGGAACTTTAATGAATATTGGTTTGGGAATAGATGCTACCAGCCTGCCGGTTAATCATTTGATCCGCAGCGAAATCAATGTGCTGGGTTCCTTCTGCTACACCCGCCAGGATTTTGCCGAAGCGGTAGAGCTTCTTGTACGCGGGGCAGTTACAGAGGAGGGATGGACGGAAGTTAGGCCTCTTGCTTCAGGCGGCCAGGCTTTTGCGGATTTAGTGGCAGGCCAAGTCCATCATGGCAAGATTTTACTGGATGCGTCAGGGGGGAGAATCGGTTGAGAAAAGTAAGGGTAGCCGTAATAGGACTCGGAAGCTGGGGGGAATGCCATCTTCAAGCTTTTCATTCCCTCCCTTATGTTGAAATTGCAGCCGTATGCGATATCCGTGAAGAGAGAGTACACAGCTTGGCAGACCAATACGGGGTTCCCGGAAGGTATACGGATTATGAGCAGCTTTGTGAACAGGAAGAGATTGATTTGGTCAGTGTCGTCACGTTCGAAAAGGACCATCTGCAGCCGACGTTAAAAGCCCTGAAGTCCGGCAAGCGTGTTCTCGTGGAAAAGCCGGTAGCGACGCTCGTGGAGGAAGCAGCCGAAATGCGGGATGCGTCCATCAATCAGAATCGCAGTATTATCCCAGGTCATCTGCTTCGTTTTGATCCCAAATATGCCGAGGTTTACGAAGGGATTCGCAGCGGCTCAATAGGAAAACCACGAAGCATTTATTTAAGAAGGGGCCGAGCCAGGTCTCTCTTTGCCACCTACCGAAGAACCCATACCGTTTATGAACTCATGATTCATGATATTGATCTGGCCATCTGGTACGCGGCTAGCCGGGTCCGCAGGGTAAGGGCCTATGAGATAGCGCTGACGGACCCCGAGTGTCCGGAAATTTTGTGGGCGAACCTGGAGTTTGACAATGGAGTGCTTGCTGTATTGGAAAGTCATTGGATGACGCCCGATGAAGCGGGCATTGCCATCGCCGACACCGCTGAAATTATTGGAGAGCAGGGAACCGCTCATGTGGATACGCGTGAGACTGGTGTGCAGATTTGGAACAGCGGGGGAAGATTAACACCGGATTTAGCGATTCACCGGGACATCAATGGTTTACGGTTCGGGGCTTTGCGGGAGCAAATGAACTATGTATGCCAATGTATAGCGCAAGGGGAAGAGCCGCAGTACACTTCTTTTGCAGATGCGCTTCACGGGATTGAAGTTGCCGGGGCCATCTTGCAATCGGCGAAATCCGGTAAAGAGATTAGCTTGTAAAAAGACAGAAGCAGGAAGGAGCGGAACCGTTGAAGCTGGTACAATACCGAATGAAAGAAGGGAACAGGTCTCCAAACACGGCACGGGACCGGGAAGGGACGGCGGCTAGGGGAGAGGAGGCAGCCCTTCGTTTAGGAGCTGTCAACCGGAACGGAGAGGTCATCCCTCTCAGTTTCTCAGGGACGATGAGACAATTAATCGAGAAGGTGAGCCATACTCCCGAATATAAGCGGCAGATAGAGATAGAGGCGGAGGAGCTAACTTCAAGCCTTCCCATGTCGCAGGTCACGCTGTGTTCACCGCTTACCGATCCGGAGAAGCTGATTTTTGTCGGGCTGAATTACGCGGATCATGCCAGGGAGTCCGGGATGGACATTCCCGCGAAGCCGGTTTTGTTCGCCAAGTATAACAACTCCATAGCCGGGCCGGAGGAAGACATTTGGATCCCGGACGAGGTCAGTCAATGCGATTATGAAGTGGAACTGGCGGTGATTATCGGCAGAACCGCCCGGAACATTACCGAGGAGCAAGCGGTTGAGCACATATTCGGTTATACGATTATTAATGACGTTAGCGCCAGGGATATTCAATTGTCGGAGGGACAATGGACCCGGGGGAAGGCGATCGATGGCTTTGCCCCGATGGGGCCATGGCTCGTAACGGCCGATTCGCTGAGACATCCTGAAGAGCTGTCTATCTCTTTGAAGCTGAATGGAACTACGATGCAGAGCTCCAATACAAGAGAGCTGATTTTTAACATCCCTTATCTGGTATCGTTCTTGTCCAGAACGATGACGCTGAAGCCGGGGGATGTAATAAGCACCGGTACCCCGCCGGGTGTCGGAATGGGCATGACTCCTCCTGTCTGGCTTCAGGATGGGGATGTAACCGAAGCGGAAATCCAGGGGATCGGGATTCTTCGAAATACATTTAAGAGAGGATGCCAATGTCCGGAACATAAATAAAGCCCCATTCGATTTCCCCTGGAAAGCGAAAAGGGCGAAAATAGCGTGTTCCACATTATTTGGAAATTTGTTCTCTAGGAACCACCGCATGCGGACCGACATGTAAGGTGAGTGGAAGGGGGTTAGCCGCCCCCTTCTTAATTCGTTTGGCCAACGATTCCTTACTGTAGGCCCTCGGTGAAAACTTGGAAGGTGACGCCGAACTTGTCCGTTACACTGCCGTAAGCAGGGCTGAAGAAGGTTTCCTGCAATGGCATGTTCACACGGCCGCCTTGCTGCAGAGCTTCGAACATTTGCTTCGCCTTCTCCTTATCGTTCGTCGAGATGCAGATGGTCACTTGATTCCCGCTCTGATGAGGCTGTCCCGGGAATGTGTCCGAAAACATAAGATCGGTTTCGCCGACTTTTAACATGGCGTGGGCTACATGGTCCTTCGCTTCCGCCGGCAGAGGGAAGTCCGGATTCTCCGGCATCTCTCCGAAAGATTGGCTGAAGACGAGTTGGGCATCCAAGACTTGTTGGTAGAATTCGATTGCTTCTCTTGCATTTCCGTCCATCACAAGATAAGGGGACAATCTTAAAGACATTATTGATCAGCTCCTTGGCCATATTTTTATTACTTGCCTGCTCCATGCATTCCTCTGTGCAACATGGGTCGTTCAGGACACCGAATGAAACAAATCAAAGGGCCCACCCTCCATTATTACCCATAATTCAAGCATAAATCAGGAACATACGTTTGTAAATAAAAAGTATAAGGATGATGCTACAGAAACAAATGGGCATCCGCACTCTCCATCAAGGTCCCATTCGAATTTATTCCCTATCCGTGCGATGTTATAATGAAGGGACACACAATTTGACCGGTGGAATGGATGGGAATATGGGAATGACCGTACGAGAGCATTTTTTTGCCCGCAGTCTACATAGGCTTGGGGTGGCCCTGAATGAAATTCAGATGCAAGCCGTTCTTCAGACGGAGGGCCCTTTGCTGCTATTAGCTTCGCCCGGATCGGGGAAGACGACGACCCTTATCATGCGGATAGGCTATCTGATTGAAGAGAAGGGCGTGAATCCTTCACGAATCAAGGCGGTGACCTTCAGCCGGGCATCGGCGACCGATATGAAGGAACGGTACCGGCTCTTTTTTCCGCAGCATCCGACCGTGGAATTTTCGACAATTCATAGCTTCGCTTATGAAGTGGTGCGGGATCTCTTCCGCCGAACCGGAATGCCTTATCGAATCATTGAGGGGGATATGAAAGGGGAGAACCAGGCACCGGGTCCGGACCATCTGCCTCTCCACAAGAAAATGATCCTGAGAATGCTGTTCCATTCGATAGTCGGCGAACAGATCACCGATGACCAAATGGACGAGCTGACGACCTATATCAGCTTTATCAAGAACAGGATGGTCCCTAGAGACCAATGGTCCGGGGTTAAGGTGGGCGTTCCGGGAGCCGAGGCTGTCCTGCGCGAATACGAGAAGTACAAGGAGTCGAGCCATCCCGAGCGATTGATCGATTACGACGATATGCTGATCCTTGCTAACGATGCGCTGGAGACGGACCGGGAGCTGCTTCGCAGGTATCAAGGGAGGTATGATTATGTTCTAACGGACGAGAGCCAGGATACTTCCAGGGTGCAGCATGCCATGATCGAGAAGCTGGTTCGGGAGCACCGGAATCTGTGTGTCGTGGCCGACGATGACCAGTCGATCTATAGCTGGAGAGGGGCGGATCCGTCCTATTTGCTTAATTTCAAACAGACCTACCCCGAGGCCGTTATTATGCGGATGGAGCAGAACTACCGGTCATCCAAGGAAATTGTCGGTTCGGCCAATCAATTCATAAGACGCAACAAGAATCGCTACGTCAAAAATATGTTTACCGACAATGCCTCTTCAGAGCCTCCCAAGATTCACGTGTTTGCCCGCTACATAGACCAGACCCGATATTTGACGGAGGCAATTCAGAATGCCGAACTGCTTGGAGAAGTGGCGATTTTGTACCGAAACCATTCCTCATCCATTGCATTAATCAATGAGCTGGATCGGGCAGGGATTCCCTTCTATATGAAGGATGCGGATAATCGTTTTTTCTCGCATTGGGTAGTGGAAGATATATTGAACTTCATGAGGATGACCTTTACCGACAAGCGCCCGGACCTGCTGGAGAAAATCCATCTCAAATTTAACGGGTACATCAGCAAGCGGCAGATGGCGGCCTTGAAGGAGATCGACAATCAGGAATCGGTCTTCGACAATTTGCTGAATCATGTCCCGCTGCAGGATTATCAGGTTAAAGCCCTGCAGATGTGCCAGGAAACCTTTCGACAAATGAAGGGAATGCCTCCGCTGCACGCCATCCGGGTCATTCGCGGACGGTTGGGCTACGAGAAGGCTTTGGAGAAGATGTGTGAGCGTCTCGGGTTCCGCAAGGAATCCCTGATCGGAATTCTCAATACGCTGGAGGAAATTGCCCATTCCCTGGAGACGATGGAGGAATTTGCAGGACGGTTGAAATATTTGGAGTCGGTTCTGAAGTCCGCGAAATCGCGGAAGGGGCAGGACGCCGTGACGCTGTCCACGTTTCATAGCGCGAAGGGCCTGGAGTTCGACAGGGTGTACATGATCGATCTGATCGAGGGCATTATTCCGTCTTCGGAAGACCGGAAGGACGATTCGGGCGGGGCACCATTGATGGAGGAAGCGGCCCGTCTCTTCTATGTGGGAATGACGCGGGCAAGAACGCACCTGGAATTGTTGGCCTATCGGGAGCGGGATGGGGAAAAGACGGAGGAGTCCATATTCGTTACGGAAGTCAGAAATATCCTCAACCCGCCGAAGCCGATTTCGCAGGCCGGGAAGGCAGGGAGCGGAAATGAGGGGCGAAAGGGGAAGAAGGGCAGTCAGGGACAGGCGCCCATGGCAATCGATCCCCACGCGATAAGGACTCTATCGGAATTGCAGATGGGCGAGACGGTAAAGCATTCCGTCTTCGGACACGGGGAAATCGTCGAATTAAGTGAGGAAAGCATCAGCATACGGTTCCAAAGGGGAGTCAAGAAGCTCTCCATCCGGGTTTGTCTGGAGAAGGGGCTCTTATCGAATGGGGCGGAGGATGGATCTTAAAGTTAAATTTCGGGAAGGTGGTAAACAAAATGGCGGCCTCAAAGAAGACATTAAGGATTTGTGACAAAGGACATCGATACTACAAAAGCAGCGACTGCCCAGTCTGTCCGGTTTGCGAACAAGAGCAGAAGCCGGACACCGGATTCCTGTTACTGCTTTCCAGCCCGGCCAGACGGGCATTGGAGCACCATGGAATCACTACATTACACAAGCTGTCAGCCTATACCGAACACGAGATACTGCAAATTCACGGGATTGGACCGCGTTCAATGCCTATTCTTCGGAATGCGCTGAAGTCAATAGGCTTGGCGTTCAAGCCCGGGAGCAAAGCAAAAGGCAACAAAGCCAATGCCGTGGAAAGCGGCAAAGAGGAAAACGGGATAGCCGACCATTAACCGGTTCCGGGGCAGATCATTGACCAGTCGAAACAGCGGCTCCATTTTTTTACGGGGGCATGAAGTGGTGGAAATCGCCGAGAAGCTGCGATACAACAATTCGCAGAACTTTATCAGGGTGTTCGAGCGGATCAACGGCACAACTCCCGGAGAGTTCAGGACTTCGCGGGCAGCGTTGAAATCGCATGGCAGCCTTGCAGTGGAAGAGGATTGAACCATCAGACGGAGCCGGGATTACACGGCTCCGTCTTTGTGCTGATAAGCCTCCATCGCTTCTTTCAAAAAGCGCTCCTCTTCCTCGGTAAATGGGGTGGGGAAATCGAATGCCGTAGCCTCTTCAAGTTTTTGGTTAAACTCTGTCAAATTCCCCTTCAATGTCTTGTCCATAAGAATCATTAGCTTCCGGACCATATCTTGGGCTTCAGGAGCGAATGGAGAAACAGCTTGCTGGACCAGCGATTTTATTGTCGATAAAATCTGCATCCATTCTTGTTCTAACCTGAGCTTATCTTCGTGGTGAAGATCGAACAGTTCGTCCGCCTCTTGCTCCGGGAAGTGCCGGCGGCACCAATCCTTCGCCTCTTCCTCCCAAATAAGGGAATGGAGCATGGAGCAAAAAACGGAGACATCGACTTGATGTTGGCCGGCTATCATTTCGCTTAGGTGAGATAGGTTGGCTAAGATATGTTGAATTTCTTCCTGCTTGGCCTTAAATACTTTTTGCTGATACTGCAGGGATTCAGCCAAAGAGGCTTCGTCGATGATGCTTGTATCGATAATCTCTGCAATTTCTTTCAGCGAAAAGCGGAGAAACTTAAGAGCCTGAATTTGGTGCAGCTTCTGCAGATCAGGTATTCCGTACAAACGGTGTCCGCCTTCGGTATATCGGCTCGGAGTCAATAGTCCGATACTGTCATAATAACGAAGGGTACGGATGCTTACCCCAGACCTCTGTGCGAACTCTCCGATTGTAAAGCTCTCTTGTTCCATTGTCGTCCTCCCCTTTCACTGGTTTTAAAATAATGAATGACGGGATAAGAGAAGGTCTTCCCTCTAAGTGTACTGATGGCTGCAATACCAATCAATACAGTTTCAAGCAGTATTAATGCAAGCGAAATGGTTGAAGCAGGACTCCATAGCCTGGATAAACCAGAAAGAAGCAAAAATACCGGAAAAAAAGTAAAGTGCAGGTTCAACCCCTCCTTGGCATGGAAAGAGAAATAGTCGCTTTTTTTACGAACGGCGAAATAGACGATCAGCGGTAGAAAAAACGTCAATAGCAAGGATAAGAAGTGCATTAAGGCGGCCAATAATCTGTGAAGTAACGGTACTTGTTGCATGGTTTGCTCTCTCCTTCAACTTATGGTTATCGCTCACGGCTTCTGATGCAGAAGGTGACTGATGCCATTGTAAAAGGTGACGCGACTGGAGAATCAAGCCCGATATGCTCCAATAATAAAAGAACAGTATAAACTGTCGCTCGCTGGATCGCACGAGCAGGGCTACCGGAAAAACCGATAGCCCTGCTCCTTTTTTATCCTTTTTTCGGCAACCTAATATCGAACGTTGTTCCTTGCGAAGGCTCGCTCTCGACCGTAATGGTGCCGTTGTGGGCTTGAATAAGCTTGTAGACAATGGCCATTCCCAGGCCGGTGCCCTCGGAGGAGGAATCCGTGGTCGTGCCGCGGTAATATTGCTGAAACAGATGCTCCACCGTATGAGCCGGCATGCCTACGCCATTGTCCATGATGCGGATAGCCGCATATTCTCCTTTGTCCGCAAGCTCTACGTAAATATCGGTATTTTCCGGATTGTGGATTATGGAGTTCATAAAAATATTTTGCAGGATGCGCTGCATATATTTCGAATCAAAATCAACGTGAATGACAGGCGCATCCGTTTGAAAATGCATAGGGTAGTGGCTGGCTTGCGGATTGTTGCTAATATCGGCAACCACCCTTTTGGTAAATTCGACTATATCCTGATTCGTCTTCTGTAAGGGTAACGTGCCGTCAGCCCGATTGAGCTGGATGACGAGGCTTAAATCCTGGATCAATTCTTCCATGTGTTTTCCTTTGTCATCAATTTCCTCGATGAAAGAAATCGCCTCTTCCTTCGACCACTCGTACTGCTTATTCAATAAAAGGGTGGAGTAGCCTTTGATATAGGTCAAAGGCGTTTTCAAATCATGGGAAATCCCCGCAATCCAGTCCTGTTTGGCTTGTTCAATTTTGTTTCTCTCTACTTCGTTCGCTTGCAGTGTGACACCGAGGGATTGAAGCTGCTGGAGCACCTCCTTATACAGGCGGTAGCGCATGCGAAGCTTCCCTTGGCGGGTATATATTTTGGATAAATCGGGAGGCTGCTTATAGTTATCCTGCGAGAGTTGACGAATCCAGGCCATGATAAATCCGATCGGGCCGCCGAAATACCATCCAAACAGGCCGATGCATAGCAGTGTGCTGACCCCGAAGATCCATCCTACGAGCAAAGCTTCATTTTCCGGATTGACACGGATGTCGAAAATGGGAAGCAGGCCTTCCAACAACATGATGATGATGACTCCCGTCCCAAGCATCCAGAGAATAAGTCCTAATGCCAAATGAAGTGTGAATCGAGTTTTTATTCGCATCGGAACGCCTCATTCGGGGGGATGAACTTATAGCCGATTCCCCGCAAATTGACGATAATTTTTGGCTTCCGGGTGTCATCGCCGAGTTTTTTGCGGAGCTTGGAGATATGGATCGTGACTGTTTTCTCTTCTCCGAACACCTCATTTCCCCATACCAATTCATAAAGCTGGGCAGTCGTGAAAATATGATTGGGATGCTTGCAAAAGAAATGCAGCAATTCCAATTCCTTAGCTGTGCATTCTACAGGTTGATTCTTCACGGTCAATGTTGCAGATTCGGGATGAAAAGTAAAGTATCCATAATCGTATACCGTGTTCTGTTGATGCGTAGTCTCCACCATCCTTTGCCGGCGAAGGATCGCTTTAATTCGGGCAATAACTTCCAGAGGATTAAAAGGCTTCGTTATATAATCATCTCCACCGATTCCTAACCCCGTTAATTTGTCGAAGTCAGTGGAGCGCGCGCTAATAAAAATTATGGGCGCATTCGTATTTTTTCTCATCTCCGTGCATAGTTCAAAACCGCTTATATCCGGAAGCATGATATCGAGCAATATAATATCATATGCTTTTTCTCTGATCCGCTGCAGCGCACCTTTACCCGTCGATGCGGTGTCTATATGGGTGAAATTTTCTTTCTTCAATGTGATTTCCAACAATTTCGATATTCCGACTTCATCGTCTACGACTAATATTTTTGCCGATTCCATCGATCTTCCCTCATTTCAAACTTATCCTGTCCATCTCTTTCCATTTTACCCTATTTAAAAATGTTACGACTATTTTCCGCAGCGTTTACTTTGATTTTACTTTCATTCCTTAAGCTTAGTGTAGCACATCAATATGAACTCGGGAGGAAATCAAAGTGGAAGCTATCATTGAAATCAATCGAGTCAGCAAGACCTTTCAGGGCACGGAAACAATATCGAATGTCAATATGACCGTCAGCAGGGGAGAAATTTATGGATTTTTAGGCCCGAATGGAGCAGGCAAAACAACCATCATGAAAATGATTTTAAATCTGGTCAAACCATCTTCCGGCGTGATTAAAGTGTTCAAGCAGCCAGTTTTGCCAATATCTTATCAATATTTAAAAAGGATAGGCAGCATCATCGAATATCCCGTGTTTTATGACCGGCTAACGGCGGAACAGAATTTGGAGTTTCATTGTAAATATGTGGGCTATGGCGATAAGACAGCGATTAAGGAAGCGCTGGGAATCGTAGGTCTTCATGGAGTGGGGAATAAAAAAATCCACGAATTTTCCTTAGGTATGAAGCAGCGGCTGGGGATTGCGCGGGCGATTGTTACGAAGCCTGAAATCCTCATTCTGGATGAACCTATTAATGGGTTAGATCCTATCGGGATTAAGGACATACGCGAGCTCCTCTTGCTTTTGAAAGAGAAATACGGGACAACCATATTAATTTCGAGCCACATCGTATCGGAAATCGAATCTGTCGCCGATACCATCGGCATTATTCATCATGGGAAATTATTAAAGGAAGTAAAGATGGAGTCCATCCGAAGGCAAAATTCCGGATCGTTGGAAGAATACTTCATCAAACTAATTCATGGAGGCAATCTATATGCTTAAACTGATTCAACTTGAGTGGGAAAAAAGTAACGTATCCAGTTATTTTAAAGGATTAGCCATTTGCATTGCCGCTATTTTCGCTGCCGTTGCTCTGATGGCGTGGGGTTCTCACGAGGAAAGCAGCCACATGTTTCCGGATTATGCCGCATTCATGTCTTTAACAAATATTTTGATTCGCATCGTGTATATCATTTTCTCAAGCGTTATCTTATCGCGATTAGTAATTGAGGAATACAAGAGCAACATGATTCAAGTGCTGTTTACCTACCCGCTGCAGCGGAAAAAAATCATTCAAGCCAAGCTATCCATTGTCTTTGGATTCTGTTTCTTCAGCATCCTCTTAACGACGTTGATCATTAATCTGTTAACTTACTTCTTGAACCCGATAATGGGTTTATTCGAAGCGCCGGTTCGTATAGACGAAATGGCGGCTGCCATTCCAGCAACGTTGTTGAGTGCATTTATGATAGCTGGAATCAGCTTGATTCCTTTATCCTTTGGCATGAGGAAAAAATCCACGGCTTCCACTATCACCTCGGCTGTCATCATTGGATTTGTCATTAACGCGACGGTTTCGGATGGGGGAACCTCGACCAGCTTGTTCCAGTTCATAGCCATCCCGATTATACTCTGTCTGCTGGGTCTAATTATAGGGTATCTTTCTTTTTTCAAAGTGGACAAAATCGATGTGCGTTGAGATTTACACCTAAATTAAGCATTCCATTCCGATCGCCATCGTATTATGGCTGGTTGTTTATAATGCTCGTCTGTCAGGGGAGTGATGGTTTCTCCTTGTACTCTATCATTGCCTTAACGAAGATCGGTTCGGTGCCTCCGGGAATCTATGAGGCCTTTACTTCGATACGCCACAACATGTCGATAAGAAGGAGGGGGAAATAGATGGCGAATCAAGTGCTGATATGGAGTTGTTTATTATGGGTTGCCACCATCATTGTCAATGCGATTCCTAATCTTGAAACGGGAAGTCAGAAGATGCTTATCAGTCTGTTTTATATGGGCGGACTTGGAGTCTAGGGCGGAATCGGATGGCTGGTCACGAGGAATAAGGGGTAACTGGAAGGACATTAATGAGGTATAAAAAATCCCCGCTTAGCCGTAAGGCAAGGCTGGGGATTTTTATACCTAAAATCTATTTGCTATCTAATAGTTATTGCCAGTCAAACGTTCCGTTCACACTAACGTTAGCAGTATTTGTATCTGGTGTGCCGATAACGACATAGTATTCACCAGCATCTAGGGTGCTTGTACCTATAGTTCCAGAAGCACTACCTCCTGATAAATTTGAAATATAGTACTGTATATTAGGGTCGTTTTTACTTACAAATCCAATTTGAATATCTTGTCCGGTAGGAGACCAGTTTACACTATATTTTAATTTGTCTTTGCCTGGATCAATGTAATAGGTTGAAGAACTGGCCACGTAATGATTTGGTTCTAAACTTGAAGAGCTGATTGAAAAACTGGCCAAGATATCAAAGTCAGGACTCGTGTCCTCAATTACCTCAAGTACTCCAGCAGTTTCAGCTCTTTGGTAAGATTCTTGCTTCAAGACCTCATTTTGATCAGGTTGTTCGATCTTAACAGATTTCGGTTTTTGTAATACAGCTTCATCAGTAACTCCATTCCCATCAGTATTGTTAGATGCGAACGCAGCAACCGATCCTAGCAATACTAATACTAAAGACAACGAAATGACAGAAAACCACTTCTTTCCTTTCAAAGACATACAAATTCTCCTTTCATATTATTATAACAACCCATAATAAAAAGAAAAAACACCTCCTTTATATTAGGTATCTATCCAAAATTTGGGTTGTTATATACTAAGACACCGTCAACTTCAAAAACGTTCTACGAAAATTAGCAAAATCAAAATTAAGCGGGAAAACACAGAGAGGCTCTCTGTGTTTTTTTACTAGGTTCATATCGGGTCGCAACATAAGAAATTTGTAAGAAACGAGTAAGAAATAAGCAAACAATGATTTTTATAATGAAGCTTGTAACGAAACGGAGGTGGTTTAATGCTGGAACTGATGAGGCTCGAAATGCGCAAGTTTCCCGTCGGTCCTTATATTCGCGCGGCAGCGTTAGCCAATGTCGTGGTTTTGGCCCTTATTTGTCTGGTTAGTATCTTCGGCGAGGTGAAGGAGGCTCTGTCTCATTACGGCATGGCTTTTACGCTCATCGATACGATTATGCGGGGGATTTATATTGTGTTCGCAGCGGTGCTGCTGTCACGAATAATCATCGATGAGTTCCGCAGCAGAACGATCACGCTTCTGTTCATGTATCCCATCAACCGCAAAAAGCTCCTCGCAGCCAAGCTGCTTATCGTGGTGCTGTTTACGTTGTGTGCGATTTTTGCGGGCAATTTGTTCGTAGGGATCGGCTTCTATGTGTTTAATCTGGTCACACCTATCGTACCGGAGCCGATAACTGTATCTGTGGCGGCCCAGTCCCTGATAACGATGGGGATGAGCGCCTTGGCGACAAGCTTCTTAAGCTTGATTCCGTTGTTCTTTGGAATGCGCAAGCATTCCATTGCGGCCACCATCTTATCATCGCTAATTGTTGTGATGCTCGTCTGTCAGAATGTTGACGGCTTCTCGCTGTACTCTGTCATTGCCGTGCCGATTAGTTTGGCGCTTCTGGGAATCTCTGTGGCCTATATGTCGATACGCCATATCAAACATGCTGATGTATGAAATAACGAAGTAGAGGAGGAAAAGAGATGGCCAATCAAGTGTTGAAATGGATCTTTTTATTATGTGTGGCCACCATCGTCGCGAATGGGCTTCTTTATATGGGAACGGGAAACTAGAAGTTGCTCATCAGTTTGTATAGCGCGGCCGGACTTGGAGTTTTAAGCGGGATCGGATGGCTGTTCACGAGGTAACTGGAAGGAAATTAACGGTATACTATCATAGGTATTACCTCCCTTCCGGAGATTAAACCGCCCCCCCATCCGAGAATATCGAGTGATTCTATAATTTTACTTCCCATGATTACAAGTTCTGTGTGTCCTACCCTGAAATAAACTGGAAATAAAAATTTCGAAAAATTGGATAGGGAAAACTATATATGCAACTTTACTTTTGTCGTCGACCCCGATAGTGTAATAACACCCGGGGACCGACGACATATTGATTTTTGGAGATATACGAAGGAATAAGGAGAAAAGTAAAGATATTCTGGAGAATCTTCTTTTCTTAACTGGGTGAAAATAGCAAGCAGGACATAAGAGCAGAATGTAGAATGTTTATATGACGATGTTTTTACGGGTTCAGTAACTACCTATGAGGATTTGAAATTACTCAGCAACCGCTTTGTTTAAGCGAGTTTCTAGGGTTCAGTAACTACCTATGAGGATTTGAAATTCAGTAGGGTCGTATGCACGGAATTTAATGCGAAGGTGTTTAGCAACTACTTATAGGGCAAAACTATTAAAAATGGTAAAGCTAGGCTAAGGGTTCAAACGTTACCTGAACGACAAAAAAAGTAGCGATCACAATGATGAAATTTTCTGAAAATGGAAAGGAATCAATCCAATGTGGCAACAAATCGATGATTTAAAGCGTCAGATTGATGCGAAGCGACCGCTGCATCCGGATCTAATGAAAACAATCGCTCAGAAATTTCGTGAAGAGTGGACGTATCATTCAAATGCTATTGAGGGCAATACGTTTTCGTATCAGGAAACCGCTTTTTTTCTCCGTGAGGGACTTACCATAAAGGGGAAAACGTTGCGTGAACATCTTGAAATTGTAAATCACGCCGAAGCAATCGATTATCTCCAGGACGCTATTCAAGACAGAAAGCTTAGCGAAAGATTAATTAAGGATTTTCATGCCATCCTCTTTCAGGGCGTACGAAACCTTGATTTTCAGCCGGGCGAATATAAAAAGAAAGATAATCATGTCCTAACGATTTCGGGGAAAATCCATCATTACACATCATATGTTCAGGTTCAGCAAGAAATGGAGAATTTGATACGCTGGTATGAGGAGTCTAAGAAACATCCGGTAGAACTTGCCGCCATGTTTCACCATAGATTCGTTGCTATCCATCCTTTTTCGGATGGCAATGGGCGGGTTGGGCGCTTAGCCATGAACTTTATCTTGATGCAAAATGGTTTTCCTCCGGCGATCATCCGAAATGAGAACCGACAAGAATATTATACTGCGTTGGAGCAGGCTGACCAAGGCAACCCCAAGCCTTTTATCCAGATCATCGCAAATGAAGTCTTTCACGCGTTACAATTGATGGCATCGGTCTAACGCGGTCTAACGTTTTCCGGTTCAAGTTCTCTTTTTGGTTCCGATGATAATAACGTATTTATAAGGATTTGAAATAACGCTTCAGGTGAGTAATCCTCTTTGGATAGATTGAAATTAATATTTGTCGTCGACCTCCAATAGCGTAAAAATCCCCGGGGATCGACGGCACAATGGTTTTGGGAGTAGAACGAAGAAAGTGGATGAGAAGTAAAGATATTCTGGAATAATCTTCTTTTCTTAACTGGGTGAAAATAGCAAGCAGGACAAAGAGGCTGAATGTAGAATGCTTATTATGATGCCGTTTTTACGGGTTTAGTAACTACCTATGAGGATTTGAACTCACGAGAACAAGGAGCAGATCACCCCCGTCCGATAACATATATGGTATTTTAAGAATGGGAGGCTGGTAGCATGCGAGCGACAAGCATTTTGAAAAGACTGGAATCCCTCGATTATGTCGTCGAGGAGAACGTAATCTATCCTGCCGTCTATATGCCGTTTGATGAAGTTTCTGAGATAATTGACGACTATGTAGACGGGAAAGGAATCAATTTCAAGTCCATCCCGCTTCCGCGCCGGAGGCGCTCTTGAAATGTGGAAGGGAGCCTATCGGCTCCCCTGAGTGGTATATCCGTTTGCGTTGCTGCTGCATTTGGATTTGCTTTTCGTAGGCTCTCTGCTCCTCGTCAGTTAGTGTATACTTAGCGAGATTTCAGCCTCCCAATCCCGGAACATCTCCCGAGACATGCCATCCGGTTTCGCCGCTTTTTATTGGGGTTTTTCACCCCCGACGCGGCACTAACGTTTAGTAACTACCTATGAGGATTTGAAACTCGTTCATGACAAGCTGATTCTTGTCCTTCGTTAGCGTTCAGTAACTACCTATGAGGATTGAAACAATGTTCCGTTTTCAATCATCCCCAGATATACAGTCGGGAGCCGCTTGAATCCATATAGCTGTCGCGTCTTCGTTTGTAACGCACCTATAAGGATTTGAATCTGTCAACGAGTAGCAGGTGTACAGTTTAGATATTCGGTTTATAAACCCACCTTGCCCCCTCCCAATAACACCTATAGCCCGCAGCGGGGTTCCCCAGAATCATGCTGCGGGCTAAAATCTGCCTTGAAAAACGACACTATCGTCGTTTATAATGAATTAAACCGACATTCATGTCGTTTTCGTAAAGGAGGGTAAGCTTCATGGCCCCGAAGGTCAGCGATGAATACAAAATACAGAAGAAGAAAGAACTGCTGGAAGCGGCGGAGAAAGTGTTCGTTCGCAAAGGTCTGACTCAAGCGACGATGCAGGATGTTATGGAGGAGGCAGGAGTATCCAGAGGGGCGTTGTACTCTTATTTTGACAATATAGAGCATGTGTTTGTAGAGGTTATGCAGCAGGAGGACCAGCGGGAGCTACTCTTCTTCGCATCGGAGGAGCGAGCCCCTTCGTGGACGGCGTTAGCCGGATGGATCCGACAGCAAGAAGGGAGCATAGAGTGCATCCGGAACTCTCTTCTGCGGGCTAAGGCGGAGTTTTTCCTGACGGTCCATGATGTGCGAAATTCGCAGGCCCACCCTTATGTTACGGAGCGGTATCAAGCTTTGGCGGACGCTATTACGAGATTTATTGAATTGGGGATGGAGCAGGGAGAGTTTCAGCCCCGGCTGGCTCCTGCGTCTGTCGCTTTATATTTAATTTCATTTATGGATGGATTGATGCTGGACACGTACCAGTTAGGGTCGGAGAGAACCCGGGTCAAGGAGCAGCTTGAGGCTCTGCTTTTCTCATTGCAGGGAATGCTGAGTCCGGTCAACCATTAGCCTCACGGCGGGAAAGGAGCAACAGTGATGTTATTCGAATCTTCGAAAATCACTTTCAGAAAAATGACGGCGGAGGATGCAGAGCTCTATAATGGGTGGCGCAATGACTTGGAAGTGATGCACACGACCAATCCTTATTTGGATATTTATCCGCTGGAGGAGACGAGAAGCTTCGTCCAGCAGGTGATCCTGGGCTCTCCCTCCTCGAAGAGCTACATCGTTATGGATAAAGAGACCGGAACGCCGATCGGAATCACTTCATTAATTAATATCGATCTGAAAAACCGCAATGCCGAATGCATTATCGATATTGGAAATAGAGCGTACTGGGGACAAGGATACGGGAAGGAGACGCTGCGGCTGCTGCTCGATTATGCGTTTCTCGAAATGAACCTGCATCGTGTGTCGCTCAGGGTCTTTTCCTTCAATGACAAAGCGGTCAAGCTGTATGAGAAGCTGGGCTTTCAACATGAGGGGATTTCCCGGCAGTGCCTGTTCCGTGGAGGGGCATGGCATGACATCATTCATATGGGACTCCTTCAGGAGGAGTATTTGGCCGAATCGCGACAATGATAAATAGCTTTGAAAAGCAGCCATCTCCTAAGTTTAGGGGATGGTTTTTATTTTTGGAAGAAGTCATCATTGTGGCATCAGAAAGTCATAAGGATGGTGGCCGGCTATTCCGCCTGCAATATAGAATGGAGTTGTAAGGGCTTACTTCACCTTGATGAGAAGGGGCTGGATCATGAGAAGGTTGTCGCATTTAAGGAAAAGTCTGAAAAAGTACAAATGGCTGCTTCTTATGACATTGCCGGGAATTGTGTATTTGTTCATCAACAATTACATCCCGATGTACGGCGTCATCCTTGCATTCAAAAATTATAATTATGTCGACGGGATTTGGGGGAGCGAGTGGGCCGGGCTTGATAATTTTAAATTTTTGTTCAACTCGCAGGACGCCTACATCATTACCCGGAATACCTTCCTCTACAATTTCGTCTTTATCGTTCTGAATTTGGTTCTATCCGTACTGGTGGCGCTTCTGATCAATGAAATCAAGGACAAAGTGATCAGCCGGTTCTATCAGAGCACTTTCCTGCTTCCGCATATTATCTCTATGGTTGTAGTCGCTTATCTGGTGTACAGCTTTCTGAATGCGGACAGCGGTCTTGTGAACAGGCTGTTGATCAAATGGTTCGGCGCCGAGGCGATATCCTGGTACGGCGAACCGAAGTATTGGCCGTATATTCTCGTCATTGTTAACGCCTGGAAAAATGTCGGCTATCTCTCCATCATTTATTTTGCCTCGATTATAGGAATAGACAAGGAATATTATGAAGCCGCCACTATCGATGGCGCTAACAAGTGGAAACAGATGACCCGGATTACGATTCCGCTCATATTACCCGTCATCATCACCATGACTCTGCTTGCAATCAGCGGCATCCTGCGGTCGGATTTCGGATTGTTCTATCAGGTGCCTATGAATACCGGCGCTTTAATTCCGACGACAAATACGATCGATACCTTTGTGTACCGGGCCATGATTCAATCGGGGGATATCGGAATGTCGACGGCGGCGGGATTCTATCAATCGGTAGTCTGCTTCGTTCTCATCTTGGCGGCGAATACGGCTGTCCGACGCATCAATAAACGGGACGCATTATTTTAGACAAGGGGGAAATGGGAATGGAGTTGAACCTAAACGGGAAGAAGGAAGAAATTGCGGTGAAATTGACCCTGAAAAAACGCATGGGCTCATCCTTGATTCACCTGTTTTTCTGGGCATTTACCATTGCCTCGATAGTTCCGTTTCTTCTCGTATTCATGGTATCCATATCCAGCGAGGAATCTATTCTCCAGAATGGTTACTCATTGTTTCCGAGTGAAATCAGCTTTGCGGCTTATCAATTTCTGTTCAATGATTTTTCAGAAATCGCGCGAGCCTATGGAGTCACCATACTGACCACTCTCGTCGGCACGGCTGCCAGTCTGTTGATCACCGCTTTTTTTGCATACCCGTTATCCCGGCCGGACCTTCCCTTCCGCCGCACCATTTCCTTCTATATCTTCTTCACGATGCTGTTTGGCGGAGGGATGGTGCCTTGGTACATCACCTATGTAACGATGTTTAATTTGAAGAATACGATTTTTGCCATGATTATTCCCAACCTGCTGCTTAGCGCATTTAACGTGCTGCTGATGCGCAGCTTCTTCGCCTCGACCATCCCCGAATCGGTTATCGAATCCGCAACCATTGACGGGGCCGGTGAGCTGAAAATATTTTTTCAAATCGTCGTACCGCTTTCTCTGCCGATTATGGCTACGATCGGGCTGTTCAACACATTATCCTACTGGAACGACTGGTATAACTGCATGCTGTTTATCGATAAGCCCGAGCTCTACAATATCCAGTATTTGATGACGAAGACACTCACCAATATCCAATATCTTCTGATGAAGTCCAACAGTTCGGCCCAGGTCGGCGAGCTGCTTGCCAAAATGCCGCGCGAAACGGTGCGGATGGCCCTTGCCATTGTCGGAATTGCCCCTTTATTGTTCGCCTACCCGTTCTTCCAGAAATATTACATCAGCGGGATTACAAGCGGCGCGGTCAAAGGTTAGATAGAATCGGAATGCCTTAGAGGAGGTGAGGTTGGCAGGATACTGCGGCTTCCATGCATGTTTTACAAAGATTAAACGAGGAAGGGGACGCCATGACATGAAAAAAACCTACCATTTAGTATGGATGATTATGTTATGCGGAATGCTGGCATTGACAGGCTGCGCTAAAGGGGAAGCCGGAAAGACAACGGATTCCGGGACTACGCCCGCAACAAAGACGGGAGGTACCAGTCCTTACAAAATCACGCTAGTATACCCTGCGACCGCACCCAAAGGTCTGCAGCTTGTGCAGGATGAAATGAGCAAATATTTGACGGAAAAGATCAATGCTACGATTGAGCTTAAACCTATCGAATGGGCTTCCTGGGACGATAAAACCAATCTGATGAAGATATCCAACGAACCGTTCGATCTTATGTTTACGGCCAGCTGGTTCTCGTATGCGAAGGATGTGGCCAAGGGGCAGTATCTGGAACTTGACGAATTAATGGCCGAATACGGCAAGGATATTCCAGGGATTCTCGGTGAGGATTTCATTAAAGGCTCGAGAATCGGGGGCAAGCTGTACGCGCTTCCTACCAAGAAGGAGTTCGGGCAGGGCTTCGGTTTTCTGCTCGACAAGAAACTGGTTGACAAGTACAAGTTCGATATCAATGGCGTGAAATCTCTCGAGGATATGGAAGCTATGTTCCAGACGATCAAGGAAAATGAGCCGGGAGTTACACCGATCGTATCAAGTAAATTTACGAATATTTGGGAAGCGGCGAATTACGATGGAATCGTTGCGAACCTGGCTATTCCCCTCGGAAGCAAAGAACTGAAGGCTATAGACACGCTGGAAGACCCCAATTTTATTAATTTCTATAAACGTATGCATCAATGGAACCAGAATGGCTGGTTCGATAAGGATATCCTGACCTCGGATGCCGATCAGGGCTTGAACATGATCAAGGCAGGGAAGGCGTTCGCCGTTGCCCAATCCTTGAAGCCGGGGAAGGACCGGGAAATGAGCGTGAGCCTGGGGATTGAGCTTGTGCAGGTAGAAACGGCAGAGCCTTTTACGACGACAGGGGATGCCCAAGGGGCCATGCTGGGAATATCCCGGACGTCCAAAGATCCTGCGAGAGCGATGATGTTCCTTAATCTGCTCTACAGCGATCCGAAGCTTCTGAATATGCTGGACTGGGGGATCGAAGGCAAGCACTATGTGAAGAAATCCGATAACATTATCGACTATCCGGAAGGCATGAATGCAGATACGCAAACCTACCCCAATCCCGGAGGCTGGATGTTCGGCAATCAGTTCAACTCCTACCTGTGGGTGAACGAAGATCCGAAGAAGTGGGAAAAGTTCGAGGAATTTAATCAACGGGCAGAGCGTTCCATCGCTCTCGGCTTCACCTTTAACCAAGAGCCTGTCAAATCGGAAATGGCTTCTTTGGCGAATGTGGAGAAAGAGTTCGGAGCAACCTTAAGATCGGGCGCCGTTGATCCGGAGAAGATTATCGCCAAGTGGAAGGAAAAGCGGCAGGCCGCCGGCTTTGACAAAGTCCGGGCGGAAGTCGACAAGCAGTTGGCTGAATGGGCGCAGAACAAATAACGGATATATAAGAGACGAGAGGGAAATCTGAACCGGGACTATCGTTATGAGTCCTTAATAAGATTCCCTTTTTCTCGTATGAAGCTATACTTGGAAGTGTAGATAAAAAGCATCACATTCTACTAATATCCTCATAGAGCGGGGTAGTCAAGACGATGTCCAATATTAAGCATTCGCTTCGCTTTAAGTTAATCATCGGCTTTTCTATAATCGTGGTGCCTCTGGTCATACTGCTGCTCTACAACAATTATTACGCTTCGAACATTATCAGGGAGCAAGTGGCGGATTCCAATAAAAACTCGATGATTCTCTATTCGAATCAGATCGAGGCGGCCCTAAACAAGGAAACCAACTTTCTATACAATATCGCCGTCGAGGATCCGAACATCGCTGCCCTGTCGCAGCTGCTGGATGATCCGGATGAGTATTATTTGGCCAAGGCCAGAATATTGAACACGTTGACTCGCTATCACCGTTTTGACAACAGCGTTGATCTTCTGTTTATTTACTCGGTAGAGAAGCAGGATCTCTTCAGCACGCCGATCAAAACCCAATCCTATGAAGAGCTGCAATCGATTAAAACATCCATTGAAAACCTCGTCAAGGACGTTCGCCCGGACAGCGCCTATTTCGGCGAATGGAAGGCAATCGAATACAGTGAACACCAATATGCATTAATCCGGTTGGTGGATACGGGAGACGATTTTTATCTGGGAGCCTTCGTCAAGCTGGAGAACCTGATGATCCCCCTCGATTTAATCCACCTTGAGGAAGGCTTCGCCAGCTTCGTTAATAACCGGGGAGAATGGATGACAAGCACGGCCGGGATCGACCCGCATCGCTTGAATGCCTCTCTTGCCCTGGAATCGAATGAATTGTATCAGGTAGTAGAGAAGGATGACCGAAATTATATCGTCGTTATGAATCCGATTAATGGAACAGATGTGATTCTAAGCGCGTTTGTTCCGGAAGCCCGGATGCTGAAAAATTTATATCATTTTCGGAAGGGAATTATTATTTTATCGGTCGGTGTGTTTTGTATCCTGATCATTTATTTGGCATACCTCAATGATATCATCATGAAACCGATGAACAATCTGATTCGGGGGATGCGGAGAATTAAGCATGGGAACTGGGATACCCGCCTACATTCGTCCGGATCGAAGGAATTTGCCATTATCAATGAAACCTTCAACAGCATGGCCTCGCAGATTCATGAACTGAAGATCAGCGTGTATGAAGAACAGATCAAAGCGCACAAGGCCGAGCTTAAGCATTTGCAGCTGCAAATCAATCCCCACTTTCTGCTCAACTCTATTAATATCGTTTACAATCTGGCTGAGATAAAAAATTATAGCGTGATCCAACTGATGTGCATGAATTTGGTCAAATATTTCCGGTTTACGACCAAGACAAACCAAATCGTTGTAACGATCGCTGAAGAAATGGAGCATATGGAGAGCTACATCAAAATTCAGCAGGTTCGTTTTCCCGGGCGCGTAACCTATGAGATTCACATATCCGACGGAGCGGAGAAGGCGGCCATTCCGCCCCTGTTAATTCAGCCTTTCATCGAAAATGCAATTAAATATGGTTTTGATTTCATGGATCATCCTTTTCATATAGCTATTTATATCCGTCTACTAGAGCACGAGCGATTGGAAATTGTCATTTCGGATAACGGCAATGGCTTCTCTGAAGAAATTCTGGAGAAGCTGCAGACGGGCGGCTACTTGGAAAGTCAGAACGGAGAGCATTTGGGGATTTCCAATGTGCAATACAGGCTCAAGCATATTTTTGGCCAGCAGACGCAGCTGGAGTTTGATAACGCACCGGATTCCGGTGCGAGAATCCGAATCGCACTTCCTTTTCGAACGGTAGAGAAGTTTACTTCATATTGATGATCTGAATGGAGGCAGTCGCAATGTACAAGGCGCTGATTGTGGACGATGAGATCTACGCGGTGATGGGGATCCGAAGCGGTGTGAATTGGCAGGATCTCCAGGTGTCCGAAGTATATGAGGCTTATAATATGCGGGATGCGCTGCGGGTATTTGAACGCACTCCGATCGATGTCATGGTTTGTGATATTGAAATGCCCAGAGGAACGGGGATCGAGCTTCTTGAGCGGGTAAATGAAATTTCTCCCGGTACGGAAACGATTTTTCTGACCGCCCATTCAGCCTTCGACTTCATGAAGAGAGCGATCCAACTGGACGGATTCGATTATCTGTTGAAGCCGATTGAATTCGATGTGCTTCAGGAGACTATCGCCAAAGCACTGCAGTCCATTAGACAGGAACGGGAGCTGCTTCAATTGCGCGAGCAGTATAAACCTTACTACGAGATGTGGCGAAGGAAAAAGACTCTCCTTACGGATAAGTTCTGGAACGATTTATTGTCGGGCAGGATTGTCTGTTCTGCGGACAATATAGCAGGCATCCTTGAGGAGCATGAGCTTACGGGTCTCCAGGATGCCGTATTCCTGCCTGTTCTGGTAAGCGTCGAATCGTGGCTGCGCGAGTTCAGCACGAAGGATGAAGAGATGATGGAATACGCCGTTCGCAAAGGAGCATCCGAAATGCTGCTTCTTACCGGCCAGGGTGAAGTCATTCAGACCAAGCAGGGCGTGAATGTCGTTATCATCGTCGGAGCGGATGGAGGAGCGGAAGCGATGAACGAGCTGCATTCGCGCTGTGAAAGCTACATCCGGGACTGTCGTAAATACTTCAGCTGTAACGTTTCCTGTTATATTGGAAAGAGCTCCACTCTCTATGATATAGCCGAAACGTACAGACGGCTGCTGCAGATGGAGTACAACAATTTGAATAAATCCAACCAGGTGTATACATTGGCTGCGGCAGGCCCCTATTCGATTAGGACGATGATTCCGCGCCTATCTGCCTGGACCTTTCTGCTGGAACAGGGCAAGCTGGACGAATTGCAGAGAGAGATTCGCTGCCTTATCGCGGAAATGAGCGGCATTCCGGGACTTTCGATTGTAGAGCTGGAAGGGTTTCGTCATGAATTTATGCAGATGGTGCATTATATTCTTCATAAGAACGGACTGTCCGCCTTTGAACTGTTTCAGGATCAGGAAGGAATTCTGCTGAACGCCAGGCCTCGCAGCCTTGAGCAATTGGAGGCTTCAACTCTTCGAGCGGTTCAGGTTATTTATGATCAATTGCATCAGAATCATTCGGTGGTTCAGCGTGTCCAGTACTATATCACAGAGCACTTGCATGAACCAATCACCAGAGAGCAGCTCGCCGGCTGCGTTCATCTCAATCCCGCCTACCTGTCCCGCCTGTTCAAACGTGAAGTCGGGGAATCGATCACGGATTATATCCTGCATGCCCGGATGTCCCGGGCCAAAGAGCTGATTACCGGCTCGACCATCCCGATCTCCAATGTAGCCCGAAGCCTTGGCTATCACAATTTTTCGCATTTTTCCAAAATGTTCAGAAAGGTATATCATACTTCACCACAGCAATGCAGACAGCAATCCGGTAAAATGAACCAGCACTTATAGCGGGCTCATGCCGTATTTGTTCCGACAAAAGCTTGCTTCAAAAGGAAGCGGTCTGTATAATTTCAGAAGTGATCTTGACCTAATGAACAGGTGGTTATTCCATGTCGTCGTATTTATTTCCGATCAAGCAGGCCTTTATTACTTTCCCGATTGCGGCCTTCGTCATTCTGCTTCCGTTCCTGCTATACCATTATCGCAAGTACGGCTATGTCAATTGGTATCGCTCCATTGTGCTCTATTCCTTGCTGCTGTATGCAATGGCGGCTTACTATCTGGTCATTCTCCCTCTTCCGGAGACGACCAATACTTGCAGTCTGCAGCCTCCGGGTACG
The DNA here is from genome assembly GCF_042677205.1 of Paenibacillus residui. Taxonomy (NCBI): domain Bacteria; kingdom Bacillati; phylum Bacillota; class Bacilli; order Caryophanales; family Paenibacillaceae; genus Paenibacillus; species Paenibacillus residui. Next base: position 40,176 of record NZ_JBHTIU010000025.1, read on the forward strand.
AAGCATATGCAGTTAATGCCGTTTTATTTCGTCGTAGATTTCTTGCGGGAGACCGGGTTCCAGTGGGACCATCCGATGACCTATATCGGAGTTCTGAAGGAGAGGGCTTTTCAGCAGGCGGCCTTTAACTTCTTGCTGCTATTTCCATTAGGGATTTATTTGAGATATTACTTTCATCGAACCTGGTTCCAAACGCTGATATTGTCGTTTCTGGCTTCGTTATTTTTCGAGCTGACCCAGCTTTCCGGGCTTTATGGCATTTACAATTGTCCGTACCGGCTGTTCGATGTGGACGATTTGCTTCTGAATACATCAGGGGCCATGGCGGGATGCCTCATTGCGCCAATAATCACCGGATTTCTGCCGAACACGAAAAAGCTGGATGAAGGAATTGATCTGGCTGCCCGACCGGTTTCGATGATCCGCCGGACCATTGCCTTGGCCATCGACTGGCTGCTGATCGGATTCATCAACGGATTTTTAAGCCTATTCGGGAGAATGAATTCCTGGCTGGAGGTTGCTCTCGTTGTCTTCCTCTACTTCATTGTCATTCCTTCCGCCACTAATGGCGTTACGTTGGGCAAATCGATCGTCCGCATCCGGGTGAAAGGGGCCGGGGAGAAGGTGACGCTGAAGGAGCTGTCGATCCGTTACGGCATTCTGTACTTCGGGATTTTCGGTTTGAATGTTCTGTTCCTGCAGATCGCAGCGGGAGGGAGCTTTGTCCGGATATTCTTCATGGCGCTTCTGTTTATCGTCGGGCTGGGCAATCTTGTTTTCGCCGTTCATTTCATGCTTCGCTTGTTCAGCCGGGACAAAACGTTGTTTTACGAAAAGCTCAGCGGCACCAGGAATGTGATCATTCCGCCCGGAAATAAACAAAATGAAAAGCCGGATCCGTCTTAACGGGTCCGGTTTTTCATTTTTTTGGGTTGGTATTCGTTCGGGAGAGGAAGGGGTGGCTGGTGTCGCCCCAGGCACGGCAGAAATCTGGTGCTGCGATACTCTGTCGACTCGCTGTTTTTCTCTCGGGCCCTTTTTCGTGAAAAGCCTTTGATTTTCGGATTTCATTGACAATGAGAATCTTTATCAATTAGAATGGTAGGGAATACCACCATCCGTAAATGGGAGAGGAGAGGGATAGATCGTGTTTATCGAGACTAAGACCATCGTGGTTAAGGAAGGAACTTCCAATAAAGTCGTTGAACGGTTTAGCGGAGAAGGGGCTATTGAGAAGTCTCCCGGATTTATAGATTTGAGCGTAATGGTCAAGAAAACGGTACGAGGCGATGAAGAAGTGGTCGTAATGGTCCGCTGGGAATCCGAGGAGGCGTGGAAAGGATGGGAGAAGAGCGAAGTCCATCTGGAAGGACATCGGCAGGCTAGAGGCAAGCCAAAGCCGGAGCATATCGTTAGCTCCAGTCACGCCGTATACTATGTCAAGGCACAGAAAGGCCCCTACGCCGCAAGTGCTTCCGAAGTATGATCGACCGATATGGGATAGTGGGAGCTTTTATGCGGTAATCCTTTATCGGGTTAAGTATCGCCCTTTATAGATGGAATCCGGATCAGGACTGGCATATTGCCGGTTAATGGGCAGCTGGCAGTAGTAGACTTGATAGGCTGCCTGCCCCCTAAATGTTCAAAACGCGCGCCTTCTCGGGGGCGCGTTGCTGCGTTTGATGGACTGGTCAAAAGCGGTCAAAAGCCTTTTCGCCTGGGGCGAGGCCTTTTCTCAAACGTGTGCTTCTCCCGGGAATCAGGATTGTACTGTGGAGGGATGACGGGTACAATGGATTCCAAGGTGGTGCTTGGCGAATCTAGCTCTGTCGTTGCTTTGACGACGGAATACCGAGGCGCCGTAACCGGAAGCAAGAACGACCAGAGATCATTCGCACGCTCTTCTGCCCGGCAGCTCCATTTAGACAGCGTCTTTATGGGAATGCACCGGATGCAGGAGAGCAGGGTGAATAAAGCGGGGGGAGCAACAAATGGCAAAGAAGAGAAGACAGGCTTCACCGTCCAATCGGCCATCTTCTGCGGAGCAGCCGGCCACATTGAAGGATTTACTGAGCAGCGAGATGGTCGATAAGCTGAAAGCTCAGGCGAACGAGATCAGGGCGGAAGAAGAGAAGCGGAAGGAAGAAGAACGCAAGAAGGCGGAACAAGCCCGCAAGGCCGAGCAGGAGAGGCTCGATAATGATTTCGAGCATTTGCTGAAGAACTCCAATCTGGACTGGCGGAAATACAAATAACGGGCTTCCATGGGGAGCCGGGAGTGGCACATCGTGGCGAAGGAACACTGGGGAGAGCAGCCTGGCGGCATGTGGTTGACCACCGTCATGTGACGTCAAACACCGCGCGCAGGGATGGGAGCCGCGCGCGGTGCGGAAGCAGACGACCGACAAGGTGCGGACCAGCGAAGCCGCGGATTCTATGGGAGGCTCCCAGATTTTACTGAAAGCCCAAGAACTACGGAGTAAGCAGCCGTTCAACTCCCGGCACAAGAGCTGACAGCGAAGGGCAGCCGAGATGATGCACCCGACATGTGATGTTTTCGGGGTACCCGGCCTAATCAGATGCCTCCTTGCCGCAAGAGACGCTTCATAAAAATTTTCCCGTTGGATACTTTAAGGAGGTATCCTATCACAATGAAATGTAAAGGAGAAGCGGGAAAATGGACTTGAAGGATAAGGTATGGTCCGTATTGGAGGAAGTGATGGACCCCGAGCTGCATATCAATATCGTGGACTTGGGGCTTGTTTACGAGCTTGAGGCCGATCCGGACGGTAAGGTAATGATTACCATGACTTTGACGATTCCGGAATGTCCGCTGAAGGACGAGCTTCTGAGCGAAATCCATGAGAAGGTAGGGGCCGTCTCCGGCGTCACAGACGTTGAAGTGAATCTCGTCTGGGAGCCGAAATGGACTCCTGCAAGAATGAGCGATCAAGCGATCCAGGAATTCAAGCGCAGACAAACTCTCGTGTAAGATTCATACACAGCGGCAGGGTGGGGCTACAGGGCTCCATCCTTTTTATTTCCCGGGATTCCTATTCATTCTATAGGCCGTCTTCTCGAGAGGAAGGTGGCGTAATTGAATCATTCTATATAAACCGGCTTCGTAACCCGGACTAAAGTAAATTCGCCTATACTAAAAATTCCTGTTGGTGCTAAGAAATAGCCTTTGAATGAAAAGGAGCGCCTCTGGTACGATGG
>NZ_JBHTIU010000026.1:0-8998 GCF_042677205.1 Paenibacillus residui
ATTAAGCAAGCAATCAAACGTCTAGAGTCTCTAGGAATAAAAGTTAACATCGAACAATCGGCCTAATTCGATGTTGATACATATTTCTACCCAAGGCCCTTAAAAAAAATGAATTGGCAAGGGTCTAGTTTCGTATTGCCTAAAAGTTACTTTAAGCGTATCTAGATTTCCAAGGTAGTTCCATATACGGTTAGCGCAGGCGGGTTTTACATATAAGCCTTTTTAAGAGACTTTCGGGAGGGGAAGAATAATGGCGCCAACGAACGAATGGCTGTCCCAATGGAAACAGAAACACGAAATACTGGAATGTCCCGTAGACTTGAACACCTATTTCTCTCTTCCTGAAATGGCGGGCAAAGAGCTGGCGGTCATGGACATCGGGCCCTGCTCAATTCCTACCGGCCAGATACTGGTTCGTGATCCGCTGTATTACCTCGGAAATCGTCAGGAACAGCCTTATTTCCAAACGGTGCCCGCCGGAACCTACCGCACCGAAGTCTGTGTGGTAAAACCGGACGAAGAGGACTGTGCCCGATATGCCGCTGTTCGGGTGAAATTTGCGGATGCGCCTGCAGTTCGGTTCGAGGAGGCTCTCATCGGACATGAAGACCTTACGGACTTAGGCGAAGGCGAATTTTTCGGATTCAATGTGGATGCCGGTCTCGCATGTATCTGCGATAAGCAGCTCCATCACGCTTTCTGTGACTTCAAGGAGAAATGGCATAAAGAACATCCGGGTGAAAATCTTTACGATCATTATTTTGCCGCCCTGTTCGCTGAGAGCTTCCGGCAGAATCCCCAATATCAACGGGAGGGCGGCGATTGGCTGAACTGGCAGATTCCCGGCACCGAATACCATTTGCCGATTTTCCAGAGCGGTTTTGGCGATGGCGCTTACCCTGTCTATTGGGGCTACGATGAAACCGGAGCCATTTGCCAGATCGTTGTCCAGTTCATCGATATTCAATTAACTTACGACGATGACGATGAGGAAGAAGAAGATTAAATCTGATACATAAAAAGTCGTGTCGATTACCGAGGGCGGGGCTTGGACCGTATTGAGCAAAAAAGCGCCCATTATGTGTGCCAAGTCGAATGACGGGATGATGGGTCCGTGCCGGCGGTAAAGTCGAACAATTCTACAGCATATGCGGTTGTAACGAAACTGAGAAACCTTATTCTCTCAAAATAGGCTGTTTGCAAATTCTAAGGAAACTAGACGAGCTTATTTCAGCCGAATTGGTTTAATTGCTCCTGGTTCTTATAAAATAAGTTTATCCAGGTTCGTTAGTTTGCCAAAAGGCTCCGTTTTGCACCAAATAAGGTGTCTGAAGTTCCTTATAACCGTGAGCCGGGCAGTTTTTTGTACCATCCTGGTTTTCACAATTAATCGGCAGCCACGCAATCGGCATAAAATTTACAGCACAGGGTTGACGACCCGCCATGTTACCGCAACGCACGCCGGGAGATTCGCCGGTTTGAAGAGGCCCGGGGCAAAAGGTGCGCGACGGTTCGTGCTCTATTTCAAGCTTACCAACCCACCCTGTGGTTGACCACCGCCATGCGACGCTAAACCAAACACCGCGAGCCGGGAGTCGTGTGCGCTGCGGAACAAAAGCGGCTATTGCATGAGAGTCGAGTCCCAATCGGCTCTCTTTTATATTCATTCGTCGCATGACCGAATTCGCTACCGATACCAACCCCGTACTCCTTGATTAATATTTGACCCAGAGCCCCATCATAAAGCCTATGGAACCGGTATAAAATATTTCAAGCCGTGAAGTTTCCCCCAATTTCCCGTTCCGCTCCAACAGCGGACAGCAAAACGATATCCATCCGCTTTCGATAATGGTATAATCATTTGTGGAGCAAAGCGGCAGGGGTCCAGGCAAGACACGAAGGGACCCACTCTTTGTTTGCGGCTCCCATTCATTTTATACAAACCATACTCCGATATAACTTTGCTTTATAAACCGCGTATGGCTAGAGGAGGCATACTTGTGGCAAGAACAGTAGGTACGATTGTAAGAGGGATTCGAGCTCCGATCGTGAAGGAAGGAGACGATCTCGTTCAGATTGTAGTGGACTCCGTCCTGCAGTCCGCGCAGGCCGAGAATTTCCCGCTGTATGACCGGGATGTTATCGGAATTACCGAATCGCTGGTGGCTAGAACGCAAGGGAATTATGTGACGGTGGACGATATCGCTCATCAGATCAAGACTCTGTATCCTGGCGATGACCTGGCCGTTCTGTTCCCTATACTCAGCCGCAACCGGTTCTCGCTCATACTTAAAGGGATTGCCCAAAGCGGCAAGAAGATTCACCTGTTCCTGAACTATCCTTCGGATGAAATGGGCAACCACCTGATGGATGTCGAGAAAATGGACGATCTGGACATTTCGCCTTATACCGATGTCCTGACGGAAGAGAAATACCGGGAGCTGTTTGGCGATCAGGTTTCTCACCCCTTCACCGGAATCGACTATGTCGCCATGTATAAGCAGTTGGCCGTCAACGATAATATCCGGATCTACCTGGCCAACGACCCGAAAGCGGCGTTAACTTACAGCAAGCAAATGCTGGTGGCCAACATTCACGACCGCCATCGCACGAAGAAAATTTTGAAAAAAGCGGGCGCCGACCATGTATACGGTCTGGACGATCTCCTGACCCAGCCGATTAACGGAAGCGGCTATAATCCGGATTTCGGGCTGCTCGGCTCCAATGCGGCCACCGACAGCAAGCTTAAGCTGTTCCCCCGGGATTGCTCCTCCATCGTCAACGAAATTCAGCAGCGGCTGCGGGAGAAGTGCGGCAAGACGATAGAAGTCATGGTCTATGGCGACGGTGCATTCAAGGACCCTAAAGGAAAAATTTGGGAACTGGCGGATCCGGTCGTATCTCCCGGCTATACTCAAGGCTTGCAGGGAACGCCGAACGAAATCAAGCTGAAATATATTGCCGACAACGAGCTTAGGAATCTCGACAGCAGTGCCATGGTCGACGCCATCCGGCAGAAGATCAAAGAGAAGGACCAAGCCGGCCAAGGGGAATCGCTCGGGACCACCCCCCGCCAAATTACCGATTTGCTCGGCAGCTTGTGTGATTTAACTAGCGGCAGCGGCGATAAGGGAACGCCGATTGTGCTGGTCCAGAGATATTTTGATAATTACGCGACAGAGTAGCTTAGGCTGCTCTGTTTTTATATCCGGCAGGTTTCCGTTGTTTGATAGATGTCTTAGACTCGTCTGCTTAACCGGCAAAACAGAGTCTCTATTTACGGAATCGGAACCCGGCTTCTTCAGATAAGCCTTTTGACCAGCAGCCGCTCCGAAAAATACATAATCTTACACAAGAGGTGCGCCGTCACGAATGAAAATCATACCGTATTACAAAAGCCCTCCCGAACCGTTAAACGAAGAATGCTGCATCCATCTGAAAGAGGATCCGACCCCGCTGTCTCGAGAGCCCGAGCTGCCGGTTTGGTTGGAAAGCTATGATCCATCGCTTATCCTTGGAGAACTTCGCACGGGAGGGCGCATTACGCTTAACTCGCTCTGGCTCGAGGAACGTTATTGGCATGCCTATCGTGAGCACTTTCCTTATTTTGACCGGATTGTGCTCGTTCCCCATGATCCTGCCAACCGTTCTTCGCCGTACGAGTCCAAGCTGGAAACGATCTTGCGGCTTGCGGAGCAGTACCGGATTCGTCCGGAGCAAATCATTGTGGATGTATGTATTCTGCCTTATTTCCGCTGTCCCGATCTGGACCTGTATGCCCTCCGCGCCCGGGCCATTCGGGAAATGGGCTTGAAAACCGTCGCCGGCATCGATAACCTTGTGTTCCGCGAGCGGAAGCCTTACCCTCTCCTTGCAGAACTGCTGACCGGGTTGGATGACAGCTTGACCTACGGATTGATTAGCTCGAAATACGCTCATTTCGCTCGGGAAACGCTCATGACTTCCCGTTAACTGCAGGATGCATTCATAGATATTGTCGGGAAAATAAATCCATCCCTCTGAAAAAGCGGCGTATGGAATGAGAAAACGGGTAATCTATTAGTAGAAGGCTATGTATTGAAGGAGGAAGAGTGCAATGGAATATCGCATCGAAAAAGATACGCTCGGCGAAGTCCGGGTCCCCGCCGACAAGATGTGGGCCGCCCAAACGCAGCGAAGCTTCGAAAATTTCCGAATCGGCACGGAAAAGATGCCTATCGAGCTTATCCGTGCATTCGCGATTCTCAAAAAAAGCGCAGCCCTGGCCAACGAACAGTTGGGAAAGCTGGACGCGGACAAAACTAAGGCGATTGTCACCGCAGCGGAGGAAATCATTGAAGGGCGATGGGATGAGCATTTCCCGCTCGTCGTCTGGCAGACGGGAAGCGGCACCCAGTCCAACATGAACGTGAATGAGGTGATAGCGAATCGGGCTAACCAGCTGCTGGAACAGGGAGGCAGCGAGCTAAGAGTTCACCCCAACGATGACGTCAACCGTTCGCAAAGCTCCAACGATACATTCCCGACCGCTATGCATATGGCCGCATTAATCGCTATTGAGGATCAGGTGCTCCCGGCCGCGGAGCTGTTAAAAGCTACTTTGCAGAGCAAAAGCGAGCAGTTTCAGAGTATTATCAAAATCGGAAGAACCCATCTTCAAGACGCCACCCCGTTGACGCTCGGCCAAGAGATCAGCGGCTGGTGCCGCATGCTGGACAAGACGATGGCGATGATCCGGTCAAGCGCCGACTCCTTAAGGGAGCTGGCTATCGGCGGGACCGCCGTCGGAACCGGAATTAACGCCCATCCGAAATTCGGGGAGACGGTCTCCCGCGAAATCAGCAAGCTGACGGGCAAGAGCTTCGTCTCTGCAGCCAACAAATTCCACGCCTTGACCAGCCACGATGAAATCGTGTACGTCCATGGCGCCTTGAAGGCGCTGGCGGCCGATCTGATGAAGATAGCCAACGATGTCCGCTGGCTGGCCAGCGGCCCGCGAAGCGGAATCGGGGAGCTTCGCATACCGGCGAACGAGCCCGGAAGCTCCATTATGCCCGGCAAGGTCAATCCGACCCAGAGCGAAGCGATGACCATGGTCGTCTGCCAGGTGATGGGCAACGATGCGGCAATCGGATTTGCAGCCGGTCAGGGGAACTTCGAGCTGAATGTGTTCAAGCCGGTCATTATCTATAACTTCCTGCAATCCGCCCGCCTGCTGGCCGATGCCATGCGCTCGTTCAACGATCATTGTGCCGTCGGCATCGAGCCCAATCTCGATGTTATCCGGGCCCATTTGGAAAGATCGCTCATGCTGGTGACCGCTTTGAACCCTCATATCGGATATGAAAAAGCCGCTTCCATCGCCAAGCTGGCCCACCAAGAGGGGCTCACGCTGAAGGAAGCGGCCTTGCGCAGCAACCTGCTGACCGAGGAGCAATTCGACCGCATGGTGCGGCCGGAGCATATGATTCATCCGCGGGAGGAAGACTGAAACAGGGAAGGATTTTCAGCAACCTTTTCCCGTTTATCCCTCGTTCGCCAGTTCTTTTTCTATCAGAATAAGATTGGCTTCTCTTTTCGTCAGCTTGGTTAAATCATAAGCTTTCCCTGTCTCTTCGCCATACTTGCGGATAGCTTCCTGTTGACTTGCGGTAGCCGGTTGGTTGCGAATGAGAGCATCCATATTGTCATAGGCAATCTTCTCTGCCAGCTCCCGGTCGTTCAAAGCATCGATCAGCCGATACATGGCCTCGATCGCCTTTTCTTCACTTTCCAGGCCAAACCCGGAATCCGTGCTTAGTACAAAACGATCGGGAAACTCCCGCATGACCGGTACGAAGTCTTCCAATGTATTGGCGCTCTCCGGATTGAGGGCAGTGAAACCCGCAAAAAAATCGGCATAGATATTCGGATGCTTGCTCAAGAGCTGGCGGATATTCTCTGGAGAGTTATAAGCATTGGCATGCGCAAAAATGAAGACCGTATCCGGGTAGGCCTCCGCCGCCTCCTCCAGTTTTTTGATAGCTATTCCGTTAGGAGGATCGATGTGAAGCAGCAAAGGGGCTTGATATTGGGCACACAGCTCGTAAATTTGCGGCAGGTATCCATCCATCGGATCTTCAGCCTTCCAAGGAACATTGGATAATACCGGCGAATAGGTGGAAGCGGCCACAATTTCGCCCAACCCAAAGAAGCCCTTCTCCAGATTTTCCTTGACGACATCGAGGCTCGAGGGTTCATGGAGGTTGAAACCGGAGAAAAAAGGGATGATCCGCTCCGGGTTTTGCCGGTAGGCCTGCCAGGACATTTCGTCGGAATGAACGGCTCGGGGCTCCGAAACCGCTCCAAACAGAACGACGCTGTCCACTCCCATCCGTGTCCACATCTCGATTTTATCCTGGATGATTTTCGATCCGTCAGCGTCATGATTGTGTGCGTCTATTAAAGGCATATCACCGTACTCCTTCAGCAGATCCTCCAAGCTTTTCGGAGTATCCGAAGGGGCTTCCGCCTCTGTGTCCTCAGGAATCGGTAGCGGAGTTTCTGCCGGCTCCACAATTGGCTCTGCAGCCGGTTCTGCAGTGGGGCTCCATCCGTTCTTCCATAATAAAGCCCCTCCCCCGATAATCAAGATCACAATTAATATAGCAATCACAGCCATCCGAGGCTTTGACATCGGCCTTCCTCCTCGCTTTTTTCATGCAAAAAGCCCCTCTAAGCAGATTCTGGAACATAATCCAGTCCTCCCTAAAGGGGCAAAGCAGCAAGTGAACGGTCCCCGTTCTGACAGCTAGCGGTTATCGGGGACTCTGTTGTTATTAATATACTAGAGAGAAAATTCCGTTAATATGACTCAAATAACGGATGTTGCTGGCTTCCTTCATCAGCGAAGCGGGAAGTCCTTTCAGTTGGGTCTGGTTGCCGCCGATCGTGCCGATCGCGTCTTTTCTGCCCAAGCTGGCCAGCGTTCCGGAGAAGACCGGTTGGAAGTCCTTCATAGGTGCTTCTTTGAAGTAAGCGAACAGGTTGTAGCCGACAGTTTCACCCATTTGCCATGCGATCTGGGCGCTCGGCGGGTAAGGACGTCCTTCCGGTCCCATAACGACCGCGCTGTCCCCTGCCAGGAACACATCGGGATGAGAGGTCGATTGCAGGAACTCGTTTACAGTAGCCCGACCGCGGTTCGCCTCGATGCCCGAGTTGGCGACAACGGAATTTCCGGTTACTCCGCCCGTCCAAACCATCGTGTTCGTTTCGATCGTTGTGCCATCCTTCAGGATGACGTTCTTGCCTTGAACCTCTGTAACCGCCACTCCGGTCAAGATATTCACTCCGCGCTTCTCCAGGCTGGTTTTGGCGCGTTCTACGAGCTCAGGCGCGAAGCCGGGCAGGATCGAAGGAGCCGCCTCGACGCAATAGAGCGAAATTTCTTTGAAGTCGACGCCCTTTCTGAGGCACATATCCGGAAGCATATCCACCATTTCGCCGATGAGCTCGATACCGGACAAACCGCCTCCACCGATAACGAAGGTTGCATCCGCTTTGTTCTTCGTTCTGCTGTACTCGTCCACACACGCTTCAACATGCGCGCGAATCCGGTTCGCATCTTCCACCGACTTAAGCGTAAAGCTGTTCTCCTGCAAGCCGGGAATGCCGAAGAAAGCCGTCTCACTGCCCAGCGCGATAACCAGCGCATCGTAGTCCAGAGTCAGACCGCCGGCCAAGGAGACCTTCTTCTGCTCCAGATCGATATTATTCACCGTGTCGATTCTTAAATCAACGTTCTTGCCGCGCAGAAGCTTCTCCAGAGGCAGCGCCACGTTCTTCTCGTTCAAGCCGCCAACGGCCAGACGATGAAGCTCGGTGATGATTTGGTGGGAGCCGTTGCGGTTGACGACTGTAATGGAAGCTTCTTCAGCCGACATATATTTTCTGGCAGTCAGGGCCGTAAGCAATCCGCCGTATCCGCCGCCTAGTATTAATACTTGCTTAGCCATTGTTCATCCTCCATTCTCTATTTTGTTTCCGTGTCACCTTTTTGGCGCTCAGCCATAACCTCTAGGAACGCTTGGGCAAAGCGGAACATTTTCTGAACTTGCGGGTCTTTAAGCATCTTGAGCAGTCCAAAAAGCCCAATGGTCGTCGAGTCCGACTGGGCACGATCGCTCGCTTCAATGGCAGCGGATGCGATTCCCTTCGCTTTATCCTGAATAGGCTTCACAAACTCGCCTAATCCGCCCTTCAAATCTTCAATGAGCACACGGTCCGTAGCCAAAGATTGGGCAACATCATAGGCTTTGGTCATCAGAGTGACCATCTCCGCCAATTTAGGCAGCTGCTCCACCAATTCCGTGAGCGATTTCTGAACCTCGGGCTTCATCAACTGATCGAGCACATCCAATTCTCCGCGTACAGCCGCCGAATTGGTTTCGTTTGCCGAATTTTGCGCTGGTGTTTCTGACATGAGTAAACGGCCTCCTTTGCTTGAAATCTTCCATAATAATATTTGGCGTTAGCCAGTTAGTGCGATAATCCGTGATGACGCTTACCTTACTTTCCTCTGGGTGACGGGTGGGACCGGGACTTATGGAAATTAGTTGTGATAAATTTCACAACTTGAGAAAAGGATCAGTCGTTAACGGATTCTATGCTTGTATTGTAATCCTTTTATGACAAAACTGCAAAAACATTTTTTGACACCAATTTGTCAAATATATCCCTCTAAATGCCTTTTGCTGGCATAAGCTTGACTTTCCTTCCTTTTGCCCGTCTACAACCGCACCATCGACTGCCTGATCAGTCAATCTTGACGAATATGACAGCAAAAATAGAAAAGCTGCCGGGAAACGGATTGTGATACAACTATAATAGTAGGGGTCATGCCGCGCCGATCGTATGGGAGGGTTGGCGTCGCATAACGGTGGTCAACGAGACTAAAAATTCCTGTTGGTGCTAAGAAATAGCCTTTGAATGAAAAGGAGCGCCTCTGGTACGATGG
>NZ_JBHTIU010000027.1:0-348848 GCF_042677205.1 Paenibacillus residui
GAGGTTCCTTCGGGGTTCGCGTTCCAGGCATCTTAAATGACTGCCCACGCTAGCTTGACACTGACCCAAACATCTCCGCGTTTGAAATGAACCAGCTCGTGCTGCAAAATGAGCTCAAGCTGATCTGCCGGGAGATTTCCCGCCGGAAGCAAGATGACCGGACGGGCAAAGCCCATCAGCATCGGACTGGAAATGCCGGGACAGACCTTCAGCCCAATCTGCCGCCGGATTCCCAGCTTCGTTTGAACATCCTGCAGTGTGCTCAGGACTAGCGGAGCAGTGATCTCGTCGCTCCAGCGCTTGACCATTCTCAGAAAACGTCTGTGTCGAACGGCATGATAAGCGATAAATACGATCGCTCCTACAAGCCATAGGCTACCGGCAAGGACAGACCACGGAATGACGAGCGAGGTAACCGTCGCGGCAGAAACCGCATGTTCCCCGAAGGAACCGCTCGCCGCCTTCAGCCCGGGGATCAGCGTATTTATATTAATAGCCGATTCTTGCGGGTGGATCCGGAATGGAATAATCAGTCCGACAACAATGACTAGCCACGCATAGTAGAGTCCTTTAGCCGTAAATTTCTTGGAGAGCAGAGGCGCAATAGCCATATACACAAGAGCAATAGCCGACATGGCCAGCGAACTCTCAAGTAATGAAATCAATAAATTTTGCAAGAATTACTCCCTCCGTTCCTTGGCCCATTTCAGCAAATCATCCAGCTCTTTGTCCGAGAGCTGTTTCCCGTTGTACAGCGTATTGACAAAGCTCAGGAATGAATTCTCGTGGTATTGCTTCATAAAATTTTCCGTTTCCAAGGCAAGGTATTCCTCTTTACGGATCAGCGGATAATAAGTGCGCTCTTTCCCCTCCTTTTCGGTTTGCAGAAACCCCCGTTCCACCAAACGCATCATAAGTGAAATAACCGTGGGGGCTTTCCATTTCCGCTCGTTCCCGAGCTGTTCCATAATCATCGCGGTAGTGATAGGCGGTTCGTTAGCCCAGACGACCCTCATAATTTCAAATTCCGCATCGGGCAGCCTCTTTATATTTTTCATGTCTTCCAACTCCTTTTTTGACAATTGTCTTTTTTCATATTTTACACTTGTCAAAAATAATAGTCAATACGTTTGGCGAATATTTTCTACATTTGTCTAATATAAAGGGGCATAGGTGGTGTCACAGCAAATCCTGCTCTCCCTTCCCAACAAAATAAGAGAGGAAGATGGCTCGCGCCTCTCCCTCTCCGTTAAAACCTATACCTTTGTAAATAGGAAATTGTTTTAAAGACTTGCCGAAACCGTCCCTTCCGGGAGCTCCCCGTCAATCCCCAGATAATAGTGCCTGATCGGCCTAAGGTCCTCATCCAGCTCATACACTAACGGAACCCCTGTCGGAATATTCAACCCGACAATTCCATCGGCCGGGATATTGTCCAGATATTTGACCAGCGCCCTCAAAGTGTTCCCATGGGCGGAGATAATGACTCTCTGTCCTTCCCTAAGCACGGGGACTATCGTTTCGTGCCAATACTTCAGCACCCGCTCTTCCGTATCCTCCAGATTCTCGGTCAAGGGAAATTCCCCTTCCTTCAAATCCTTATATCGGGGATCGGCCGCTTCATATCTATCGTCCTTCATATCCAACTGAGGAGGTCTGACGGAGACCGATCTTCTCCACAACTGCACCTGCTCCTCCCCGTATTGAGCAGCCGTCTCCGCCTTATTGAGACCTTGCAGGGCGCCGTAATGTCGCTCATTCAGCATCCACGACTTGGCAACCGGAATCCACATGAGATTCATCTCATCCAGGATGATCCATAGGGTTCTAATCGCTCTCTTAAGCACGGATGTATAGGCCCTGTCGAATACAAATCCGTTCTTCGCCAGGATTCTGCCCGCCTGCCTCGCTTCCCTCAGCCCTTGTTCGGATAGATCGACATCAGTCCAACCGGTAAACCGGTTTTCCAGGTTCCATATGCTTTGGCCGTGACGAATAAGTACCATTTTTATCATAGCGGGTCCTCCTTCCATCCTTTTCCTTATTATAACCCTTTTTCATCCATTTTTCTTCTAAGCCCGACTTCTGGAAGACAAGAGTGGACTTTTCGCTGCTGGACTTTTGGTCCATAGCGAATGTCCAGTTACTCGAGACCGTTTGGGCTCCCAATCGCTGTTATCCTCGGACCTTCTCCAGTTCCAAAACGTTCTTCTTTGCTCCTTCTACACCTTACCAGGATGCTGTAGCTGCCGACAACCTACCACAAGATTTCCGTTCACACCAGCTTCTGGTACAAGTGCCCCAAATACCGCCAGCGGATGACAAAGAAATAAACCAACTGCACCAGGACGAAGGAGGAAAAAACGATCAAAGAATTGTAAGCAATGGAATAATCGACCAGAAACTGCAGAGCCATGAAGGCCACCCCGCTGTGAATCACAGCCAGCACAATCGGCAGGAAGAAGAGCAGAAGAAGCTGCCTTGTGACCATTCTTCTTAACTCGGATTTGCTCAGCCCAATTTTCGAAATCATCTGGTACTGACGCTCGTCTCTTTCCAAATCGGCATACAGCCGGAAGTAGATGAAGCTTGCGGCAAAAGTGAAGAACACGACTCCCACCAGCACACTGACAATGAGCAAAATGCCGTTGGATTGCTTGGAGCTCAGCCATTCGAATACCAGAGAGGATAAATAGTAATCCGCTTCCGGGTCCGGCGGGATCCGTTCTGCCAAAGCTAGGGCAACCCCTCTGGACTTCTGCCACTGATCCACTGCGAAATAGTAATACTCCTGAAGGCCGGATGATTCGGATATTCGGTCATACAAGGAATCCGCAACGACCACGATATTTCTGAAGGAAGGCAGGACCATGTAGGGCGCTGCTTTCTTGACGGTCAAGGAAATATCCAGTTTTCCCTGCATTAATGTCGCGGAAACCGGCAACCTGTCATTTTTCTTGAATCGGTCCTTCTCCGCTATCGTGCCCGGAACCAATATGGCTTCCTCTTCATTCAACGATTCGGCGGGATAACCGAGAGCGACCGCCAGCTGATTGTACTCGCTCAGCTTCAAGATGGTCTTTCCATTTTCAGTATAATCCGGAACGACCTTAGCTTCCCGATAGGACAAATTAGCGCCCTCCAGTTGGTCCTTGATTTCCTGAAGATGCTTCTCTTTCAAGCGGTTATCCGGACTGCTGGAATAGCTGTAGGCGAACGGGTTCGTCATCTCGGCCAGCCCCGGATCGGCGATCGCCAGGCTGGTGCCGATGCCGGTAAATGCGGAAGCTGAAATAACCGCTACGATGAAGAACATGACCGCATTGTCTTTCATCCGATAGCTTAATTCCGAGAGAGTCAGCAGATTGATTTTATTAAAGAACAACCGTTCCTTCTTCTTCAACGCCCGGATCACATAAACACTCAATTGAGTGAACAGAAAATATGTCCCCAGCACGACAAAACCTACCCCTGCCGCCAATAGGATCAGGGAAAACAATCTTTGCACCGCGAACAAAAAGACCATTGCATACCCTGCGCCAATCAGTAAAACAGCGAGCAGCGACAAGATCAGAGAAGCTTTGGGCTCCGGCTTGGGCTTCTCATCGGATCGAATCAGCTCCGTCAGCTGCACCCGCGTTCCCGTTCGCGAAGTGAACAGCGAAATCAGAACGAACAGAAGGAAGAACGCCCCGGCTGTCGTCCATACGGCTTGAATTGGAATATAGAAGGCCAGCCCTTTCTCAATATACAGAATGCTCGCGCTGATTAACAAAATAAGCTTGGAAAAGACGAGACCAATAAGTATTCCCGTAATGATCGCGGCCATCCCGATCATCATATTTTCTATGAAAACAAGCTTGTTCAACTGCTTGGGAGACATTCCGAGCGTCATCAGAATGCCGAATTCCTTCTTGCGGATCTTCAGAAATGCACTGACCGAATACAATAGGAAGAAAAAAGAGAAAATGAAAATCAGGTATTGGGACACTCTCATTCCCATCGTCGCCAATTGGCTCATCGTTTTACTTGTGGAAGCCAGCTCACCCTGCAGATTCGGATGGAACAGAAGCAGGGCATACGTAAAAAAAATCATGACCGAAAAGGCGCTGCTCAAAAAATGGGCCAGATAGGTGCGCTTGTTGCGCATGATGTTATTAAACGCGAATTGGCGAAAAGTCATGCGCATCCCCTCCCAGCAGCGATAAAACGTTAATTATTTTCTGATAGAAGGAGGAACGGTTGTCCCCGCAATGGATCTCGTTGAAGAACTGTCCGTCTTTAATGAAGACGACGCGATGGCAGTAGCTGGCGGCAATCGGATCATGAGTCACCAGCATCATCGTCGCTTCCTCCTCCCGGTTTAATTTGGCCATCAGCTCCATAACGTCGCGGGCGGCCTTGGAATCGAGATTTCCGGTCGGTTCGTCGGCCAGCACCAGCTTGGGGGAATGGATGAGGGCCCGGGCAATCGCCGTCCGCTGGGCTTGTCCTCCCGAGATTTCATAGGTTCGTTTGTCCAAGATGGATTCAATTCCCAGCTTTGCCGCCATCACGGCCACTCGCCGGTTCATTTCCTTCACATCTACCCCGTCAAGGGTCAGGGGCAGCACGATATTTTCTTTAACCGTCAAGGTGTGCAGAAGATTGAACGATTGGAAAATAAATCCCAGTTCACGGCGGCGGAAATACGCCAGCTTCTCTTTGGATAATTGGTGAGGGTTCTTGCCTTCAATCCGCACCTCCCCCGACGTAGGAAAGTCGATCGTGGAGACCAGGTTCAGCAAAGTCGTCTTTCCGCTCCCCGACGGTCCCATAATTCCGACAAACTCCCCTTTATCAATCGTTAAATTAATGTTGGAGAGGGCCTCATAAGGCACCTTGCCCGGATAAATTTTGCTCAGATCATGCACTTTTAATATTTCCATAGCTGTTAGATCTCCTTACCTTTTACCGTTCTGCTTACAGTTTACTCCAGCCTTGCCGTCTTTCCTATCGCATTGTCTTTCATTAATCTAACAACTTTGTAAGATTACGCGCAGTGAAGGCCAAATCCGCACCATTCTCTCCGGCAAAAAAAAGAACCCCGGCTCCAAAATGGACTGGGATTCTCTCCGACGGATCGGCTGTCCTCCAGTACCCCGGGCCTCCCTAATGGGAAGCATGGGGGAAAGTGATTCGGACCGGATGTCAATCTCATGGTTCAGCTTGTCTACCACCTGCTTCACGAGATAAAGTCCCATACCGGTCGATTCTTTAAAGAGCCGGCCATTCTCTCCGGTGTAGAACGGATAGAACACGCGCGACAGATCCGATGCCGGGATGCCGACTCCGCGATCCCTGATTTCGAGATGGACCGCCCGCCCCTCGGAGGAAGCGGCGACGGTGATCTTCTCCCGGCTGCCGGCCGAATATTTGATGGCGTTGGACAGCAGCTGCTGCAGAATAAAGCGAAGCCACTTGGCATCCGTTTCCACGATAAATCGGGAATCGACCTGGATTTCCGGATACACATAGCTGCGGATGAACAAACGTTTATTTTCGCCGATCACGTCATTGACGATCTCGCGCAGCGACACCTTGTCAACGTGAAAATCCTGCTCGAATGTTTCAAGCCTGGCCATGTACAGCACCATCTCCAGTCCCGCCCGCATCCGGTCCGTTTCCTCCGAAATACTTTCGAGCCGCGGGTCCTCCTCATTCTGAATGATCAACTCAATGACGGACAAAGGGGTTTTCATCTGGTGAACCCATTGATTCATAAAGGTTAGGTGGTTTTGCTGCTTTCTTTCCCACGTTTTTAATTGCTGCTGGTAGTTGCGGTACAAGGAATTCAGCAGCTGCCCCAGCGCCTCCGGCACTGGGGCAGAATCCAGTTCTTGAATAGATTCGCTCAGCGATGTTTCGGGACTCGATAACCGTTCATAAAACCTGCGATGGCTGTAGTACCGGAACACCAAGTAGCCCGTTAACAGAAACAATCCCAGAAAAACGGCATACAAGGCGGTGGACAGATGGTCGTAACCGTCAAACCAGTAGACAAGAAGGACAACGAACAATTGAACGATCGTGAAGCCGATCAGAGGTAGGTGCTCCCGCAAAAACAATCTCATGTCCGTTCTTGAGCCTCCCACGTCTTGTTCAGACGATAACCTACTCCGCGGACGGTTTCCAGAGCTTCCTCGATGCCGAGCTCCGTCAGCTTTTTGCGTATGCGCGTTATATTGACGCTGAGCGTATTATCGTCCACATAGGTATAGTCGTCCCAGAGCTTGTCCAGGATCATTTCCCGGCTAACGACACGCGGACAGCGCTCCAGCAGTGTTTCGACCAGAACCGTCTCCTTTCTCGTCAGCGGAACCATGCGCCCCTTCAGATGCAGCTCCATCCTCTCCGGATAAAGCACTAGGCCGTCCCTGTCCACGGTCCTTTCGCTCATCTTGACCGCATAATCGCCGTATACACGCCGAAGCTGGCTGCGGATTTTGGCCATGACGACCTCATAATGGAACGGTTTGGTAATATAATCATCCGCGCCGTTCTCTATCGCTCTGACCTGATCCATCTCCCCGTTTCGCGCAGAAATAAAGATGATCGGGCAGGTCGAGACGGTTCGGATCTGGCGGCACCAATAATACCCGTCGAAGCTCGGCAAATTAATGTCCAGCAGCACCACATGGGGCTCCGTCTCTTGAAATTGCTCCAGAACGCGCTGAAAATCTTTAACGACGATCCCCTCGTCCCCATATTTTTGAATATAGGACTGCAGAAGCTCGGAAATTTTGGGATCATCCTCCACAATCATAATTTTGTACATCATTTACTCTCCCTTCCCGACAGGGGCTTGGATGGCTAACCGGATATCATCCGGCTAGCCACAGCCGCAGCCAGACTTTAACACCCGAAGCAGAGATAAGCCTTCAGCCTTCTCCCTTTGGTTTCATTATAACGCTATGATAAACTTAGGAATAGCTGCAGCCTATATGAGAAAAGGGGATTGGCTATGAGCAGATTGAGTCCGTATATCTATTGCGAGGATGCCAGAAAACAAGCCGATTTTTATGCAAAAGCACTGGGCGGGGAAATTGTGAGCGTACAAACCTTCGAAAATTGGCCCGACGCTTCCCCGGAAGAGAGAAGCAGAGTGATGCACCTCGTGCTCAAGGTCGGCGAGCTGCAGATTTTTATGGCCGACTCTTCCCCTATCCGCTCCGGAAATCAGATTGATCTGGCACTCGAACTGCAGTCGGAAGCCGAAGCGAGAACCGTATTCGAGCGGCTATCCCGGGATGGAAGGGTCATTTTCCCTCTGAAGTTAATGCCTTGGGGCTCGATGCTGGGCCGCGTCGAGGATCCGTTCGGAGTCCGCTGGCAAATTGCAGTAAAATAAACGCTTTTTTTTGAAATACGCGTTCCCCCGCTTGAATGGATTGGTGCCCTGCCCATTAGGGTAAGGGCCTGAATTTTCCTTTGACATGAAACCAAAAGGTTTCATATAATGATTTTTAAGCCAATACAGGAGTTGAGCTAAATGAATGAAGAGCTGCTGAAGAAATTACGTTATAAAAGCGGACAAGCTGCCGCTGTTCTTAATTCCCCGCCAGGATTCAGTCTTGGAAATGAAGCGAGCGACAGCACGGACGGCATCTGTGATTTCGTGCTGCTGTTCGTGAACAACGCCCGGGATACGGAGGAATGGCTGCCGCGGGTTCTTCCGATATTGAACGAGGACGCCCTGTTCTGGATCGCCTATCCCAAGCAAAGCTCTAAGATCAAGACCGATATTAACCGGGATACATTAAACGCTATCGTACAGAATAGCTCCGAGTACAGAGCGGTCAGCAATGTATCGGTGGACGAAACTTGGTCGGCCTTGCGTTTTCGCCCGCAGAGCAAGGTAAACACCAGAAAGTAAGATACTTATTTGATGATGGGAGGACTTAAACATGACCAAAAATTCTAATGCCCTGCCCGATATCCGTAAAACACAGATTTTTAACGCGCCTATTCAGAAAGTATGGGAGGCCGTTGCGACTGCAGAAGGCATGGCCTCCTGGTTTATGCCGAATGATATGCAGCCCGTCGTCGGCCATAAATTTCAAATCAACGCGGGTCCGTTCGGCATGTCGCCCTGCAAAGTAACGGAAGCGGAGCCGCCCCATCGCCTTTCCTTCCGCTGGGGCAAGGATTGGACCCTAACCTTCGAACTGAAAGAGCTGGACGGCAAGACAGAGTTCACTCTGATCCATTCCGGGTGGGATACCGAAACCGTTACCGAATTCGGCGAATCCCACGCCTTGGTCCACGACCGGATGAGCGGAGGCTGGACCGGATTGGTTAAGAAGCTGGGCGAGTATGTCGAGGCTTGACATGACCTCTCCGAAAGTGGATGTTTTCCAAGCCATTGCCGATCCCACCCGGCGCAAGCTCCTCAGACTGATCGATGACCGGGAGATGGCCGTGACGGCGATTAGCGGACACTTTCCGATAAGCCGGACGGCCGTTTCCAAGCATTTGCGCATTTTGGCCGATGCAGGGCTCGTCAAGGAGAGGAAAGTCGGGCGGGAGACACGATACCGTTTTGAGCCGGAGCCGCTTCTCGAATTGAAGCGCTGGCTTGCTTATTTTGATCGGTTTTGGGATAACAAGCTGTCCGTGCTGCAGCATTATGTGGAGTCCGATGGATCCGCCTCCACCCCGTCCCCCGCACGGCTGCAAGCATCTACGGATAAGGAGAAGAAAGAGTAAACGGAAAAGACAGTCCACGCTTTCTACGGATTACCCGATAGTATTAGCGCCGGACTGTCTTTTTCTATCTGTGTCGTCGAATTATACGCCGCAAGCAAGCACTATTCTTTAGCCGTCTTCGTGCTGAATTGATTGGTCATCGTCCGGATCTGACCGTTAAGGACACTAACATCCGGCGTTTCTGCAGGTTTGTCCTCCAGGTTGTATTTAGCCTTCAACCGAACAATTCTCAGCACGCTCTCGTTGATCCGTTCCTCGGTCAGCTTGCCTTCGGCGACACTTTGCTTTATGGCGGCGATCACGGCATCGACATTGGCATACTCGTGGGCAACCAGCAATATATCCGTCCCTGCCTGGACAGAGAGAACGGCGGCTTCCCCGATGCCATACCGATTGACGATTGCCCCCATAGTGAGGTCATCCGTCAGAATTACCCCATCGAAGCCCAGCTTATCGCGCAATTGTCCCGTCACTACCTTCTCTGACAAAGAAGACGGATTCTGCCCGTCAATCTCGGGAAACAGAATATGCGCCACCATGACGGCGTCCGCTCCTTCCCGGATGGCCTCCGCGAACGGCTTCCATTCCAGACCGGCCAAATCCTGCTCGCTCTTCCTGATGACCGGCAGGTCGAGATGGGAATCGGTCTCTGTATCTCCATGCCCCGGAAAGTGCTTGACTACCGGGATGATCCCGGTCTCCGCCATCTTCTTCATTACCTCGAGCCCCATGCCGGTTACGGTCTCAGCGTCAGAACCGAAGGAGCGGTCTCCAATAACCGGATTCTTCGGGTTATTGTTAATATCCAGCACCGGGGCAAAATTCATATTCAACCCCATTGCTCCGACCTCTTCGCCCAGAATCCTTCCGAGCTCTCCGGCCGCTTCCGGGCGGCCCCATCGTCCCACCTCCTGAGCGGTCGGCAGTTGATCGAAGCCTGGAAGCCGGCTTACCCGCCCCCCTTCCTGATCAACGGACAGAAGCAGCGGAACCGGATGGCCCTCATTCCATTGCTTGAGCCGGTTGCCGAAGCTAACGACTGAAGCCGGGTCGGATAAATTGTTTTTATAAAAAATAATGCCCCCGACATGCTGCTGCTTGATCATTCTTTCGTCCCGGGCCGAAGGGACCGTCCCATCGACACCGGCAATGATCATCTGTCCGATTTTTTCGTCCAGTGTCATCCGGTTCACAATGCCGGCAAGCCCCTCCTCCTCTTCTGCCTCAGCAGAAGGGCCGGGTACGGGTTCGGAGCTGGGCTCGGGTACCGGGGACGAGGATGGTTCGGAGGATGGTTCGTAGGACGGTGTCGGCGGTCCGGAAGGGGCCTGGCCGGCTTGGGCACATCCCGACAGGAGCAAGATCATTATTAAGGAGGCCGCGCATATTAACCATGTCCGTTTTTTCATGTCAATCACCTGCTGTTCATAATTTTTATCATCATACCACAACAGGACTTCCTGTCCCAATCCAAGGTTGTATATAAGGCGTTAGACTCTTGTTCCGCAGCCTCCGTTCTATGGTATGATTAGATTAAAATCCTTAAAGAGAAAGAGGGATTAAACCAATGCAGGAACTTGATCAAAGAACCAGGCCTCTGTTTGACCAGAATCTTTATCTGAACACCTTGCGTAAAAAGAATACGAAATGCACCATCATCACCGTGAATGGGGTACAGCTAAAGGGAACGATCACTGCTTTTGACAAATATGTCATCGTTATCCACGACTCCTTCGGCAAGCAGCAAACCTTGTATAAATCGGCCCTGTCCACCATTATTCCGGAAGTTCCCGTCGAACTTCAATCCGGATCCGATTGCAGTTAATATTATACGCAGCCACCGGCAGAAACCTACCGGTGGCTGTTGTTTTTTCCGGCACGGTGACCTGGCTTTGAAAAGCTCCCCAATCGCAGAAGAACGATCAGATGTAGAAAAAGTGTAGAATTCGCCTCCAATCCCTCCCGCCCATTCTTCCATCTGTTACAATAAACATGATTTTACTGACTACGGAGGACTGAATAGGAATGTCTCAGTTTATTGCAATTGTTGACGACGAGCTTCATATTCGGCAAATTGTTGAAGCCTATTTGCAGCGGGAAGGGTATCGCACGATCGGTGTTTCATCCGCGGAAGAAGCGCTCCAGCTGCGTAAAGTAATGCCCCCCGATCTGTGGGTGCTGGACATTATGCTGCCCGGCATGGATGGCTATGAATTCTGCCGGCAGATCCGGAACGACGACGAGGTGCCCATCATCATGATTTCCGCCAAGGATGAGGAAGTGGACAAAATTATGGGACTGGAGCTGGGAAGCGACGATTATTTAACGAAGCCGTTCAGCCCGCGCGAGCTGGTGGCCAAGGTCAACCGACTGCTGTTCAGGTGGTCCATGCAGCAGGCGAATCCCGGCACGGGATGCGCGGCTTCCCCGACAACTCTGGTGGTTGGGGCTCTGCAAATCATTCCAGAAGAAAGAAGAGTATATTGGCACGGCTCCGAGCTCGAGATGACAGCGAAGGAGTTTACCCTGTTGTACATATTGGCGGAAAGACCGAACCATGCTTATTCCCGAAGCGAGCTGTTAAATGAAGTCTGGGGTGCAGATTATTACGGCAGCGACCGGGCGGTCGACGATTTGGTGAAACGGATACGCAAAAAAATGGATAATCTCCCGCTGGATACCGTGTGGGGTTACGGATACAGGCTGCGTTCCACAGAGGAGGAGCCGTCATGAGGCTGCTGACTCGCCTGAATCTAGCATTCGGTTTACTCCTTCTTTTTCTCCTTATCGTGACCGCTTGGTTAATGAGCACGTTATTGTTGGATATCCTGATCGACAGCCAACGGAAAGAAATGAGGGAACAAGGCCGGGCTGTCATGCTGCAGTATATGGGGACCGGGTCCTCCCACAGCAGCGGTACGAATAGAACCGTCGATTTGGTCACGCAGATCGTTTCGCCGAATGCCCATATGGCCTTCCTCTATTCCAACAATAATGCCATTTCCCTGCCCGTCTCCAACGAAGAGTACACGGAGATTATTCAGAATGCCCGGGAGCTGGCTCTAGGAGAAGGCAATGTATGGAAGGGCCAGCAGAACACATACCTGATTGAGACGATCCAGGCGAACGATTATTCGGACAAGCTGGTCGTCGCTGCTCCAATGGACCGGTTGAAATCGATCCAATTCAGCTTCATCCAACGAATGGTCCTCATCTTCGGGTTGGGTGCCTTGTTCGCGCTGCTGCTCAGCATATTCATTACAAGGCGGCTGGTCACTCCCCTGTCCACTCTGCGGGATGAACTGCACAAAGTGCAGAATCGCCGCTTCTCCGAGGTTCAGATGGTGAAGGCGGGCGGAGAAATCGGGGAGGTCGCCGCAAGCGTCCATAAGCTGGCTGCCGAGCTGGACGGGTATCATCGGACGCAGAAGGAATTTTTCCAGAATGCTTCACATGAACTGAAAACTCCATTGATGAATATTCAAGGTTATGCGGAAGGAATCCGGGACGGCGTCTTTAAAGAGGAGCAGGCGAAGCACGGATTGAACGTCATCGCGGAAGAGTGCGAACGACTTAAGAAAATCGTGACGGAAATCATGCTGCTGGCCAAGCTCGATATCGAGGACGGAATCTTCGCCCATACGGAAGTAGCGATCCATCAGGTCGTTGCCCGAACGATAGAAAAGCTCGATCCTCTTATCATCCAAAACCGGATTGCGGTTGAATACAGAGAGGATGATACATCGCTTGATGCTATCATCTATGCCGATCCGGACAAGCTAATTCAAGCGTTGCTGAACGTAATCGCCAATGCGATCCGGCACGCCCGTTCGTCTGTCGTCATCCGTTCCTTCTGCAAGGATGGCAGCATCGTCATTGAAGTGACCGACGATGGGGAAGGAATTCCGGAAGATATCGTTCCGAAGCTTTTTTACCGTTTTGTCAAAGGACATGACGGGGAGAACGGGCTGGGGCTCGCGATTGCCCGCGCCATTGTCGAACGGTGCTCGGGAAGCATCACCGCCGAGAACCGACCGGAAGGAGGAGCCTTGTTCCGTCTCTCCTTCCCCCTGCAAAATAAATAGGCGGATGTTTTTTTCCTGAAAGAGCACAGCGTCACCGCGGAATCATATGGGAGCGTTTTACACAGTTTTTACATGCATTTCCCATCTGGAAACCCCAATTTGTTCCTTCTCATTTGCCGATATAAACCATGATTCGGATTTCAGCTCCCCCGCCCGCTCCATAATTCCGAATCCTTATCCCGGCTGCATATTAATTATCAAGGAGGACAATGACGTTGAGGCAAGGAAGATTGCAAAAAATCGTTCAGGTTGTATTATGTATGACCATGCTTTTCTATTGCATGGGAGCAGGCAGCATAATGGCAGCGGAGGAAATCTCCCGGCTCGTTCTGTCCAAGAACGAGCTGACAATGGAGATCGGCGACACCCAATCGTTAACGGCTACCGCAGTCTATGTCAACGGCAAAACGGAAGAAGTGACGATCAAGACGGATTGGGAGAGCGAAAATCCGGAAGTGGCGTCGGTCTACGCCGGTACCATTACGGCAAAGGGCGAAGGAACCGCTGTCCTGACGGCGACCTATCAGGGGAAGACAGTCGTCGTCAAGGTAACGATTCACAAGAAGGTCAAGGCTTTGACGAAGGATCGTCATTCCCTGCAGCTTCGTACCGGCGTTAAAGAGCAGGTGGAGTTAACTGCTTTTTACAGTGACGGGACGAAGGAGGTCGTGACTGAGAAAGCCGAATGGAGCGTCGACAATTACGAGGTCGCGACAGTCGTCAACGGTACGGTGGAAGGACTGGGCTCGGGGACGGCCACCGTTGTAGCCAAGTTCGGGAGCCGTTCGGTCTCGATTCCCGTCAGCGTTGAGCTGGTCCGCCGGCTGGATGCGGACAAACCCCAGGTCTCCCTGCTTGTCGACGGCACGGAGAGAATAACGTTGCAGGCCACCTTCCCCGACGGCACGGTCGAGGATGTGACCGAACAGGCGGAATGGTCCAGCAGCAACGAAACGGTGGCCGACGCCATCCGCGGCGAGATTACGGCTTACGCTCCCGGCGAAACCGTTATTACGGCGAAATACGGAAGCAAATCGGCATCGGTCAAAGTCGATGTCGACTCGGCCAAGAAGCTCGAGGTGGATCGGCAAAGCTTATTTATGAGGGTAAACAATACCGAGCAGCTTACTTTAAAAGCCACTTATGCCGACGGTCGAGTCGAAGATATCACGAATGCGGCGAAATGGACCTCCAGCGACGAAAAGATTGCCTTTGTCAGCAAAGGGAAAGTCCATGCCTCTGCTCCGGGCGAGGTTATCATCACCGCCCATTTCGAAGCAAAGTCGATTGATATCGCGATTGATGTGGAAGTTCCGCGTCTTCTGGAGATAGACCGGGAGTTTCTTTCCTTGCAGAAGGGCCAATCCGAACCGTTAAAGCTGTTCGCCACCTATCAGGACGGAACCCGGGAAGACGTAACGAACAAAGCGGAATGGAAGTCGGATAAGGAAGCAACCGCATTTGCTGCAAAAGGCGTGGTTACCGGTAAACGCTCCGGAGAAGCTACGATAACCGCGAAGTATGGTAATAAAACGGCATCCATCGTCGTAGACGTAGATATTCCTAGAAAACTGACGACAGACATCGATTCCCTCGCCCTGCAAAAAGGAGATACCCATCAAGTTACGGTACATGCTGTTTATGCAGACGGCCGGATGGAAGAGGTTACCCATCAGGCTGAATGGTCGGCCGGCTCCGACTCCTCCGTGGAAGTCCGCAGAGGGCTGATCACCGCAACGGACAGCGGAGAAGCCAAAGTAACCGCCACATACAGCGGCAGGACGGTTACCATTCCCGTCTTTGTGGACGTCGTTCAGGAGTTGAGCGCAGACCGGAAAACCTTGATGCTGAATCAGGGGCAAACCGGTTATATTAAATTGACGTCCACCGATAAGGCCGGCAATGTCCGGGATGTTACCCGCGATGCGGAATGGTTATCCAGCTCTCCGAAATATGCCGATGTTAGCAAAGGTGCGGTTACGGCCTTCGAAAGAGGCAAAACGATCATAACCGCCAAGTACGGAGGCCAGTCCGTCACCATTGCGGTAGATGTCGATATCATCACGAAGCTGACCGCCGATACCCGGGCCTTGTCTCTGAAATCCGGCGATCAGAAGCAGATCGCCGTGACGGCTACATTCTCCAACGGATCCGAAAGAGACGTAACGGCAGAGGCAGACTGGAAAACCTCCTCTTATAAAGTTGCTGACGTCGACCATGCGGGGCAGGTCACCGCTGCCGGATACGGGAAAGCGAAAATTACCGCCTCATACGGCGGCAAATCTATCTCCGTTCAAGTCGACGTAGATACTTTGAAATATTTAAAAACAGACGTAGTGCAGCTGGAATTGAAAAAAGGCCAAACATACTCTGCCAAGGCCACCGCTACTTATGCGGACGGCACGGATGAGGATGTGTCCGTCGAAGCTTTATGGCAATCTTCAAAATTAATAGTAGCGGATGTTAAAGACGGAATCATTCGGGCGAACGGGCCGGGCAAAGCGACGATCACAGTGAAATTCGCAGGCAAACGGACGAAAATTATCGTGACGGTTACGGATTAGCGGTGAAAAAAACTCCCCTTCTCGCTTCGGCGGCAAGGGGAGTTTTGATGTGTATGAAGAGACCGGAGCTCCGGCCTAATCAAACGCTTAATATTAGCCTCCAGACTCCATAAACGCAAACAGCGTTCACCGCAATCAGCAGAGGAATCCCGATCACGAAGGAAGAATGCTTCGTCTTATGACGAAACCTTCTCATCCCCAACCACGACCCGACCGCACCTCCCGCCAGAGCCAGACCGAACAGCCTTCTTTCGGGAATTCTTCTCTTTCCCTTGCCGGCCAGAGCCTTGTCCCGTCCCATTGACCAATAGCCGAGCCCGTTGACCAGCAGCAAATAAATAATCAATAATTTCATTCTTCCGCCTCTCCCCCTTAACCCTCTCGCGATTTATGCTAATCGATTTCGCCGGGCCTTGCAACTGGCTATCGCTCGAATCGGCAAGCTCATGTATAATAGAAACCACATTTGTAAAGCAATAGGAAGAAAAGGAGGTCCAACCATTGAATATCAAAGAAGTCGATTTGCCGGGAATCGGCCGTAAATTTCAACTGCAAACCCGTACCGGAGATTCCGTGGTCGTCGTCATTCATGACAACGGACTGCGCGAAATATATCACTTTGGCGAAGATGAGCAGGAAGAATGCTTGTCCAACATCTCCCTAGAAGACGACGAAGCGAGGCAAATGGCCGCAATTATCGGCGGCATGAGCTATAAGCCCAAGGCTTTGGAAGAAATCGAGATGTCCCTGGAGGACCTTGTTATTGAATGGTTTAAAATCGAACCGGATGCCGCCTGCGTAGGCCAAACGATCGGCGAGCTGACGATCAGACAAGCTTCCGGTGCCGTCATCATAGCGGTTATCGATAAGACACGACATACCAAGGTAATCAATCCCGGACCCGAGCATGTGCTAACCGCTCATTGCACCCTCGTCGCTACCGGCGAAAGAGAGCAATTAAAGAAACTTAGAGCCCTGCTGCAGCTCAAGAAGCAGCAATAGCCCTGTCCCACGCCAAAAGGCCATGTGATGCCCCTATCCATTCCCGGGGACCGCATGGCCTTTGTTATTAGTTGTGTTATTCAACGGGTTGCTATTGCCCCGGCTGCTCTGTTTTATTGCCTCTGCCGAACAGCTTAACCGCCAGGTTGTAAATCCGTTTGGATTCCTTCGTCAAGAGCGGTCCAAGTATGGCCAGAAGCAGCACATACAGCACCGCGAACGATTGGACAACCGGAAGCAGTCCGCCCGCTTTGCCAATATTGGCCATAATGATGGAGAACTCTCCGCGTGAGGATAGGGTCAGACCGATATTGACGGAAGCTCGCGGCGAGATTCCGGCGATTTTGCCCGCCAGCATGCCGGCAACCAGATTTCCGATAATCGTCAGCACCACCGCCAATATTGCCATGCCGACCGCTCCGCCCAGGGATGCTGGGGCGATCGTTAATCCGAAGCTGAAGAAGAACATCGCCCCGAAGAAATCACGGAAGGGCAAGATGAGCTGCTCGATCCGCTTGACGTGAACCGATTCAGCCAATACGAGCCCGACCATCAGAGCACCGATAGCTTCGGCCACATGGAACGTTTCCGAAAATCCCGCAATGAGAAACAGTGCGGCCAGAATGACCAATAGGAATAACTCGGGCGATGATATATTCAGCCCTTTATCCACATACTTGATGACTCTGCGTCCTACAATAAGGAACAAGAGAATGAAGATAAGAGCCGATAACGATGTCAGCATCACCCCCAGGAAGGAGGTCGCTCCGCTTAACACCAACCCCGACAGAATCGAAATATGAACGGCAATAAACAAGTCATCGAACATGATCATTCCCATGATGATTTCCGTTTCCCGGTTGGCCGTCCGTTTAAGGTCCACCAATACTTTGGCTACAATGGCCGTGGACGAGCTGGTCATGATTCCCGCGATGACCAAGGTTTCCTTGAGCGGCATACCCATCATCCAACCGAGAAGAAGTCCGAACAGGAAGTTAATAATAATATAGAACAGCCCGCCAATGACAATCGATTTTCCGGATTTCATCAGCCGCCCCACCGAAAACTCCAGCCCCAGATAGAAAAGCAGGAACAGGACGCCAAGCCGGCCCATAAAATCAATAAATTCGGAGCTTTCAATAAACCGGAAATCAAAAATCCATACGTGGGGGGCATGCGGGCCGACAGCCATCCCGACCAATATATAGAAGGGAATGACCGAAAAGCGAAGCTTCGTTGCGATCAAACCTACCGTTGCCACCAATAAAATAGCCAATCCTACTTCAAAAATGATCGTATCCATAATTCCCCCCTGTTATTCGTCTCCGTTTAGCAAAAACCTCTTCAGCTTCTTGATATGTTGTCTTTCTCCCGCGACAATTAGAGTGGAATCTGCCTTTAGTGGATAGTCTGGTCCCGGATTAATATATTTATTATGATTCTTCTCTACGACCGCCAGGATGGATGCGCCCGTCCTCTTGCGCACATCGAGGTCTCCTATGCTGGACCCTACGCAACGGGCATCTTGCTCGATCTTGTACCACTCGATGACCAGATCGTCGAGTGCGACATCGATCGTTTCCAACGCACGGGGGCGATAAGTCATTCCTCCTATGATCCCTGCAATCATTCTGGACTCCTCATCATCCAATGTAACCATAGAGATACTTTCTTCGGGATCCTTATAGTCGAAGTGAAACAGTTCTCTTCTCCCATCGTCATGAATAATGACAACCAGCTTGTCACCGGAGCGCGTGTCCAGTTGAAACTTGCGGCCAATTCCAGGCAAATCAGATTCACGGATATTCAAAATGATAGTCCCTCCGCTTTCTTTATTCACAATATAAGTCGGGTTTCCCGGCTTCGTAAGGTGATTTTTTATAACGATCGAACTTTACAACACGATTCCATCGGATTTCACAAAATGGGTCTGTCCGACAAAATATGAATTAGATTCATTATTTCATTTATATAAAGGCCAAACTGCATAAATTATTCACAAATGTCTTAACTAGTTTTGAAAATAGGCGCACTTAATTAGCCCTCCCCTTATATCCGTCTACAGGCGGAATCGGAGGTAAAGAAAGCTTGACTGAAGTTTGTTTGGTTAAAATAATTAGCGAGGTAGATAGTTAACGTGATTAAACAACGTAAGTCGAGGTAAATTTAATAGGCATTAGAAATATGCCCTTTATAGCAAGGGGAATGAAACGAAACAAATAAATTATAGGCGGCAAAGCCAAAACCAGCAGCAATAGAGGGAATAGCGGAATCCAGGACAGCCATTTATGAACCCATAGGAGGCCGACCTTGGCGGTATTTCGGGTAGTTATAATCGAATGCTCTTTAATGGAAGAGACGAGTGTCGGAGATTCTTCAACCAAAGGATGGCTGGTATCCACAAACAAAGAGGAGGAAATAAAAGTAGTCAACAGGACGAATGCTAAGATCAAAAAGTAACTGCGGAAGCTGACTGTGGCGGTTGATCTCATTAGCGTACCTCCTGTTGGTCATTTTCATAGCTATCTGCAAGAACGGGAAAACGAATATCCCGTCCCCAATTCATTGAATTCTAATAGTAAAAGCAGGGATATGCACAGAACAAATAATTTCCCCCAATAATTAAAACTATCATGCATATTGCAACCAGTCAAGTCTTCTGCGCGGGAAAGAATTCGCCGTCCAGAATAAACTCCGCCGGTCCCTTCATATAAATATGTGAATTTTCAGACCACACAATTTCCAGATCGCCACCAAGCAGGTGGACAGTGATCGGGGTGTTCCGCTCCAGCAGCCCGTTCAAAATTCCGGCAGCAACCGCCGCACAGGCTCCGGTGCCACAAGCTTGCGTGATTCCCGAGCCCCGCTCCCATACCCGGTAATCGATCTCCCGGGGCCCCCTTACCTGAACGAATCCGACGTTAACCCGTTCCGGGAATATGGGGGCAAACTCAATCGAAGGACCGATTTCATGAATAGGCACTTCATTCACATCGGGGACGAACAGAATGGCATGAGGATTTCCCATGGACAAGGCGGTTAGCCGGTAAGTTTCGGAGACGATCGCTACTTCCTCATCGATTGTAGTGCTTGCTGGGTCCCCGAGCATGGGGACCTCCGCTTTCGTTAAGCGGGGCGCTCCCATATCGACTGTAACCTGCCTCACCTTGCGGCCGAAGTCCGCATCGACCTCTACCGATACTGTTCCCCCCAGCGTTTCGATCGTAAACTCGCGCCGGTCGATCATGCGGCGTTCATACACGTATTTAGCCACGCATCTTAGCCCATTGCCGCAATTTTTCGCTTCCGAGCCGTCAGCATTGAAGATTCGCATGCGAAAATCGGCGCATTCCGAAGGGCCTATGAGAATCAGCCCGTCCGAACCGACTCCGGTATGAACATCGGATACAACCCTTGCCAGCAGCTCCAGCCTCTCCTCCGGAATGAGCTCCTGCCATTGATTTACGTAAACGTAACAGTTTCCCAGACCATGCATCTTGGCAAACTTCATAGCTGTTCTCCCTCCCCCGTCAAAATAGGAAGTCGGCCTCAGCCAATCTTCGTCTGATTTCATCTATAATCCGCCGTTCCTCCTGCTCGCTGCCGGCCTGGAAAGTAACGGAAAAGCGGACATAGCGTTCTCCGTTATTGTCCCAGGGAACGGTAGAGATCAAGTGATGACGGATTAAATAATCACTGAATTGCTCGGCACTGCCAAATTCCGGTCCGCCTTTGACCGCTTTGGGTGCTTCGGTATACAGGAAGAAGGAGCCTTTCGGCTTGTGCGCCCGAAACCCCGCTTCGCGCAAAACCTGCACCAGCATATCATGCCGCCGCGAATACTTCTCGCTGATTCTGCGCGTGATATCCGGGTTGTTGAGAGCGAAAGCGGCCGCTTTCTGAATCGGGATGAACTGGCCCGAATCGCAGTTGTCCTTGATGGTGGCGAAAGCCTTCACCATTAACGGGTTGCCGGCGATAAATCCGATTCTCCAGCCCGTCATATTGTACGACTTCGACAAGGAATGAAGCTCCACCCCCACCTCCTTGGCACCCGGTAAGGACAGAAAGCTGAGGGGCTTCTCCCCGTCGAACACGAGAGCCGAATAAGCAGCGTCGTGTACGACCGCAATCCCGTTATGCTTCGCGAAGCGCACGACCTTCTCGAAAAATTCCGGTGTGGCGGAAGCACCCGTCGGATTGTTCGGATAGTTCAGATATAACAGCTTGGCCTTGCGCAATAGATCGTCCGGCAGGGCATCCAAGTCCGGTAAGAACCGGTTGTCCTCCGTCAAGGGCAAAGATACGACGCGACCGCCCAAATATTCGGTATGCGTGCCGAGAACCGGATAACACGGCGAGGGCATAAGAGCGACATCCCCCGGATTGATAAAAGCGTACGGGAGCATCGCCAAGGCCGGCTTGGAACCAATCACGTGGTTGATCTCGCTGTGCGGATCGATTCCGGCCACGCCGAATACCTGCCCCATATAGTCGCTGGCTGCCTGCTTGAATTCGAAGACGCCGTTATCGGCATAGAACCGGTTTTCCGGCTTGGCGGCTTCCTCGGCGAGCAGGCGGACGACCCGCAGATCGGCCATCTCGTCCGGCTCTCCAACTCCCAGATCGATCAATTCTTTCCCGGGATGCTGCCGCAGCGCCCATTGCTTGGCGCGTTTTATTTTTTCGAATTTATAAATTTCAGTCTCCTGGCCGAACCTCTCGCCGCCAATCCTGTCGGCTAATAATTTGGGAATGAACCCTCCTGATGGCTCCATGCGCTCCCCTCCTGACAAAGATAAGTTTCGATAATATAAAGCTTCATGCGTTCCAGTTCCAGCAAATGACAGAGAATCTTCGAGTCAAGCCGGCTCACTCCGCCATCTTACTCAACGTGCCCGCAAATACCGGTCACAGGCGGCTGCGGCCTCCCGGCCTTCACGAATGGCCCAGACGATCAAGCTCTGCCCCCGGCGCGCATCCCCTGCAGCAAAGACTCCGTCCAGGTTCGTCGCGTATTCTCCGAACTTAGCGTCAATGCAGGAACGCTCATTCGTACGGATGCCCATTCGCTGCAGAACATCCTGCTCCGGTCCGCTGAAGCCGATAGCAAGCAGAACGAGCTGTGCCGGCCAAATCTGATCGCTTCCCGGTACTTCCTCCCGAACCCGGCTCCCCGACGTTCCTTCCACCGTACGCAGACGGACGCTTCTCACTCCGGATACCCGGCCCTCCGAATCGCCGATGAACTCCTTCGTCAGAACCGCAAATTCGCGAGGATCGTCGCCAAATACCGCTTCGGCCTCCACTTGGCCGGAATCGCGTCTGTGCACAAGCGGCCACTGCGGCCAAGGATTGTCCGCTTCCCTTGCCGATGACTTGCGGGGATAGATATCAAATTGCGTTATGCTTCTGCAGCCGTGCCTCATGGCGGTCGAGATGCAGTCCGTAGCGGTATCTCCTCCGCCGATCACGAGCACATCCTTCCCTTTGGCAGAAATATATTGATTATCCCGATGCCCGGAATCCAGCAGGCTCTTCGTATTCGCGTGCAGGAAATCCATGGCGAAGTGAATACCCGCAAGCTCCCGGCCTTCGACCGGCAAATCCCTCGGGGCGGTCGCTCCGATACAAAGCACCACCGCGTCAAACCCCCGTCTCAATTCCTCCAGCGGATGATCCTTGCCTACCTCAAAGTCTGTGACAAAACGGATTCCTTCCTCCTTCAACAGCTTCACCCGCCGGTCAATGACGGATTGCTCTATTTTCATCTTGGGAATTCCATAAGTCAGCAGCCCGCCGATCCGGTCATGGCGTTCGAATACGGTAACCTCGTGTCCCGCCTGATTCAGTTGATCCGCGCAAGCGAGTCCCGCCGGGCCCGAACCGACGACAGCCACCTTCTTCCCGGTTCGCGTTCCGGGGGGACGGGGGACAACCCATCCTTCCTCGAAGCCTCTGTCGATAATGGCCCTTTCTATCGATTTGATGGCCACCGGGGAATCGTACAAGGCGGCGACACATGAGCCTTCGCAGGGGGCGGGGCAGGCCCTTCCCGTAAATTCCGGAAAGTTATTCGTCATATGCAGCCGTTCCAAGGCCTCCCGCCAATGCCCCCGGAACACCAGATCATTCCATTCGGGAATGAGATTATGGACGGGACATCCCGTGACCATCCCTTCTATCGCTCCCCCCGTCTGACAGAAAGGGACGGCGCAGTCCATACAGCGGGCTCCTTGCTCCCGCAGCGCTGTTTCAGGCAGAGACCGGTACAGATCGTTCCAGTCCTGCAATCTTGCCGCCGGCTCGCGTTCTGGCTGCTTCGCCCGGCGGTAGTCCATAAATCCTGTCGGCTTACCCATCCATTGCCCCTCCTATCCTTCTATTGGAGACTGTCGATTAATGGTATACAACCAAAGATCATGCGCAAATGCTGCACGGTTTGGTTTTAACGGACCTCAGAGACCTTATTCACTCCAGAAGGGCCTTTCGGTCATTTTAACGGACTTGGATGACCTTATTCTCAAGAAATGCATGCGAAAGCAGGAGAATTCCAAGCAATAAGAGCAACGGTGTCCGTTAGTCTAAAAAAACCGCCTGTTTTGACGAAATAGAGTCTCCCAGGTCCGTTACGTTTTCGCTGTTGGACTTTTCACTTGTACAACATCCTGTTTAACGCCTTTCCCGCAATGAATCGACAGCCTCTATTAATCCGTTATGGCTTAACGTTCTATAATTTCCGTCTGTAAGCGAGCTCCGAATAGATTGGAGCAGATGCTCGCCGGGTTGATCCAAGTTCAGCTTGGTTCAGCGGGCTCCTCCTTATTGAGCCTTCCTTCTTTCCTGAAACGCCGCCAAGGCCGCCTCCTCATGGGAAACCCCGGAAGCCCGGAAGCGCTCAATCGTCCGGATCATCCGCCTGTATTCCTTCGGAATGATGCGCACGAACCGCTTCGCCTCCCTCTCCCAATCCTCCAGAATACGCCGTGCAACAGCACTGTCCGTATAGCGAAGATGCTTCTCCAGCATTGCCCTGACTCGGCCTTCATCCTCCGTATCCGCGAGCATCTCCAGCTCAACCAGCTTCAGGTTGCACCTCGCCTCGACTTCCGCCATTTGCCGGCTCCATACATAAGCGACGCCTCCCGACATGCCGGCGGCGAAATTGTGCCCGACCCTTCCGAGAACAACGACCCGCCCGCCGGTCATATACTCGCAGCCGTGGTTGCCGACTCCTTCCACAACAACCTCGGCTCCGCTGTTGCGGACACAGAAGCGCTCGCCGGCGATTCCCCGAATATATGCCTCGCCGGATGTCGCACCGTACAGGGCCACGTTGCCGATAATGATATTGTCTTCCGCCGCGAATCCGGACTGCACCGGCGGATAGACCGCCAGCTTGCCGCCGGACAGCCCTTTGCCGACATAATCGTTGGCATCGCCTTCGAGCGTAAGCGTGATTCCCCGTGGGATAAAGGCGCCGAAGCTTTGTCCGGCACTACCGTGAAAGTGCAGCTGGATCGTGCCGTCCGGCAGCCCCTCCGCCCCATATCTGCGGGTCACTTCGCTGCCCAGCCGGGTTCCGGCCGCGCGGTCGGTATTGCGGATGGGAAGGATCGCCTGTATTCGTTCCCGACGATCCAGGGCGGCTGCACACAAGGACAAAAGCCGCATCGGATCGGCAGCGTCATCCGATTGGAGAAGCTGCGAGGGCGAGTCCCCTTTCACCGCCGTTTCCTCCGCCGGTTGCGTTTCTCCTCCATCTGGCCGGTGCTGATCCTCCGGTTCTCCCGGAACTCTGTACAGAAGCGGGGACAGGTCGAGGCCGGAGACTTTCCAATGATCCTGCGGCAGGTTGATCCGCAGGCAATCCGTCCGACCGACCATCTCTTCCATCGTCCGGAAACCGAGCCGGGCCATCCATTCCCTCACTTCACGGGCGACAAAATACATGAAGTTGACCAGATGGCCGGGATCGCCCGCGAAGGTGCGGCGCAGCTCCGGATTTTGCGTAGCAATGCCAACCGGACAGGTGTCCAGGTGGCAGACTCGCATCATTACGCAGCCCATCACGACGAGCGGTACTGTGGCAAAGCCGAATTCCTGCGCCCCAAGAAGCGAGGCGATGACCACATCGCGGCCGTTCATCATCTTGCCGTCCGTCTCCAGCCTGACGCGACTGCGCAGCCCGTTCAGCTGCAGCGTCTGATTCGCCTCGGCCAAGCCGATTTCCCACGGCATACCCGCATGCTTGATGCTGTTGCGCGAGGCGGCCCCGGTCCCCCCGTCATATCCGCTGATCAGAATCACATCGGCACCGGCCTTGGCCACTCCCGCAGCTATCGTACCCACTCCCGCTTCGGACACGAGCTTCACATTGATCCTCGCGCGCGGATTGGCTTCCTTCAGATCGTGAATCAGCTCGGCCAAATCCTCAATGGAGTATATGTCATGATGCGGCGGCGGCGAGATCAGCTCCACTCCGGGCGTCGAGCCCCGGGCTTCGGCGATCCACGGGTACACTTTATGGGCAGGAAGCTGCCCTCCCTCTCCCGGCTTGGCTCCCTGAGCCATCTTGATCTGAATTTCGTCCGCGTGAATCAGGTAATGGCTGGTGACCCCGAACCGTCCGGAGGCTACCTGCTTGATTGCGCTGACGCGATGGTCGCCATTCTCATCCGTTACATACCGTCCCGGATCCTCGCCGCCTTCACCGGAATTACTCCGGCCGCCTATCCGGTTCATCGCAATGGCCATCGCCTCATGGGCTTCCTTGCTGATGGAGCCGAGCGACATCGCTCCGGTCTTGAAGCGGGCAACGATCGCTTCGACCGGTTCGACCTCCTCGATCGGAACCGGCTTCCGCCCGGGAACAAGCTCAAGCAGACCGCGCAAAGTGCAGTGAGCTTTGGCATGTTGATCGATTCCGGCGCTATATTTTCTGAACAGGTCGTAATCGTTGCTGCGGCAGGCCTGCTGCAGAGCGTGAATGGTCTGCGGAGAGAAGAGATGCTCCTCGCCGCCCGGCCTCCATTGGAATTCATCTCCTGGCTGAAGCGGCTCAGGACGCTCCGAACGATAGGCCCGGCGGTGCCGCATCAGCGCTTCTTCCGCAATCTCTGCCAGGCCGATACCGCCGATTCGCGACGGTGTCCGCGGGAAGTAGGTATCGATCACGTCTCCGTGAATACCGAGCGCTTCAAATATTTGCGCCCCAATGTAGCTCTGAACGGTGGAAATGCCCATCTTGGCCATCACCTTCAGGAGCCCCTTCTTGATCCCGGCAATATAATTCCGAACCGCCTGCTCTAACGAAAGCTCCTCCAGTTGTCCCCGCGAGATCAGCTGCGCTGCGGTGTCAAATACCAGATAGGGATTAACCGCGCTGGCTCCATAGCCCAACAGCAAGGCGATATGGTGCACATCCCGCGGCTCCCCGGATTCCACCAGCAGGCTGGCTTTCGTCCGTTTACCGCTGCGAATCAGGTGATGATGCAACCCGGAGACGGCCAGCAGCGCCGGGATCGGTGCCTGTCCGCGGCCAATTCCCCGATCGGACAGGATAAGCAGCGATGCCCCTTCGTCTATCGCCGCTTCTGCAGATTGGAACAAGGTCTTCAGCGCTTCCTCCAGGCCGCGTTCCCCTTCCCCGACAACGAATGTCATGGACAGAGTATCGGCCCGCAAGCCCGGAAGCTTGCTGCTCCGAATGCGTCCAAGCTCTTCATTGGACAATACCGGAGCCTTCAGCCGGATGCGCCGGCAGCTATCCGGGCCCGGCTGAAGCAAATCTCCCTCGGCCCCTATAGTGACCTCTACCGAGGTAATCATCTCTTCAAGAAAAGCATCGATCGGCGGATTCGTAACCTGGGCGAACATTTGCTTGAAATAGCTGTACAGAAGCTGCGGTTTCGTAGACAGAGCCGCCAGGGGCGCATCATAGCCCATTGAGCCGACAGGGTCTTCGCCCTTGAGAAGCAGCGGACGCAGCCCCTTGGCAATTTCCTCGAAGGTATAGCCGAACGCATGCTGCAGCCTGGCTGGATCGGATGCCGGGCCGGATTCCCCCGACGGCTCGCCCTCTGCATCCGGAAGCTGCCCCAGATCAAGCAAATGCTCATCCAGCCATTGGCGATAAGGCTGTTCGGAGCTGACGCTGCGCTTGATTTCCTCATCGGGTACAATGCGTCCCTGCTCCAGGTCGACCAGCAGCATTTGTCCGGGATGGAGCCTTTCCTTGTACAGGATGTTATCCGGCGGCACATCGACGACTCCCACCTCGGAGGATAGAATGATCCGGTCGTCCCGGGTCACATAATAGCGGGTCGGACGCAAACCGTTGCGGTCCAGACAGGCGCCTATCTGCTTACCGTCGGTGAAGGCCAAAGCGGCGGGGCCGTCCCAGGGCTCCATCAGGCAGCTATGATACTCGTAGAACGCCCTCTTGCCTTCCTCCATCCCCGCGTCCTTGGACCAGGGTTCCGGAACCATCATCATGACCGAGTGGACCAATGACCGCCCGGATAAGTGGAGAAACTCCAAAGCATTATCCAGCATCGAAGAATCGCTTCCGGACAGGTCGATGACCGGACGGATTTGGGACAGATCCGCGAAAGGTCCGCCGCTGCAGGCCGCCTCGCGGGCCAGCATCCAGTTGACGTTGCCCTTGATGGTATTGATTTCCCCATTGTGGATCATGTAACGGTTCGGATGGGCCCTCTCCCAGCTTGGAAACGTATTGGTGCTGAAGCGGGAATGGACCAAAGCGAGGGCCGATTCATAGTCCGCATCCTGCAAATCCGTGTAGAAGGCAGGCAATTGCTCCGGAAGCAGCAGGCCCTTGTAAACCATGGTCCGGCTGGACAGGCTGGCGAAGTAGAAGGTCCGGCCCGCCTTGGCCTGCGCAAGGCCGATTTCCCGTTCCGCCCGCTTACGGATGACGTATAGCCCTCGCTCCAGGGCACCTTCCCCTATCTCCATCCCCTGTTCCGGGGTGATGAGCCACTGCCGGATGTACGGCTTGGAATTCGCCGCTGTCGGCCCGAGTACAGCATCCTTCGTCGGCACCGTCCTCCAGCCGAGCACCTGATAGCCTTCCTCCTCTGCAATCCGCTCGAGTCCTTGCTCGCATTCGCGGCGGGCCTTGTCCTCGGACGGCAGGAATATCATGCCTGCCCCGTACCTGCCCGCTTCGGGAAGCTTCCATCCGGCCCGGCTGCTCTCTCTTAGCAGCAGCTTGTGGGGGATCTGGGTCAAGATACCCGCTCCGTCTCCACTGGCAGGGTCTGCCCCCTGTCCCCCGCGATGAGTGAGGCGGCATAAAGTTTCCAGCGCCTGTGTGACAATGTCGTGGGATGGGACCCCTTTGATATTTGCTATTACACCGATCCCGCACGCATCATGCTCGAATGCAGGATCGTATAGTCCCTGTTTGTTTGGAAATGCGCTGTCTGTCATCTTTATCCTCCTCCTGTCTACTGTAACGATGGTACTAATCGTAAACGGGATGCCGTTATGCATCCATTGGTTTGTCAGATAATTTGCCATAAGCAAATTTTTAATTGAGATAAATAAAAATGATCTATCCATCATGAGATGATTAAAATAATGAATTGGTTTCATTCTTCAATCGGCATCTTTCCCACATTTTGGAACACCCGAACAAAACGAGACACATATAAAAAAGCCGCTTCCGACCAACCGGAATCACGGCTTGTGACAAAATAAGCCCCTCCTACCATAATGGAAGGAGGGACTGAGCTTAATAGGCAGTCATATACTGCTCCCGCTCCCAAGGATGTACCTGCAGCCGGAACAGATTCCATTCGATTTCCTTCGCCTCGATAAAGTGAGAGACGATATGATCACCCAGAGCGGACACGATCACTTCGTTGGCGCGCAGCTCCTCGATCGCTTCCTTTAGCGAAGAAGGAAGGCTGTCGATTTTGTGGCGCTTTCTCTCCAGGTCATCCATTGTGTATATATTTTGGTTCGTAGGGGCACACAAGGTATAGTTGTTCTTTATGCCGTCCAATCCCGCAGCCAGCATGACAGCGAGAGCCAGGTACGGATTAGCCGCCGGATCCGGGTTTCTTAATTCGATCCGGGTGCTCAAGCCTCTGCTGGCCGGAATGCGGACTAACGGACTCCGGTTCTTGGCCGACCAGGCGACATAACAAGGCGCTTCATAGCCCGGTACCAGTCTTTTGTAAGAGTTGACAGTCGGATTCGTAATGGCCGCGAATCCTCTGGCGTGCTTTAACAACCCCGCCAAATACTGCTTCGCCGTCAGGCTCAAGCCCAAGTCGTCGTTGGCGTCATAGAAGGCGTTCTCCTTGCCGCGGAACAGAGATTGATGGCAGTGCATGCCGGATCCGTTGATCCCATATAGCGGCTTAGGCATAAAGGTAGCGTGAAGACCGTGATTTCTCGCAATCGTCTTGACCACCAGCTTGAACGTTTGGATGCTATCCGCCGCCTCTACCGCGTTGGAATATTTAAAATCGATCTCATGCTGTCCCGGCGCCACTTCATGGTGGGAGGCTTCGATTTCAAAGCCCATGCTTTCGAGGGTAATGACGATATCCCGGCGGCAGTTCTCTCCCAAATCGCTGGGCGCCAAGTCAAAGTACCCTCCCTTATCGTTCACTTCCATCGTCGGCTCGCCGTTGGAATCTGTTTTGAAGAGGAAAAATTCCGGTTCCGGACCGACGTTCATCGCGGTAAAACCAAGCTGCTCGGCCTCTTTGAGCACTTTCTTCAGCACGCTCCGCGGATCGCCCGCGAACGGGGTGCCATCCGGATTATAGACGTCACAGATTAAGCGGGCCACCTTGCCGTCCCCTGTCGTCCATGGGAATATCATCCACGTATCCAGCTCGGGATACAGGTACATATCGGATTCTTCTATCCTCACAAACCCTTCGATCGAGGATCCGTCGAACATCATTTTGTTGTCCAGCGCCTTCGGCAGTTGGCTGACCGGAATTTCCACGTTCTTGATCGTTCCGAGCATATCCGTGAATTGCAGGCGGACGAACCGGACATTTTCTTCCTTGGCCATCCGAAGAATCTGTTCTGCGCTAAATCGATTGGTTTTCATCATCGAACCCTCCATCGTTGTTAGTTACAAGGGCATTTTTTCACAGGTTCGGGGGTCCGGTCCACAAATGTGTTAGATAATATGACATAAAACTTGAGGTTCGAGACAGTGTACGAAAATACAGCGGCCTTTTTATATATGTAACCCTGGATTTGCCGACAATTAATATAAGTTATAGACCTTATTCATACAATTGATGTCAAATAATATAACAAACTTATTCCTCTCACGGGAATGCATGTGATAAATTGAAAAAAACTCCTTATCGGAGCCGTCTCAAGATGAATAAGCCGGTATTGAAGGCAGCTTGTATCCCATTATAACTGTCCAATGCGGCAAATAAACAAAATCTTCAAGCTGTCATGAGTGGAATATGAAAGGTGATGATCGTATAAGAAGGAGGGAATAACCATGGTATCGTACAGAGAAAAGAAGGTCATCCCGATCGGCACGGTCAGCGAGCTAACGGGATTGTCCGTCAGGCAAATCCGCTATTATGAAGAACGAAAACTGGTCGTTCCCGAACGCTCCAAAGGCGGAACCCGCAAATTTTCCTTCGAGGATGTCGATATGCTGGTGGAAGTGGCCAATAAAATGGAGGACGGGATGCAAACGTATGAGATCCATAAAATGCGGGAGCGGGAGAAAAAGCAGATCAGCAAAGAAAAAATGCGCGAGGAAATGCTTAAAGGACAGCTCAACGTCCAATTTAATCGCCATCGGCCGCCAAGCTGACCTTTGTTCAGTCCATGACCATCTGCAGATCCAAACGG
The DNA here is from genome assembly GCF_042677205.1 of Paenibacillus residui. Classification (NCBI taxonomy): domain Bacteria; kingdom Bacillati; phylum Bacillota; class Bacilli; order Caryophanales; family Paenibacillaceae; genus Paenibacillus; species Paenibacillus residui. Next base: position 30,275 of record NZ_JBHTIU010000027.1, read on the forward strand.
GGAGGAACCATAGCCGGTCAACCGGCGTCAGGTTTCATCCTTTTTTATTTTCAACCTCTTTTTATAGGACGCCCTCCGCTTAATCACCCCTAACTTAAAAAAGCTCGTCACATTACCTTACAGGTTTGTTGCACCATGGTCTAATCTCCTTTTATCATTTGGCGTACAAGTGGGATGAAGTAAGAAAAAGTGACAAAAGGAGCTGAAGCTTGATGAAACAATGTCATTCTCTTGTCAGAAAAGCGATAGCGGGAGCATCCGCCGTTTGCTTCGGATCGCTGCTTCCGTTAAAGGCCATGGCTGCGGAGGAAGCAGCGGGCGTTTCCTCATTGGCCGTCGGGTTGGACACATTATGGGTGATGGTGGCAGCCGTTCTGGTTCTGTTTATGCAAGCGGGCTTCGTCCTGCTGGAGACGGGCTCGACCCGAATGAAGAATGCCGGACATATCGCGGGCAAAACCGTTATAACCGTAGGCTTGTGCTCGCTCGTCTTCTGGTTTGCCGGCTACGGCTTGATCTTCGGGGAATCGGGAAATTCCTTCATCGGCTGGGGCCAATTCATGTTTGCTCCTGCCGCCTCCGACTCCCTTCCACCCGCCGTGTTCTTCCTGTTCCAGCTGGCCTTCGCCGCCGTCTCCCTCTCCATCGCCTGGGGAGGTTTTGCCGAACGTGCGAAGCTGTCGGTTTACGTCCTGTTCACCCTGCTGTTCTCGATTTTGGTTTACCCGGTAGTGGCCCACTGGATTTGGGGAGGGGGTTGGCTAGGCGAGCACGGCAAGCAGGATTTCGCCGGTTCGACTGTTGTCCATCTCACCGGAGCTATGGCCGCTTTGGCCGCCACCATTTTACTTAAACCGCGGCTGGGCAAATATAACCGTGACGGGTCTGCCAACGAAATCCCCGGCCATAACCAGGTCTACACTACACTTGGTGTATGTTTTCTATGGATAGGCTGGTTCGGATTTAATGCCGGCAGCACGCTGTCGGTCGGAGACGGGTTCTTCGCTTTCGTCGCTATGAATACGCAGATCGCCGCGGGAGCCAGTGCCCTGTCCGCTATGGCGGTATCCTGGATACGGCACAAGAGGGCCGACATTCCCGTCATATTAAACGGCTATCTGGCCGGGCTTGTCGCCATTACCGCCTCCTGCGCCTTCGTGGAGCCTTGGGCCGCAATTTTGATTGGAGGGATTGCCGGAGGGCTCGTCTTCGTCAGCGCCCAATGGCTCGAAAGAAGACGGATCGATGACCCGATCTCCGCGCTATCCGTTCACGGAGCGGCCGGCATCTGGGGAACGCTGTCCACCGGCTTCCTGGCTTCTCCCGAGCTCGCCTCCAAGGTTGGAGTCGGCCAAGGAGGATGGTTGTACACCGGGAGCCTGGAGCAGCTATGGGTGCAATTTTACGGGGTCGTGGCAGCAGGAGGCTATGCCTTCGCCCTCTCCTTCCTCTGTCTGTATGCTATCAAGAAATGGTTCGGGCTGCGGGTAACTCCCCAGGAAGAGATGGAAGGCCTGGATCTCAGCGAGCATGGAAGCTATGGGTATCCGGAGCATATCCGGACAACTAACGATGAAATAGCCGCTCACCGCACCTCCCCCTCCATCGGCGGGTTCCGGACGGAGCCGTGAACCCTCTCTGCCATGAATCGCGAGTCCGGCAAGGTATAATTTACACGTTAAAAGGGGTTATCCCCGGCAGATTTTATCCGTTAAGGTCAGCCCCTGGAAGATTATCAAAAACGCAGGATCTCCAGGGAGGTCCTGCGTTCTCTCATTGCTGTCAAATGATTTGGGCTAATGGTTGAAATGAATAGTTTTATTGATCTCCTCGTCATCCTCCGGCGGTTTTCCCGCCATTTTTCTAAAAAAAGCTTTTACGGTTTTCATTTTATTTCCCGTTTCCCAATATTCCGCCGTTTCTGACCGAACTTTGATCAATACGATATTGGGGTCTTCATATGTCGTATCCAGAAACTTCTCGTATCCTTTTTTCCACAGTTCTTTCTTCCGCTCAAGATCGTCCACAATTTCTGCTGTACCGCGAATAGACACATAGGATTGGCCTACGTACGCGATATTGACGCTAGGATTCTCCATAATTTCACGGAACTTGGTCGTATCCTTCTTCGTCAAAAACCACAAGTCCCCGTCAAATTCAATATCCTGCGTCTGCATCGGCCTGGAGTTGATGCCCCCCTCCGATATGGTGGATAACATCGCCGTTTCGATATCTTTAATCATCTCCTTGACCTTATCCACCGCTTCATGATTGACGTCGGTCTCCATTGTTGTCGGCATCGTATCACCTCACTTCTGCAATACTCTTTATATAATCTTCCCATTATTCATCTAAATGATCACATTTTTGACAAGGCCGAAATCAACCGGGATTGTAAGCCAGGGAACAAGTGCAGGGGGAGGAGATTTACCTGTCGAACAACTCCTCAAATGACAAACAGCCGAAGAACCTGCGTCTCTGCGCAGTCCTCCGGCTGTTCATTTCGTAGATCCGTTATTCAATCCTCACTGAAGCTTCTGTCCGACCGGGCTCATATGCAGCCCAAGCTTCGCATTGTCACATTCGGCATTCTCCATCTTGAGCTTATTCAGCGTTACGAACCTTAAGGAAAAGCCTGCGAAGCCCCTCCACCGGGCCTGATCCGTATGCTCTGACGGTACTTGCCTTCTTCTTGCTGAATTGCGCGCTTACCCGGCGATCATGCTCTATTGCCATAAACAAACAGGCGCTCCCAAGCAGGACCAGGATGATGGTAGTGATCGGAAGTAATAAACTCATATCTAAACGCTCCTCTTAATCATGGTCAATAAGTAACAATGATAATCATTATCATTATTGTAGTCGACTCTTCGTCAAATTTCAACCCTAATTTAATCTTATGCTGAACTTTTTGGAATGCTATTATTCATATTCTTCTTCGTTAATAACTAAGGAAATCGAATCTGTTAGCATTTCTTGGACCATAACGCCCGGGCCTTCTGCAGAAAACAAAAAACCTGATCCGGTTAATGAAGAACCAGATACAGGTTTTATCGACTCTTTCTGCGAATGGACGCCTTTCCCCATCAAAGTGAACGGGCCGGCCACTCATTCGCCTAAAATCTGTTTTCTCTTTCGCGATAATAATTGGCTTCATAAACCAGGCTTCCGTTGACCCATGTTTTGCGAACGAGCGGGTATCCGTCCTTAACCTGGACCAATAGCAGGTCTGCCTGTTTGCCGGCCTCAATCGAACCGAGCCGATCATCAATCCCTACCGCCCTTGCAGGATGCAGACTGGCCATGGCCGCTGCTCGGGGTAAACCGATTCCCGCCTCATGCGCAATCAGGAACACAGCCGACAACAGGGATGAAGGATAATAATCGGAACAGAGAATATCCACCACACCGGCCTGGATGCCATCCATGGCCTTCATATTTTTATCGTGAGACCCTCCGCGGACAATATTGGGGGCGCCGACACATATTTGCAATCCCTGGCGTTTGGCATATTCGGCCGTAGGCAAATTGAGCGGAAACTCAGAGACTGAAGCCCCGAAGCTTAATGCTGTATTGACCGTTTCTTCGGTATCGTCGTCATGGGATGCAACCGCTATTCCGCGCCCTCTGGCCTCTTCAGACAGTTGCCGCAGTCTGGGCCAATCTATTTGTGCTTGCTTCTGCAGCGCGTTCTGGGCAATGAGGCGGACCTCCTCTTTGGATACCCCCTGATTTTTCATCACATAAGCCTCGAATGATCCGGGAGCCCGGTACTGACCTTGGCCCGGGGCATGATTCATATAGGACAGATACTCTACCGCGCCGGAGCGAAGCAGCTCTTCAGCCAGAGGCAGCCCTTCCAGATGAATGACTTCGTAGCGCAGATGAATGCGGTGGCGGATCATCGCCCGCTCTTCCCTATACTTCCGGATTAGCCGGATCATCTCCGTCATCAGATGATCCCCTCGCAGGCTAAGCCCGGTTCCTAACGACAAAGAGTGGTACATGGTTGTAATTCCGTTGCCCGCCAGCTTCTTCTCCAGCTCGAGTAAAGCCATTTCCATGGGAAACAAAGTATTCGGCCTCGGCTGGACTTCTTTCTCAATCGCATCGCAATGCAGATCGATCATGCCCGGGAGCAGATACAATCCGTCCTGCACTTCAAATGATTCTCTTGCCGCCCCCTGGCCGCCGTGCGGCTTGATTTCTGCGATTCTGCCATCTTCCATTCGCAGGCTTCCCTGCACAACCTCCTCCGGAGTGACTATGGATACATCCTCTATCCAACCTTCTAGACGTTCCAACTCCATTCCTCCCCTTACTATTCGTTACTTTTATCTGCATCTCTTTAACGAGTCAATGGCATAAAACTGGATAAAGTCCATTATAATTCATCTGGCCGGAAGAGCAACAGCAAATTCCTCTCTTCTCTCTCCAAACCCGGGCATGGCAGACCAACCAATAAGCCGGAAGCTCGTAAAAAGAATAGGTTGGTCAATCCGCCAAGAGAAAAAGGACACCGAAGTGGTGTCCTTTTCTACGTGCTTAACGATATCCGCCAATATGAGATCAGATATTCGGATCAAGAATCAGTTCTTGGCTTGCTGAACCCTGCTCTCTTGCCCTCTGCCGCTTCTTTGGCAGCCGGCTTGGCATCTTTCTCCGAACGGAGCGGAATTTCCTTCAGGAAGAACGTCAGCACCACCGCAGCTACGGTGACGATGGCACCAGCCAGGAAAGTACTGGTTACGGCATAGCTCAAAGCTTCGCGAACCTTCTCCAGGAATTCATTGAACAAGGCTTGCATATCGACCGGCAATCCGCTCATAAATTCCTCCAGCTTCGGCTGATCCAGCAGAGCCTGCGGGTTCAGGAATTCCTGCATTTGCTCGGCCAGCGCCGGGTCCATAGGAACTTGCTGAGCTGTTCCGGCTGCGGGTGCGAAGAGCTCCGTCATTTTGGAAGTCATCCTCTGCCCCATTATCGTACCCATTACAGCAATCCCGATAGTTCCTCCCAAAGACCGGAACAACTGCGAAGAAGCGGTAGCGACGCCAAGCTGTTTCGGCTCCACGGCATTCTGAACCGTCAAGGAGAAGACCGGCATGCTGATCCCGAGGCCGAAGCCCAGAATACACATATAGATGATCGTGATGTAAATTGGCGTGTCTACACCCATGAAATGAAGCAGCACCATTCCGGCAGCCATAATAATTAATCCTACAATCGCCTTGGCTTTATATTTTCCCGTTCTGGCAATCATTTGCCCGACCACACCCATAGTAACGATCATCGCTATGGACATCGGCATCGTGACATACCCCGAATAGGTGGGAGAAATTCCTTTAACCCCTTGAACGAAGAAGGGAACGTAGATGATCGCGCCCATCATTCCGGCATTCAGCACGAAGCCGGACAGATTGGAAACCGTAACAACACTGTTCTTGAACAAGGATAACGGCAGAACAGGCGACTTGGCCTTCATCTCCACCAGAAGGAAAATGATCAGGGAGACGGCGGTAACGGCAAACAACCCGATAATTTGCCAGGAGCCCCAAGCATATTTGCCTTCACCTTCCCCTGCCCACGAGAAAGCCAGCAGCAGCGGAACGATGGTTGTCGTCAGGAACAAGGAACCTAAATAGTCGATGGATTCGCCGGGTCTGCGTTCCACTTTTGGAAAAAGGGTCATGATCATAATAAATGCGACGATCCCAAGCGGCAGGAAGAGCCAGAACACCCAGTGCCAATCCAGATGGTCTACAATATAGCCTCCGAGCGGCGGCCCCAGCACACTGGATAAACCGAATACCCCGCTCATTAAGCCGGTCCAGCGGGCCCTCTCACGAGGAGCGTACAGATCCCCGACTGCGGTAAACGCGGTTGACATGATGATCCCTGCGCCGACTCCCTGGATTCCGCGGTATATGATCAACTGGATAATATCCTTCGAGAAGCCGGATAAGAAAGCTCCCAGCATGAATACCCCGATACCGACCAGCACAAACGGCTTTCTTCCATAAATATCGGACAGCTTGCCGACCAGAACAGTGGCTACGGTCGAGGTCAATAAGTAAATGGTTATCGCCCAGGTGTAGTAATCCATTCCTCCAAGCTTGGCAATGATCCGCGGCATGGCTACTCCGATAATCGTCTGGTTGATAGCCGAGAAGAACATGGCCGCCATGATCGCGATCATAATCGAAACTTTTCTCTTGTTTGAAAGATGCTCCATACTCCTACTCCCTTCGATATTTATCTATATTTATTAAAATGGTTTCGTAAATTCGAATTAAATGGTGTATGTCTTCTTCAGGCAATCCGTTAAAGCATTTATTAACTACAATCCTGGCTTCCTCTTTGATTTCTTTCAGCATTTTCTTACCTTTTGGAGTTATATCCAAGTATACGACACGCCGGTCAACTTCATCCCGGCATCGGACAATTAAGCCGGCGGCTATTAATTTATCCGAGATGCTGGAAATCGCTCCGGGAGTGATATCCAATACTTCCGCCAGGTTTGTAATCTTCTGCGGACCTTTCGAATCCAGGTGAATTAAAATATAGGCCTGGGTATTGGATAACTGCTGTTCAAACTTTTTTTTCCAAATGGATGACAAGCCTCTAGATACCCGCCAGAATAATTCCACCGATCTAGACAACTCATCGTTCGTAGGCATTGGATCACTCCTTTAACGATAAAGTATTATGCAAACTAAATAGTTTACTAATTAAAATAAAATACATTACTATATAATAAAGGCACTCATTCTTTGTGTCAATATTTTTTAAATATATTTTTGGGAGGGACAAGCTTAGTTTTATCGATAAAAAGAAAAATGAAAATTGGTAAAGATAGGCACGGCTGCATTATCGCAGGCTTTTCACCCGAGTGTTCAGAATCACTTCATAAAAACTGCAGAATCGCAGGAATTTGTACGGCTTTACAGGCGGCTAAACCCTTCCGCTATTCGCGGTCTCTCTGCATGGCTTTACTTCGATAAAGGTTTATGCAGTACTTTGCGAGTAGCCTTGGAACTGGATAGGAAAACCGATATTAGCGAAGATTTTTATGCCATAGGCACCTTCGCCTCTGCACCACATTAACATAATAAAGAACTCTAAGCTGTAAAAAGACGCCTTTCGGCGTCCTTGTAGGGTGAAATAAGGGAAGCGTACCCCAAGTATCTATAGTAGCTATTCAGAACTAACCTTGGAATCGGTTTTATCCGGGCCCTGCTTGGCCTCTACCGCCCGGACCAATCGAATCAGCCAATAAAGAGCGATCCACGGCAGAATATACTTGGTAGCCCACTCCGCTATCGGAATGAAGTCAACGTCATAACCGGACAGCTTGCCCACGGTAGCCAATGAAATAAATACAAAGAACACGATAAGCCCGCCGGTCACAAAATTATAGACTGTCTTCATCCTTCGTCCTCCACTTGCTCATGAACCGAATAGGTGCAGCGAAATTTTTCCTGCCCGTCTTCTTCCTTGAAGCTGACAATCGTGAATCCTACATTCCGGAAGAAGTCCACCGATTCTTCCTCCACTTCCGCTATAATGTGGTCCGGATTCCGCAAGGAAATCAATTCAAGCAGCTGCGCCCGTCCAAGCCCATTCCCGCGCACTTCGGGCTTAACATATAAATGCCGGATGAGAACCGTATTATCCTGACGGCTTCTAATTCCCAACAGCCCCACGATTTCATCTTCCACATCCAGGCCCAGGATCGACAATTCCGGGTCTGACCGGTATTCCTCTACTGCTCTGTCCAACAACTCAGGGTCATATTGAACGCAAGCCTCCAGAAGCTCGCGGATTTCTTCCTCACCGAGCTTCGGCTCCAAATCAACAAGCTGCATATTCTATCCAACTCCTTCCATTAACTGCACCTATTCGAAATCAGCCCGCCTGCTGTCATTCTCTTATCCTTCATAAAATAAGTCGTTATCCATTATCCACTATTTGCCGGCTTTTGAGAAGTCTTGTTAAATTGCTTAGGTTAGTTATTCTTCTTTTCATAAGTTTGCACACTGAAAATATGGTCCGACGGACCTTAACTGCCACCTTTAACTTCATTCTTCCGCCGCTGTCCATCCACATCTTCTTGGCTTCTTCCCGCTGCAGGCTTCTTTCTTTATTACACCACCTCTCGAATATCAATTTGAAAATATATAAATAAACCTTGTGATTTATCCGATAAACTAATCCTAGAGTAAATATTGGAGGATGGGAATTTGGAATTTTATCACTGGGGGCTTGTCATATTGGTTGCTGCCCTATTTCTGTATCTCTTTAGTTCATATCTAACTTTCAAAAGAAATATCGACAAATTGGTTAAGAAAAGAGTTATAAGGTTCAATTTATCAAAGCACAAAACTCATGAAAAACTTTACAGAGCCTACAAATTAATGAAGCCCGAAGAATTAATGTACGCTAGAAGAGAAGTAAATTCACATTACTTCGACACCCCTATACTACAAATAGCTGATTTATTGATAAAACTTTCTTTTACAGTTGGGCTCGCTGCGATTTCAGTCTTGGCTACTTCGGCGGCTTCTATTTTAGATTTTTTGAATAACAGCGATAAAATTATTGTAGACTCAAATTTTAACCCAGCGGAACATTTAGTCGGTATCGTGAATGTTATGACAAAAGTTGCTGCAACTTCTAATGTCATTTTATGGTCAGGACTAACCGTCTTTATTATCATTTCAAGCCATCTATTTTTCTTGCATTTGAAGAAAGAACTCCAAAAACGTCACTTAGATGCCATAAATGAAATTATGGAGGAGCGCAAAAACAACTTATACTATCAATAATAAATTAAAAATCAGGCTCAACCTAGAAATCAATACCAGATTTTCTACCTCCGGAATAACTACCTTGAGAATCCGTCAAATTCACCGTCTGCTGGCATCGTTACAAGCGGAATGGCACGCATACCTTGAAAAAACCATCTATTTTCATCATCTGATGGTGCCGCGGCGAGACGCATGGATGGTCATCTGCCCGGCTCCCCTCCGGTTTTAATCTCGCTAACGAATCTGGGTAACGTTATTGCCTTAAAAACGATGCCATTAACAAATATAACGAAACTCTCAATCGTTATATGGCTGAAATCCGGCTCTGTGATCTTCAATTTTGATGAATTAGCGATATACAGTTTCATAAGAAAATGGATTAGTTATGTTTTGCCCGAATAACGTTTTCAGGTTTCGTAATATTACCCCGCCACATCCTACCTTGAAAATCCGTCTATTTTTCATCATCTGATGGTGTCGCAGTCAGCGGCATGGGGTCTAAATGGATTTCATCCAGTTAGATTTCTACATTCGGGAGAAATAGTAATATTAAATGGAAAACCTACAGTTAGTTTGCGCCAAAACGGTCGTTTCGCCCAAAGTTGCCCATTTTAACTGTAGTTCCAGTTAGCTTGATTATTTTCGCTCATTCGCTTGAATTTAACTGTACAAAATACAGTTAGACGCGCTATTTCGCTTGCAACGGTGCCGACAGGCACCAGCAGACGGTGAAACAGACGGATTTCAAGGTAGTCGTTATTTGGTCATGGAGTGGGAGCGACTCAAGATAACTATGAGTAATCACTTGACGGTCTGTTCTTCCTCTTTTCCGATGAAGTACGTGATCTCGATTTAGTTACAGCACTGCGCCAACTGATGGCATTTTTCATGGAGATTGCCGCGGCCAAAACCAAGCGGAACAAACCAGAAGTTATTCGTCTACTTCTCTGATTGGATTGCCGGTTTCCCCAGCTATAACAAGGCTTACTTGTCTATTTCAAGCTGCAAAGTTTGAGTTTATATAAAAAAGCTTCTATGCGAAGCCTTTTCAAAGAAGAATAACCCGGTTTTAAAGGTAGCTTTTTTATGCCAATAGGAATCTAGATTTTCTTCGTATTAACGCTGTAAAGAACTTAAAGATTCCTATGTGGTAAAAAAGCACCCGCCGGGTGCGTTACTATCAATGACAGTGAATATTAGCGCAGAAAATGAAAAAACCATCAAATATACAAATCAAGCGAGAAGAGTTACGCTCCGGTTCATTTGCTGCGTTGCAGCCGTGCGTGTCATTCTCACCTGGTTTAAATACCCATTCCAAGGAAGAATTATTCTCGTATATAAAAACGAAAACTGCCTGCAAATACAGACAGTTTCCAATTGCTTTATTTCTATTCATTCGAGACTTAGAAAGCCGGAATGATCGATCCTTCGTATTTTTCCTCGATAAATGCTTTGACCTCCGGCGATTGCAGAGCTTTCACCAGCTTCTGAACGGCTTCGGAATCTTTATTGTCTTCCCTTGCGGCAATGATGTTAGGAAACGGGGAATCCTTATCTTCCATGAAGAGAGCATCCTTGGTCGGAACAAGCTTCGCTTCCAAAGCGTAATTCGTATTAATCAGCGCCAAATCCACTTCATCCAATACACGAGGGAGCATGGCGGCTTCAAGTTCATTAATTTTCAGCCCCTTGGGGTTCTCCACGATATCCTTGGCGGTTGCTGCGATGCCTACCCCATCCTTCAGCTTGATCAAGCCGTTTTCCTCGAGAAGCACAAGAGCGCGTCCTCCATTGGAAGGGTCGTTAGGAATGGCGACCGTGGCCCCATCCTGCAATTCGTCAATGGACTTAATCTTGTGAGAGTAGGCGCCGAACGGCTCCACATGAATGCTTCCTACACTCACCAGCTTCGTTCCTTTATCTTTATTGAACTGCTCCATATAGGGAAGGTGTTGGAAAAAGTTTACATCCAATTGTTTCTCATCTACCTGTACGTTCGCTTGAACGTAATCGGTAAACTCTTTAATTTCCAGAATGACGCCTTCTTCTTTCAACTTATCCTGAACCAGCTTCAGAAGCTCGGCATGCGGCACGGCAGATGCTCCCACCTTCAAGGTAACCTCCTTGGCGGCAGGCTCGGAGCCTTGGGAGCCGGATGGCGAAGCAGAAGGAGAAGACGACGGCGTAGGAGCCGCGTTCTTCTGTCCGCAGCCCGCAAAGGCGACTAAAGCGATAATAAGAAGAAATGCAAGTACTACCTGTTTTTTCATTAGGTTTCTCCCCTTTTCTTTAATTTATCTATTGCATTATTTGCGGATGAATCGGAGAACGAGACGATCCCCGACCATCTGCAAAACTTGCACCAAAATAATTAATATAAGTACGGTGGCGATCATGACTTCCGTCTGGAAGCGCTGATATCCATATCGGATGGCAAGATCCCCCAGCCCCCCACCGCCGATCATGCCCGACATGGCGGTATAAGATACCAGCGTGACGGTGGTGATGGTGATCCCTGCAATCAGGCCCGGGAGCGACTCCGGCAGCAGCACCCGCAAGACGATCTGGGCGCGTCCCGCCCCCATGGATTGGGCAGCTTCTATAACGCCGCGGTCCACTTCCCGCAGAGCGGTCTCTACGAGGCGGGCGAAGAACGGAGCGGCCGCAATGACAAGCGGAGGTATCGTTCCCTTGACACCCATAGAGGTCCCGACCATCAGCTTCGTTAACGGAATAAGTGCAACCATCAGGACAACAAATGGCACGGAACGCAGCACGTTAACGATGAAGGAAGTGATCAGATTGACAGCCCGGTTCTGCAGCAAATTTCCCTTGGTTGTCAAATAGAGCAGAATACCCATCGGCAAGCCGATGATAAACGTGAACAGAGTGGATAGACCCAGCATGATCAGCGTCTGCTTCGTCTCCCGGGCAATTTCGGCCCAATCGATACTAGCCCAATCCATGCTCGTACACCTCCACATCCAGCCCGCGTTCTATAAGCAAGCTTACGGTATCATCCGCGGCCTGCCGAGGCCCCTCAATCTTAACAACCAATTGCCCGTACGGGGTACTTTTCATCCGGGAAATCGTTCCCTGCAGGATCGAGAACGTTACGCCCGTTTCCTGCACCACGCGGGACAAAATTGGCTCGTAAGTAGATTCGCCAAGAAAATTGATCTTTAAAATCGTGGAGTCCGGAGAGAGCTTCTCGTCCCGGAAATCGATGCTATCCGCTACTTGCTCAATGAACTGTTTGGTCACTTCATGCCGAGGCTTCAGGAAGACCTCTGCCACAGGGCCCTGTTCGATGATCCGGCCCTGATGGATGACCGCCACCCGGTCGCAGATCGAACGGATAACATGCATCTCATGGGTAATCAAGACAATCGTGATCCTTAGCTTGCGATTGATATCCAGCAGCAGACTGAGGATCGAATTCGTCGTCTGCGGGTCCAGGGCGGAAGTTGCCTCATCGCAAAGCAGAACATGCGGGTTAGTGGCCAGAGCCCGGGCGATGCCGACTCTCTGCTTCTGTCCTCCGGACAATTGGGCCGGATATTTCCTGCTCTGCTCCGTCAGGCCGACCAGCTCCAACAGCTCCCGCACGCGTTGGTTCACTTCCGCCTTCGGCGTCTTGATCAGCTTAAGCGGGAAAGCGACATTCTCCTCTACGGTTGCCGAGGACAGGAGATTGAAATGCTGGAATATCATTCCGATCCGCCTCCGCTGCTCCTGCAGCTGCTTCGTGGAAAGTGCCGTAAGCTCCACTCCGTCGACGACAACGGAGCCGGCTGTCGGACGCTCCAGCAAATTTATACTTCTGAGAAGGGTGCTCTTCCCGGCACCGGAATGCCCGATGATTCCGAAAATTTCCCCTTGCTCAATGCTCAAATCGATGTCATGCAAAGCGTACGTCGTATGGGAACCGCTTTGGTATTGTTTTTGCACATGGCGCAATTCAATCATGGATTCACCTCAATATAAGAAAAAGCCCTCATGCAGAGCAAAAAGGGCTTTCCGATCTAATCGAAACCGTCCTTTCTCATCTGCCAGAATCATTCGATTCTGAAGGAATTGGCACCATTGTCACCGCACGCTGCTCGCGCACGATCGGTTGCCGGGCTTCATAGGGCCTGTCCCTCCGCCTCTCTGGATAAGAAAATGCCGTATTCAGTTTTGTTGTTCCTGAGAAATACAAGCCTCAGTATACCCCATCCCGGTTTCGTTCGTCAATCCTCTTTCCTAAATCGCCATGATTCATCCATACGCAGTAAAACGTGGTAAATTTTGCTTCACATCACAACAAAAGAACAACTAATCCATACTAAGTTGATTGGTTATATATGTTTTTACAAAAATAGCATATATTTGAGGCCAATGCAATACTTAAACCCTTTTTAGTTTCAATTATTTTGCAGTCCAGCCGTTAACAAAGCAGTGAATCGCTTCAAGCTCGATTTCCCCGGGCTCTTTCCCCACCCGACGGGTATATTCTTGGAGGATTCGATGAAGCTCCCCTTCCGCTTCCACCGTAATAGAACACAGCAGCTTTAACAAACCGCTATATTCCAGGTACTCGTTGCGGGATAAGGGCATTTCATGCGACAGCACATAACAATCGGCGTCATACCGATCCAGCTTTTCCAATAGATCAAGAACAGCCTGGACCGTATATTTTCCGCCAAGATCGGGGTACATACAGTCTCCCAAGAACAGAACTCCTCCTGCCCGGCCTTCCTCCGCCACATAAATAACGGTGGAATCCGATGAGTGGTCTCCCCCTACGTGTTCAACGGTACAGCGGACGCCGCCCAGATCGATGTCCAGCTTATCGGTGAAGGTTTGATCCGGCAGCCGGATAAGGATATCGCGGTTGTGGGCGAATTCCTTCTTAATCATGTCCGCACAGAAGAGAAATTCACTTCCTTCCCGCACCCTCTCATCCAGAGCTTCGTCCGTCCATGAAAGCTTCGCCATATTCTCCAGTGCCTGCTTCGTCTGCAGATGGGCAATGACCGGCAGATTAAGCCGATCCGCACCGAAAACATGATCCCAATGGCAATGGGTTAGCACAACCGCGTGAAGCTTCGTGATTTGCCGTTCCGCCAGCGCCTCCAAAAGAAGCGAGGCATGCGACGCAGAATTTCCCGCATCCATAATCAATGTCCGCTCCCGGCCGCAAATTGCGGCGAGAACAGGCCGGTCGGTTTCCTCCTCAGGCGGCATAAAATAGACGGCATCCGTCAGACGCTCGAGCTTCTTTTCCTTCATTAGAATAGTTCCCCTCTCTTAGACTTAATCGCTAGCTATCCGCTTCATTGCCGGATTGCGCCGTTCCCGCGTCCTCTCTGGACGCAACTACCAGACGCTGCAGAACGTCAAGCACCTGCCGGAGATCCTCGAGCGGGACCTTGGAATAAAACCGGCGCACGAGCCATTCGTCAATCGATTGAAGCAGCGCGGCATATTCCTCTCCACGCTCCCCCAGCCGGATGAACGACTCCCTTCGGTTGTCGGGATTCGTCCGGCGCGTAATCATCCGCCCTTCCTCCAGCTTCGGCAGCACCTGACTGACCGCGCTTTTGGAAATTTGAAAATGTGCGGCAATCTGGTTCGCCGTAACCGGCTGATTGCGGATAATATAATACATGAACAGCTCCTGCTGCGGTGTCAGGTGATAGCTCTTCAGACGCTCCGCTTGCTTCGTATTCTGCCAAACCAAGGACTGAAACTGTTCGAAGGACTGATTAATTTGATCCATTACTTTCAAATACTCGTCCACCCTGTCACCTCCCAGAGGTTTATGCAGTTTAGTTTATTAAACTTAACTATATAAGTCAACCATTTATACCTGCCCAATTACGAATTCTTATTCAAATATACACGAAAATTATCGTTAGGGAGCCCACCAGTTCCATCGGCCGAGCAGCTTCATCAAAGACGGGACGAGCATCATGCGAACAATAGTGGCATCGATTAGGATGGCCGCAGCGATTCCTATGCCAAGCTGCTTAACCCCCGCTACCCCTCCCCAAGCGAAAGGAGCGGTCACTGCGATCATTATCGCCGCCGCAGAGGAAATTATTTTACTGGTGATTGTCAATCCTTCCAGTACGGAGCGTTCATTGTCTTTAGTCCGGAGATAGATTTCATAAATTCTCGACAGCAGAAACACCCCGTAATCCATGCTGATACCGAACGTCAGGCCGAAAATAAACACCGGTATCATGATGGCGATGCTGGTCGGCTCCAACCCGAACCTGCCGTCTTGGAATATCCATACAAGAATGCCGAAGGAAGCTCCGAGGCTTAACAGATTCATCAGAATCGTTTTGAGCGGTATCCACAAGGAGCGGAAAGCGAGAAACAGAACAAGGAAGTTGGACCCGAATACAAATAAGAAAACATATTTAAGCTTGGTCCTGATTTCATCATAGACCTCCTGCTGATATTTCGGCTCCCCGCCAACCTGGATGGAGAGACGGGATGACAGCTCCTCCTCCGCCCCCCATTTTCGGGCCCAATCGATGGCTGTCTTGGAGGAAGGGCCGCCATTCAACGTCACGGCAATGAGCATGCGGTTTCCTTGAACGAAGGGCTCTAATAGCGGGCCGAACCTTTTCTTCAACTCGGCGTTCTGAGTAATCATATGAAGCTGCCCAGGGGTCAAGGAAAGCCGGTCGAAGACAGTTTCGACTCTTAATACGCCGGGGCTGAGCCGCAATCGCTCCGCCAGATCATAGACGGCCAGCCAATCGTTTCGGTCCGGGTGAATTTGTCCGGCTTCCGCTACCATATACACTTGCGAGACAGTGGGAGGGGAAAAATATGCGGCGAACCGCTCCGCAGTTTGACGGGATTCGTAATGACGGGGCAAAGAGGTGGCATCGGGAACGGTCATTTCCATCCGGGCGAGGGGCAGGAGACAGACAAGAAGAGCCACAGAGGCCAGCGTACCCATTAGGACCGGCCGCCGCATGACATAAGCGGATAGAGCGGCCCATAAGCTGCTCCGGACAATCCGGCGCCCTCGGCCTTCCGCCTGCAGCCGTCCTCCTGCCAGCACCAGCAGAGCCGGGACCAAAGTGAACGTTAGCAGCAGCGAAACGGTAAGTACGATCATGGCGCCGATCGCGACCGAGTTAAAAATGGGCATCCGGATGAACAAAGTGCCCGCCAGTCCCAGGTATACGCATAAAGCGGAAAAAAATACAGCCCGGCCGGCTGTGGACATGGCGATGCCCAGCGCCTTCGGGAGCGGATGCCTACGAAGCTCCTCGCGAAAGCGGCTGACCAGCATCAGGGCGAAATCGATGCTTAACGCCAGCCCCACCATAGGAATGACGTTCAATACGAATATGGACAGCTCCAATCGGGTTCCCAGCCCATACATAATACCCATGGTCCCTATCACCCCGATCAATCCTACAACAACGGGGATCATGGAGCTGATGAAGCCTCCGAAAGCGATCCAGAGGATGATGAACGCCAGCGGTACCCCTATCATCTCCGCCTGGGTCAAATCGGCATGGCTGGTCCGGTTGACATCCTCCTGAACGACCGGCTTCCCGGTCATTGAAACCGCCAACCGATCGTTATCAGGGAATAGACTTCTAATGTCGTCTAGAACCTTTTGAGTCTCGCGGGCAGGGGTATCCAGCACCAGCAAAGCATAAGCTGCCTTTTCCTGCAGCATTCCTTCCCTGGTCCATGGGGAGATCACCTCCCGGATGCCGTTCACCTGCTCCACCCGCCGAAGCATACCGGCGATTTCCAGATGAAACCGCTGCGGAGAGAGCGGATTCTTGTTCTCAAAGAGCAGGATCACCGGCTCGTCCGGTATATGAAAATCCGCAGCTAATATTTGCTTCGTCCGGGCATAGTCCCCTTCTACCCTTAGCCCGTGATCCTGCAGTACGGCAGGGAGCTTGACGGCGAAGCTTCCGCATACCACAAGAAAGACAAGCCACGCGGCTACAATCGCACGAGAATATCGGACCGCCAGTGTGGCAAACCATTGCAGCACAACATTCTCCCCCAGACGCAAAAAAGTTTATCTCACAAGCCCCTCATTTTAACCGCACAGCTGCGCATGCCTCCTCCTCTACCGTTCTCTCGGGTTCACACAGGTTATCCGGGTCCTTTCGACCATCCGGCCGGCCAAACCGGGAAGCCGATATCCTAAGCGGAACAACAGAGGAGACGCTACCCGGCTGCCAAGCATCCTTTGCAGCCATCTGCCCCATCGCAGCGGAGGCATGCATTCCTGCCGCAAGGCCCGGGTATACTGCTGCCTCCATTCGTCCAGCCCGAGGCTCCCCCGCAGAAATTCGTCCGCCCACCGCGAACATAATACGACCGTGCGCAGAGCTACCGCCATTCCGTCCCCGCATAGAGGAGGAATCATCACAGCAGCGTCTCCGATGAGGGGCACCTGCCCCCAGGCGGTTGGTTTTCGGCTGATGACTACAGGGTATACGGCCGCTTGTGTCTCCGCAAGCGGCATTCCGCCAACAAGTCTTCGCTGCAAGGCGGGATTGCGTTCGGCCGCCCATTCTATAGCGTTTTGCACGGATTTTCCCGCGTGATAGAAGGCTTCCCTGGTCATCAGCGCGGCCACGTTATGACGATTTCCTTCAATCGGGGCTATGCCCAAATAGCCCCCCGGAAACAGGTACAGCTCGACCCGGTCTCCTCGCTCCATGCCGGAATAGTGGGCTTTCACCCCGACATACGATTGGTGAAGAACGGATGCGGCCGGAGCCAGTCCGGTACGGGGGCGGCGCCCCCAGGCACCAATCACCGCACGGGCTTCCACGATTTGCCGCACGCTCCGGCCGCGAAGCTCTAACCGGTGCCCCTCCCCGTTCCTGCTGCCTATCGAAATAACAGCGGTGCCGCTTATGAGCTCCGCCCCCCGCTCCTGGGCAGCATGCTGCAGCGCATGATCCAGAGCGAAACGGCTGATCCCGAGCGCCGTCCCCGGCAACGGAATGTCCAGCGACCATTCATTGGCCGCAGTAAGCCTGACCGTTCTCATCGCGCTTGGCTGCAGCGGCTGGAGCAGTGGCAGCAGACCAAGGACAGACAAGCTGTCCAGCGATTCCGGAGACAGAAATTCCCCGCACACCTTATGTCGGGGACAGGTATCCTGATCAATTAAGACGGTGCTCCAACCCATTCCGGCCAGAGCCGCCGCCATGCTGCTCCCGGCGACTCCTCCGCCGATTACTGCCGCATCGTACCTTCGCATCGTCCCCCCCTCCTTCCCGACGGCCGGAGCCGGCCAATGCTTAGTTGACCGGCTTTTGAGCGGTCACCACGTATCGGAACAACGGCCGCCAGGTTATGGACAGGTTGGGGACCGGCAAGGTGTCCCTCAGACGCTGCCACTCTTCGGCCCGGAACCCTTTGGCCACGGATAGCGGGCCGTCGTTGCGGATATAGCGGTTGCGTGAAATCGACCGGGTGACCAACCAGACAGCCAGCCAGGCGAGCCAATGCCGGTGAATATCCTGTATGACAATGCCCATTCTTGAAGCCTTCAGCATCTGCCGGACGACCCCCGGCAATTGTTCGGATGCGAAATGGTGGACAAACTGGGTGGCGGTCACAATATCCGCGCAGCCTTCCGGCAGCTGGAACAAATCCTGGCGGACGACACTCACTCTCGGTTCCCGGCTGAATAATTGCCGTGCTTCCGCACACGCCTCCTCCGTAATATCCGAGATCGTGATGGTCAGATCGATCCGCTCACGGTCCGCCCAGCGCAGAAGCCGCCGGTTGACATCCCCCGAGCCTGCACCGATGTCCAATATCGAGAATCGCTCCGGCTGTCCCGCTGCCGACCAGATCTGCCGGACTCCATAGAGCGTCGGCCCGGAAGCGGCAAAAATCCGGTTCAACCGGCGCAAATGGCGCAGCGCTTCACTCAAATCCGGGCCTCCGGCTGTCAAATCGTCCATCAGCTCCGGCTCCGCCGCTCTCCGCTTCAACGATGGAATCAATGGAGTCCCTCCTTTACTCCGCCCTTCCGCTTATCCGCGGCTTGCAGGCGGCACATAAGCCATTTGCATAATTTCCGCTGTAAGGCCGGGTCCGAAGGCTAAGGCGATTCCTTCTTTCCGGGCGGTTTCGGCCGTTTCCATAGAACATCTTATGGCTTCCAGCACGAACAGAATCGTCGCCGACGAAAGGTTGCCATATCGCCGGAGAATCTTTCGGCTGGCGGCCGTCTGTTCCTCGCTTAAGCCATATATCGTTTGCAGCGTATCGATAATGCCGCGGCCGCCGGGGTGAATCGCCCAAAATTCGGGGGCGGGGCCGCCTTCCAGAAGGCGCTCCACTTCGGGAGGCACATACTCACCGATCCGCTGCGGAATGAGCGGCGACAGATACAAGTTAAAGCCGTAGTTTCCAACCTTCCATATCATCTCGTCAGCCGATTCGGGGAAGAGCACCGTTCGGCTGCGGCCCAAGGCCAGCATTCCCCGTTCAGAGGAATGCGCGCCACCGACCACGCAGGCCGATGCCCCGTCGCCGAAGAACGCTGCGCCGAACAGCGCCTCCCGGTCTGCTGCGTGTTGGATATGCAGCGTGCACAATTCGACGCAGACGATCAGCACCTTCGCCTGCGGGAGGTGCTCGACCATGCGGCGGGACAGCCGGAGTGCCGTCATCCCGGCAGCACAGCCGAGGAAAGTCAGCGGAATCCGCTCGACGTCGGCGGGCAGGCCAAGCTGCTGGACAAGGACGGCATCCAGCCCGGGCAGGAATAAACCCGTACAGCTGACCGTAATCAAATGGGTAATGTCGCCCGGACTTATCCGGCTGTCCTTCAACGCCAGGCTTCCCGCCTCGAAGCCAAGCTGCGCCGCCTCTATTCGGAATTTCTCCATCCGCTCCTCGGTGGAGGGCACCTCTTGGGGGCGCGAATAGGCTACATAACGGCAGCGGTCACCCCGGTTTAACAGCTCGGGCTCACAGGTGTAGCGCGTTTCTACGCCGCAGTTGCGAAATATTTTACCGGCCCAGCGCGCCGCCTGCCGATGCCCCGACTCGACCAGGGCATCGGTGAGCTTGCTTGAGGCTTCCTCCTGTTCCAGCCGGTAAGGTGGCACGGCAGTGCCTATGCCCAATATAGCTATGTCCGGCCCGTTGCTCTTCATCTGCTTCTTCCTTTCTCTATCGCTTTAAAACGATCTATAAGACCGTAGTGACGCAAGAAAGCTATCATCCATTCTCGGCAGGCATGTGGTATGTGGGACAAGATCCGCTATAGAATAGTATGAAGGCAGCTAGTGAATTATGTTTAAAACAAAAGGCAGGCCCAAGTTGGCCTGCCGTAATTTCTTTTATGGAAGCTCAGAACGATTTCCCTTCTCATCCGGACTGGCAACCGGATATTTCACCGAATACTCGGCGGATGCGAGCCAGGAGCCGGAGGCGAAATCCCTGCCTCTAACCACCACCTCGTCCCCATACACTTCTACATAATAGCCCTGGCTTCCCTTCTTGTAATCCTCCGTATCCGTCGACAGGTAGGCCACGGAAGCCGTATTCAGCATAGTCCCGTATCGCGACAGGTACATGGTGCGAGCGGAACCTAATTCCCAATGAGAATGCCCGGTGAACAAGATCGTTTGCGGGTATTTGGCCAGAATGCTCTTCATCTGCGAATCCTGCACGACTCCATGCCAATCCCGCGAACCGGCCACCCCGTCCTTCAGCGGTTGATGAAGAAATACGAATACGGGTTTGCGGGAATCCGATCCTTCCGCCAGCTTCTCCTCGAACCAGTTCAGCTGAACGTCTGATAAATAAGCATCGTCCTTCAACCCCTGCTCCGTTCCCAAAAAAATAAAATGATATCCTTCCAGCCAGTGGTCATGATAAAGGCCTTTCATTCCCGTCTTGCGCAAAAAACGTTTCCTGCGGTCGTCCCAATCAGCCCAGCGCACATCGTGGTTTCCCATCGTAAACAGCATCTTGGGCCGACCGTTCTCCTTCCATATTCTCAGCATTTCATCATATTCCGGCTCCGTTCCGGAATCCGTAATATCTCCGACCAGCATGATCCCTGCGCTGTCCGGACAATGCTCCCGGATATCCTTCAACGCTCGGTCGAAGTTCCGGTTGAAATCGTGGTTCTCGTCCGTTGTTACGTGGATGTCGCTAATTACCTGAAAGCGGATGAGCGGCTTAACGGCGGATGAAGGCGCTTCCGAATAATTTGTCATTGACAGCCCTCCCGAGCTCTTTTTCTTCTCCTTCATTCTAACAGGATTTTGCAGGAAATTGACCCCTGTCCCGCAAATAAATTATCCCCCATGGCTTGTCCGCACTTGTCAGCAGTCCTGCCGGACGGGACGACAGCGGATGAGCCCTTTTTACCGTAGTAATAGCGATTATCGGCATCACTTCGCGGCAAGCTTCCGTTAATTTCCTGTCAACCTTCGCTCTATAATCCTGTATTGTTTTTCCAGCAGAAACCATCTTATACTTAGGAAGAGATAAAATTAAAAGAACGGTCCGTCATTGCAGCGGTCCGGAAGGAGGTACCAGATGAATCGCGATACGCTGGAATTGTTTCGCACTTTGACAGAGCTGCCGGGGCCTCCCGGTTTTGAGCATGAGGTGCGCCGATTTGTCCGCGCTGAATTGGAGAAGGTGACTACGGAAGTGATCAGCGACCACTTGGGCAGCATCTTCGGCGTCCTGCGGGGCGACGATAGCGGACCCAAAGTGATGGTCAACGGCCATATGGACGAGGTCGGGTTTATGATCACAGGCATTAAGGACAATGGCATGCTTAAGTTCAAGCCCTTGGGCGGCTGGTGGAGTCAGGTGCTGCTCGCCCAGCGCGTTCAGATCTTGACCAAGCAGGGAACGTTATTCGGAGTCATCGGCTCGACCCCTCCCCATCTGTTGGATGAATCGCAGCGCAGTAAGCCGGCGGACATCGGCACCATGTTCATCGACATCGGGGCCGACAGCCAGGAGCACGCAATGGAGCTGGGCGTTCGTCCGGGCCTGCCTGCCGTTCCCGTCTGTCCTTTCACCCCGCTGGCGGACGGCAAGAAAATTATGGCGAAAGCCTGGGACAATCGCTTCGGCGTCGGCCTTGCACTGGAGCTGGCCAAAGAGCTGAAGGGGCAGCACTTCCCCAACGTCCTCTATACCGGCGCAACGGTTCAGGAGGAGGTCGGGCTTCGCGGCGCACAAACGGCGGCGGCGCTTATTGAACCCGACATTTGTTACACGCTCGATGCGGGCCCGGCCAACGATACGACAGGCGACCGCCAAGCCTTCGGCCATTTGGGCAAAGGAACGCTTGTCCGAATTCTGGACAGCTCCATCGTCCCGAACCAGGCATTGATCGAGTTTATTCTCGATACGGCGGAAACCCATGATATTCCTTATCAATTCTTTGTTTCTCCTGGAGCAACCGATGCGGGGAAGGTCCATCTGTACGGCAAGGGCGTACCTACCGCAGCTCTGGGGGTATGCGCCCGGTATATCCACACTTCCGCTTCCATCCTGCATATCGACGATTATGCGGCGGCCAAGGAGCTGTTAGTCCGTCTGGTGCAGGCCACGGACCGGACCCTGGTGCGGACGGTCACCGAGCAGGCGTAGGAGTTTATTCTATGGAAAAGAGTTCCTGACTTTCCCAGTAATTAAGATAAGCGTCCATTCCGTTCCGAAGGTACACGCCCTGAAGCTTCATACAACAAAGAATCAGTGACCGGCGCATGCTGAAATGGATTCGTAGGGGGCTAACTCCCGGGGCAGTGAAGGAAAACATCCTTGTCGCGAATTCATTCCGTGGGCCAACATAAATTCCTGCGATAATACATCAATTATGAAGCGAATGGAGATGTTCGAAGGAAAAGCCTGCAACAATACATGAAATCGAACTGGAAAAAAGATGCACTTTTTCAAGCTTTAATCCAATAAGCGGGGGAACACATCAAAAAAGATGTACTTTTGCGGGCTTTAACTCGACAGCTATCGATAGTGATCAAAAAGATATACTTTTGCGTTTTTTGCCGCCCCAGCCGCTAGCCGCTACCAGCTATCGTGAAAAAAGCTCCTGACGGAGCCATTGCGAAGATGAAAACCGCTGCCGCCTCTAAAGCCGCAGCGGTTTTACTATTGCCGATAAAAAACATCCCAAGCCGCAGCCGCTCTTCCTTGAACGACAGCGGTGGAGTTTTTTCTATTTATCCCGGTTGGTGAAATAAATGACATGCGGACCGGGCGCTCCGCCGGTCAGGCTGATCTCGGATTTATAAGTATTTCCGTTGGCCCCCAGTATGAAGTCGGCAAACGGCCAGGCTTGCTCATAAGTAATAAAATCAGACAGCTTCAACCGGTTCCCCCACTTCACCACATAATGCCCAAATCCTCCCGAAGGATTGTGATAGAGCGTTACCGCGCGGGGATGATGGTGACCGTTCTCGATGACCACTTGAAGCCGGTACATGACTCCGTAGTTTCCGTTATTAACCACGCTGCCGCCATCTACCGCGTTATATCCTGTCTCGTATTCCCCGGGCATTTTATCGCTCCATTGACCGGATTCGGCGCTGGAGATGCGGATCAGCGCATTTCCCATGGCGGTGTTGTATTTCAGAGTCCCTACGCGGTCATAATGCGGGAAGGTTCCCCGCGTATGCGAATCGCCAGGCAGCACGGGAACGGTGACCGGATTATCCGGGCGGTCTTTATAATTCAGCACGGTTACCGTCACCGCTGCAGGCCGGTTACCCTTCTTGGTTTTGGCCAGGAATTGGGCGATTCCGCTGTTCGTGTATGTGGGCGCCGTAGGAGATTCGATATAATAGCTTTCTCCGGGGGCAAGCGTCGTAAGAAACTGTTTGTTGAAGTTACTTGCCATGAAATCGGCCAGAGCATCCTGTCCGGCAACGTCGACATAATAGCTCGTTCCGACCCCGCTGCCTTCCGTAAACAACTGCACCGCTTCCTCCGACTCATTCGTGACGGCCACCGCCACCGTCACCGTCTCATTCCCTGCATTCTGATGGTGCCAGAACACGCGGAAGGAATCGCTAACCGAATCCCTGTAGAACGCTCCCTGATTGGTAAATGATTCCGGGGAATCGCTGAGAATCAGCTTGCCTCCAACTCCGGTAAGCTGAGGCTTCTCCAGAGGCACAGCCGGCTTCAATTCGGATACGGGAATAACTCCCTGACTTGCAAAGACGGTGCTGGCACTCAGCAGGCCGATCAACATGAAAGCTAACAGAATTCTGACCCGGTTCATCGAACATCTCCTTTACACAATTGGTTGGAAGAAGCAGATCTTCCCTGCTCAGCGGCATAGCTAAAGTCCTTCGTAGTCTTAACAGGCCCTGGAATAGGCATACCAAAGCAAATCCGTACCGCGCCTCCGGGCCGTCTTCCCGACATCGCTCCCCCCTTCCAGGATTCAGTATAAACTCGCCGCCTATCCCCCATTCTATTCTTCAAGCCATTAAACTTTCCTCATTAAACGCGGAGGATGTCCGATCAAGGGCCTGATTGCCTGCCATGCATTACAGCAACGAGGCTTCCCGGGAAGGAGCGTTACGAATAGAGGGGGAGCCGTCGCCTGTTTCAGCTCCCATGCATTTCCTTCGCGATGGAGCGGAATGATAAGAATCTACAGACTTTTGACCCGCGCAGGACTATTTGGTACAGTCGGTATGGAGGTGATCTTAATGTTAAAATTGGGCGTTCTTGACCAATCTCATATAGGCGAAAACCGAACGGCCGCAGATGCGTTGAAGGAAACGACTCGGCTTGCGCAGGAAACGGAGAAACTCGGCTATACCCGATATTGGGTATCCGAGCATCATGCCTCTAAGGCGCTGGCCTCCTCTAGCCCTGAAGTGCTGATCGCGCATCTGGCGGCGGCGACCTCCCGTATCCGGGTCGGCTCGGGAGGAATTATGCTGCCTCATTACAGTCCGTATAAAGTGGCGGAGAACTTCCGCCTGCTCGAAGCGCTTCATCCCGGAAGGATCGATCTCGGGCTGGGACGCGCCCCGGGAGGCTTGCCCCTGGCGACAAGGGCTCTTCAGGAGGGGAAATATACCGGCATAGACCGCTACCCTCAACAGGTGGCAGATCTGACCGGCTATTTGCACCAAAATTTGCCCGAGGAGCATCCTTTTGCCGCACTGCAGGCTGCTCCTCTGATCTCTACGGCACCCGAAATATGGCTGCTGGGCTCCAGCAGTGAAAGCGCGCGGATAGCCGCTCAACTGGGAACGGCCTATGCCTATGCGCAGTTTTTCGGCGTGCCGGGCGGAGAGAATGCGATGCGGATTTATCAGGAGCAGTTTCGCCCTTCCTTTCTGAATGAGAAGCCGAAATCGATCGTAGCCGTGCTGGTTATATGCGCCGATACGGAAGAGGAAGCGGAACGGCTGGCCTCCAGCACCGATTTGTTTTTCCTGCGTCTCGAGCTCGGCATGGAGCTGTCCTTTTTTCCGTCGGTAGAGACCGCCCTGAGTTACCCGTACACGGAATTCGACAGGGAGAGAATCCGTCATGGGCGCGAGCGCCGGATTGTCGGGTCCCCGGAGCAGGTCAAGGAACGCTTGCTCGCGGTCAGCGAACAATATAGCACCGATGAAGTGGTCGTGATTACCCCTACCCACGATTTCGTGGCACGCGTCCGCTCGTACCAATTGCTTGCCGAAGCGTTCGGGCTGGGCGATTAAAAGGCAGTGTGATGCAGAGTGTTTGCCAATCCATTCAATAAAAAAGCTCCTAACGGAGCCCTGTAAAATTCCCGCATAGTGACGCGTTGCCTTCGAAGCGTATTCCGTCCGCACACCAACGGAGTCGGCGTCTAAACCTTCCTCTAATCGCGGTCGCTCTTCATGAATTTGCTACGATACTTTGCGGGAAGCAAATGATGAGCAAGGGAAAGCCACTTTTCGCGTCCGGGTAGATAAGGACGTCGCAAAGACGAGCAAGGGAAAGCCACTCTTCGCGTCCGGGTAGGAGGACGTCGTAAAGACGAGCAAGGGAAAGCCACTCTTCGCGTCCGGGTAGGTAAGGACGTCGCAAAGACGAGCAAAAGTGCATTAGAATCCGCCCCATTTCCCAAAAAAGAGCGAAAGACGCTCAAATGTGCAGTTCTTTTGGACCAAATGAGGGCATTTCGCAAAAATCACTCCAAAGACCTGCACTTTCGCTCTAGAATTAGGCATTACGCGACTTTTTCAAAAAAAGACCTGCACTTTCGCTCTAGAATTAGACACTTCGCAGCTTTTTCCAGAAAACACCTGCACTTTCGCTCTAGAATTAGACACTTCGCAGCTTTTTCCAGAAAACACCTGCAGTTTTGATTGTCTTTTACACAATTCGGCGGACGACCGGGGCTGTCCAAAAAAGTGAAACTATCCGGTGCTGAGCGGTGCTGAAAAATCGCAAACCGGATTTGGGGACAGCCCGCTGATTGAAAGAGGCACTATCCGCTAAAAGCGTTCGGTTTTAACTAAGGAACTGAATAAGCTCTCAAAACTTAAAAAAGAGGAAGCCTAAGCTTCCTCTGATTCAATCCATACCCATTATTGGTGAAGAGCGGCCTGGCGCTTGAAATGATCCTCAAGCACAATACAAGCCATGGCCTCGACCACCGGAACGATCCGCGGGCAGATGCAGGGATCATGTCTTCCCTCGGTGCGGATGATCTGCTCCTTGCCCTCAACGTCGATCGTTTTCTGCGGAACGGAGATGGAGGAGGTCGGTTTCACCGCCACACGGAAAATAATTTCCTGTCCGGTGCTTATTCCGCCAATGATGCCCCCCGAATTGTTGCTCAAGTATCCGCTGCTGTCCATTGGGTCGTTATGCTCGCTTCCCAGCATCTGGGACGCTTTGAAACCGGCTCCGAATTCAATCCCTTTGACGGCTCCGATCGACAGCATTGCCTTGGCCAGCTCCGCATCCAGCTTATCGAATACAGGCTCGCCCAGCCCGGGCATAACCCCTCGGATTCGGCATTCGACGACCCCGCCGCAGCTATCTCCAACGCGGGCGAGCGATTCGATCTTGTCCACCATCGCCCCCACCACTTGCGGATCGCAAGCACGAACGACGTTGTTCTCGATTTCGCTCTCCACAAAATCTTTGCACTGGATGCCGCCAACCTCAGTCGTATAGGCTACGACACTGACGCCTCTTCTTTCCAGCATCTTCCGGGCCAAGGCTCCGGCAGCGACCCGTGCGGCGGTCTCCCTGCCCGATGCTCTCCCGCTCCCCCGGTGATCTCTGATCCCGTATTTCTTCAGGTATGTGAAGTCCGCATGCCCCGGCCGGAAGGAATCTTTAATGGAATCGTAGGCGGACGGCCTCATATCTTGATTGAATAAAACCATGAACACCGGAGTGCCGGTCGTCCTCCCTTCGAAGGTTCCCGACAGAATCGACACGATATCGTACTCCTTGCGCGAAGTCGTCACGGAGGATTGCCCCGGCTTCCTTCTATCCATCTGCTTCTGAATATAGCTTGTATCGATTTCCACTCCCGGGGTCACCCCATCGACGATGACGCCGACCGCCTCTCCATGGGATTCTCCAAAGGTCGTTATTTTAAACATTTGTCCGAACGAATTACCTGCCATCTCAAGCTACCTCCTGTCTATTTCCATAAGTCCGTTTCGGTAAATAAACATTCCTGTTTACTTGCCGGGCGATTCATTGACTATCCGGTTGACTCCTATTATAATGTGAAAACTGGAATAAATGAAATTCAAATATCCATACTCTGACATAGAGGTGCTCTATATCATGATTTCATTGGAAGGATATCGTATTTTTCTTCATACGGCCAAATCGGGAAATTTGACGAAGGCGGCCCAGGAGCTGCACATTACTCAGCCGTCCGTCAGCTATGCGATCAAGCAACTGGAAGAATCGTTGGGCGTCAAGCTGTTCAACCGGCTGTCCAAAGGCGTGGAGCTGACCGCGGAAGGCCGGGCCCTGCTTGAATATGTAGAGCCCTCCTTCTCCCTGCTGGAAGCCGGGGAGACCAAGATCCGCTCGCTCAAGCAGCTCGAAACCGGCGAGCTTCGCATCGGGGCCGGCGGCTCTCTCATCCGCTATCTGCTGCTGCCGTACCTGAAGCATTTCCGTACCCGGTACCCGAATATTCGTATACGTCTGACTCATGGCAAAACCCCCGATCTCGCCAAGCGGCTGATAGAAGGGCAAATTGATCTCGGAATTGTGCACATGCCGTTTGCGGACCGGCTGCTGGACGTTCGCTCCTTCATGACCATTCAGGACTGCTTCGTGGTCGGGGAAGCCTACCGGGAATGGTCGGAGCGGACTCTGGAGGCGGAGGAATTGGGCCGCCTGCCCCTCCTGCTGCTGTCCAAAGGAAGCAGCACCCGGCAATTCGTCGAGCAGTGGTTTGCCGCGCAGAGCCTTCCCCTCGAGGTCGATATCGAGCTGGGCAGCCTGGAGCTGCTAATCGAGCTCGCACAGCTTGGCTTCGGTGCCGCATTCGTCACCCGCTCATTCGTCAGCAAGGAGCTGGAGTCACGCAGCTTGTACGAATTGCCTATTCGCGAGCCTATTCCGGAGCGCAGCGTTGGAATTGCTTTGCGGCGGGACATTTCACTGTCCGAGGCGGCCGCCTGCTTCGTGGAGACGCTGACGTCTCCCCTGCCATAAATACGCATAGCAGAACAGATTGGGAGGATGCTAGAATTGATTGTAGATACATTGAAAGTGTTTGTTACCGTCGTGGAGCAGAGCCATTTCTCCAGAGCGGCCGAGAAGCTGAACCTCTCCCAGCCCGGAGTCAGCCTTCACATCCGGAATTTGGAGAACGAATTGGGGAGCAAGCTGCTGCATCGTACCTCCAAGCACGTTAAACTGACGGAGGCCGGCTCTATCCTGTATCAACGGGCCAAACAAATTCTGGCTTTATATGAGGAAGCCAAGGAAGAGATTCACCTATTAAGGAATGAAGTAACCGGTTCATTGACTATCGGGGCCAGCTTTACTATCGGTGAGTACGTGCTTCCACATTTGCTGGCGGATTATACGATGGACTATCCTCTGGTCGATGTTTACGTGACGATTGCCAATACGGAAGAAATCTCGAGAGGAGTCCGCGCGAATGAGCTCGATCTCGGTCTGATTGAAGGTGAGGTCGAGTTCCCGGAGCTGCTCGTAGCCCCGCCGTTTGCCAAGGATGAAATGGTGCTGGTGGCACCTAACGATTATCCTCTCTGTTCCCTGGCGCCGATAGAGCCGAAGGAGCTGCAGGATCAAGTATGGGTTTTCCGGGAGACGGGGTCCGGAACCCGTGCGTACAGCGACCGCTTCATTATGGAATCCGGCCTCCGGGTGAAGCGATCCTTCGTGTTTAACAGCAATCAGGGGGTGAAGGAAGCGGTCATGGCCGGACTTGGCATCGCGGTTTTGTCCCGTAGGGTCATCCGGAAAGAATTGGCGTCCGGAGATTTGAGCGAAATTGCCATCGCAGGGAAAAAGATGACACGGGATTTTTCCATTCTTAAAGATCCGAAATCCCCTTCCACAATGGCTGTCAACACGTTCATAAGAAAGCTGAGAGAACAAGAAAAGACTAATGCCGCTGGAAGTCAATAATCCTAGACCGAAGAGCAGTCTCGATCCTTTAAATCTAACGAATAAACTTATAACGGATGACCGTTTAAAGCCTCAGTTTATACTTGAAGACGCTGTTGGCCACAAGCGGTCATCCTTAGTCCGTTTACTCCCAAACAGAAGCCTGTAACGATCCGTAATCGATTACAATCGCTTTACTTTATCCTCTAGGGCACATTTATTCTCTTCGTCCCAAACAACGGAAATTTCGAACGTCCCTTCCTGAAAGTACATCGGAAACCGCCTTCTAAACCAGGGCTGCATAGGAAGCTCCAGCGCTTCTTGAATCGGAACCCACAGCAGCTTTCCTTCAGGTGGATTCGTCAGCAGCTCTCCTTCGAAATCATCCGATATATAATTGAACACCATATACCGGTAATTGGTTTGCGGGACGACGTATTCATCCAATCCTTTATACATTAGTCTCTTCACGTGCAGCCCCGTTTCTTCCAAAACTTCGCGAACGGCCCCTTCCGCCGGGCTCTCCGGAAAATCAACCTTGCCGCCGGGGCCTAAATAACCCGGGAAGCCTCGATGATCAGGCCGCTCAATCAGAAGTACTTTATCGTCTTTCTTGAGCAAACACATCGTATAGAGGTCATATCTGATTTGTTTGGACATATTACTCTCCTTTGTCAATCTAATCCGGTTGAATAGAGAATCCTGTTTCATTGCTCTATTCTATTTCCTTCTATATTTTTCCTTCCGCTATTTTCTGTCGAGGTTTCGTTCAAGGATAAACGGCATCGCCGTCCTTAGGACAGCCCGTTATACTTACTTATATTTGAACAAAAAAACCGCGAAGGCTTCTGGAAACCTTCGCAGTTTACTGGCCTATCACCAAATATTAGATTCCTGGACCCTCTGATTAAGGAACAGAAAATCATCGTCCTGCAGCGGCTCTACCTTTCCTTTTTGATAACCGCTGCCCTTCGTGGAGAAAAAGTCGTGCGTACTCGTTTCCGTACGGATTCCGTTAAGAACGACCGGGTTAACTTCTTCTTCTTCAAACAAGGGCTCGAGCCCGAGATTCATCAACGCTTTGTTGGCGTTGTACCGGATATATTTTTTTACTTCATGGGTCAAACCGATCGGATCATACAGCTTCTCCGTATATTCCAGTTCATTCTTATACAGATCCATCAGAAGGTCATTGACGAACGCAGAGGCCGCTTTCTGCTCCTCCTCGTTTAGCTTCTGGAAGACCTCCTGCGCGAGCAAGCCGACGAATACCCCGTGCACGCTTTCGTCACGGATAATCAGCTTGATGATTTCTCCGCTGGCTACCATCTTGCCTTGTCCGGCCAAATATAACGGATAGAAGAAGCCGGAATAGAACAGGAAGCTCTCCAGGAAGACGGACGCAACCATCGCCTGATACAGGCTAAGAGGATCCCCTTCCTTAATGCTCTGATAATAGGAATCGATACGGTGCGTTTTGTACTGCAGCTGTTTATTCTCGCGCACCCATTCGAACGTATCGCGGATCCTCTCCGAGCTGGCTACCGTCGTAAAAATCGTACTGTAGCTCTTCGCATGAATTTCCTCCATCGCAGCCTGAAAAATGAGGATCGCCTTCTTCTGCTTGTCTTCGACGTGCTGCGCAATCATAGGCATGCCGACATTTCCCTGTTCCGTATCCAACAGCGTCAGCCCGCCCAATACTCTCATGAAGGTAGTCTTCTCATCGTCGTTTAGCTTGGTCCACGTCTTTAAATCCTTGGATATTGGAATTTCGGTATCCAGCCAAAATTGGGATGTATTTTGCGTCCATAGCATTTCCGTATAGTCCGTTTCCGGCGAATTCCAGTTCACCGCTTCGAATGCCTTCATTCTGCCTGAATCCTCCTTGTCAAATTCGTTATCGAGTCAGGGACCCGATCGCTGTTATCCCTGTCGCCAGTTCAATATATTTTAAGCCGCCCTTAAACAACGCAGCTGATGCATTCGTCAATCGTTCTTTTCTTCGTGCGGGTATAATAGAGGGTCTTCAGCCCTTTTTTCTGCGCATAAATGTAATACTTGGCCAAATCTCTAGTCGTCAGATCATCCTTCACATAGAGAATGGTCGAGATGGCCTGATCTATATGCACCTGCACCTCGGCAACGAGGTCTATCAGATTGTACATGTCCATATCATAAGCTTCTTTATAATAGAAGAAATTGTCCTCATTCAAGAACGGCATCGGATAAATCGTTCTGGAATCCCCGTATTCGCGCTCCTCTATTCTCTGCGTGATAGGCGCAATAGACGCGGTGGAGGATTGAAGGTATGAGATCGACCCTGTCGGGGCAATGGCCATCCGGTAGGCATGATAGATTCCATGCTCTTGAACCAGCTCCTTCAAGCGGAGCCAATCTTCCTTGGTCGGGATCACATGGCCTTCAAATAATGCTTTCACTTTATCCGTGCGCGGAGAATAATCATTATCCAAGTACCGGTCGAAATAAGCTCCGTTCGCATACTCGCTTTTCTCAAAATCCTTGAACGTTTCCTTCCTTTCCTTGGCAATCAGCATCGACCGCTCCAGGGAATAGAAGTTGAGCATCATGAAGAAGGTGCGTACAAAATCGATCGCTTCCTTCGATTCGTACGGAATTTTGTTCGAGGCCAGAAATCCGTGCAGGTTCATGGCCCCCAAGCCGACGGAATGAAGCTCCCGGTTAGCTTTGGCGACAGAAGGAACGATGGCAATGTTGGTGCGGTCGCTCACCTCGGTCAGCGCATCCATGGCCAGATGAACCGTATCCCTCATCCGCTTGTTCTGCATCACATTCACAATATTCAGCGATCCCAGGTTGCAGGAAATGTCGCGATGGATGTCATCCTCTACCCCGTAATCGTTAATGGTGGATACTTCACTAAGCTGGGCGATTTCGCTGCACAGATTGGAAAACTTCACCCGGCCGATTTTTTTGAGGGCATGATATTCATTGGCGTTATCGACGAACATTATGTATGGGTAGCCGGATTCCATCTGAATTTGCGCAATTTTTATGATGAGGTCTCTGGCGACGATTTTCTTCTTGCGGATATTCGGATTATTGACCAGCTCGTCGTACATTTCCGTAATATCCATATCGTCCAGATGCATTCCGTACTCACGATAAACCGTATGCGGATAGAACAGGTACATGTCTTTATCCTGCTCCACCAATTCGAAAAATTTATTAGGAGCAACGACGCCCAAGGAAAGCGTCTTGATCCGGATTTTCTCATCGCTGTTAATCTTCTTCGTATCCAGAAACTCATGGATATCGGCGTGGAACAGGTTGAGGTAAACGACCCCGCTGCCGTCACGCTGGCCCAATTGGTTCGCATAGGAGAAGGCATCCTCGAACAGCTTCATAACCGGCAGAACTCCGCTTGCTTTGCCGTCCAGCCCTTTAATTTGTTCGTCGGCCGCACGGATCTTGCTTAGATTGAGGCTGACACCGCCGCCGATCTTGCTTAACTGCAGAGCCGAATTGATCGCGAATCCGATCGAGTTCATCGAATCATCCACTTCCAGCAGGAAGCAGCTGACCAGCTCCCCGCGCCGCTTTTTGCCTGCGTTCAGGAACGTGGGCGTAGCCGGCTGATATTCCTGAGAAATCAGCAGATCCGCATATTCCCTCGCCTTTTGCATATCGCCGTTGCCCAGGAACAGCGCTACGACCGCAATCCGGTCTTCATACCGCTCCAGAAACTTGGTCCCGTCATTCGTCTTCATCGCGTAATTGTTGTAAAATTTAAAAGCGCTCATAAAGGACGGAAAGCGGAACTTCCGGGCATACAGCCCCTCATACAAGCTCTTCACTTCGGCAAAGTCGTATTTGTCGAACAGCTCTTTCTCATAATAGTCGTGCTCGATCAAATAATCGATCTTCTCTTTCAGATCATGGAAGAAAACCGTGTTCTGATTCACATAATCGACAAAATAGCTTCGGGCCGCCTCCCGGTCTTTGTCAAACTGGAATTTGCCGTCCTTAAGCACCATAATTTCATTATTAAGCTGTATCCAATTGGAAAGTTGCGTGGACAATTTGATTGACCTCCTGTTTAAATCGCTCGACATCTTTGTTCGTGCCGCTCAGCTCGAATTTCATCAGCAAAGGCACCGAGTACATCTCGGCCACCCGGTCTCCGGCCAAGCCGTAACGGGCTCCCCAGTTCATATTGCCGCTGGAAGCAACCCCTTGCAGCCACCGGCTATTTTCCTCCAGAAATTTCAGGGTCGTCTGCGGAACCTGCCCCACACCCGTAGTATAAGTAATCAGCACATAGGGCTGGTCGACGGTTAACCCTTCCGTAATTTGAACGCATTCCAGCTCCAATTTGTTCACGAACCGTTTCACGTTTCCTGTCTTAGAGTCAAATACGATAAGCATAGCTACCTCCATGGGCATCCACGTTCGGGGTCGTTCCATAGCAATCTACCTATCCACTTTTGAAGTAAAATGTGATAGCAGGATGCCGGCTGGCAGCAATTAACTCCGCCAAGCCCCGGAATTTAGAACTTCCAATGCATTAAAAATGGCCCATCCGCCGGTGGTGGGCCAAAAACGACAGCATGAAAGCTACAGAGCCATAAAATGGGCTCTGCTCCGTGTCGTTTCAACCTCTCATTCCCCGAAGATGCGAAACTTGCAGAGATAGAAGGCAGGTCTACTGGCTTTGTGCTTCATCCTACTTTGAGCCCTTCCCGTATAGACCCGCCCCAAGACGCTGCCTATACAGTGGTATGCTCATTTCATCCGCACTTACAGTTGCGGGGACAGCTCCGGATTCACACCGGATTCCCTATTAAGTCAAATCTGACACCTTCTTCTCTATCTGTTATATTCAGTTAACTCTCTATATCTAGTATCTGTCGTCGAAGATGAACACTAAATATAGTCTCCTAACGTAATATACAATGTTTCTCTGTAACAATCAAGAGGCATTTTGGCATATTTATATTTTCATAGATTTACATAACGGACATCGCCGTTGAGGTAAATAATTCTCCTGCTATTCCAGCCGTCTCTTTAACGGCCATGAAGCTGCCCTCCTGCGGAATAAGGCTCACCCGGGTTGAGGTCGATCACACGCCTTCGCGGTTCATTTAACGAGTGCTGATGCTCGCAGCGCCAACGCTGGCTCTCTGCGGAACCGATCGTTTCCCCGTCTCGAATGATGTCGCCCCTTTCATACAAATAATAGGCGAGATCGACGAGTATGGTGGCTACTTCATTCGGATCAAGACCGGTAAAATGACACTGCAGGTCAGGCACCCCCATCGCGGCAAGACCGCATGTATCGACGAGCATTTCCGGCTGGCCTGTCCCGTCCCCTTCCGCCTTGTATAATCGCACGTTCATAGCCCCGTGCAGCCATTCCCCTTCAGAAATTGCCCGTAAATATTCCTCGGGCTGAACGAGCTTGCCGCTTGTTTTCCAATAGATGGCCTCGCAAGGCGCCGTTTCCAGAAGAGCGCACAGAGCGCTCTGAAACAGTTTCAATCTTTCTTTATAGTTCAGTCCTTCCGCGCAGAAATCGGTCAGCAGCAAGGAATAACGGCAGCCTCCGACCACTTGGCGGGCATCCGGCCAATGCCACGATTGCTGCAGTGCAGCTTCATACAAGGCCGCTTCCGGCGGACGCTCAGAGGGTAAGATACAAGTTTGCGCAGGAACGACTCCATCGCGGTATTGGACCATATAGTTGGAATGATAGAATAAGAGAGGTTCGAAATCTTGCCGCGTCCGCTCGCCGGAATGGGCCTCCGATACGACCGGATCCCGATCCCGCGCACCCTTAGGAGCATGTTCGTCGAGCCTGGCTTCCCCGGTATATTTCTGCATCTTTGCGTATAACCGTTCTTGATTCAGAATTGGCTTGTGCCGGTACAGAAGTTCCACCATCCATACAGGAGCGAAGCCGGGGAATTCCTCTTTGGACTTCACGATCGTCTCCTGCTCCTGCTCCTGCTTCACCGGTGCTTCTGCGGGTTCATGAGCTTCCTCCGTCACTTGCTCTTTGCTTTTGCTCCATTTGCGAAATAGATCTAACCAGCCCATTATCATTAAATTCCTCCTGTCTATCCTGATGTTTTTTCTAACGGACCGTCACCCGACATCCGCTTTGCAGCCTTCTTATTCCTGACGGATACCGTTCCGGAGCCTTATCCATCCCATTGGCAAGGCTATAGCCCGCTCCTTGGTCCGGCCCCGGCTTCAGGGATCGTTTCATGCCCCGAAACTACATATAGCACATCCGCTTGCATTTTGCCATTCATCCGTCTCCACCTCTGCTAAATTATTCATAATCAGGGAGCCGTTAAATAATTTTTCATAACTTTTTTCAAACTTACTGTTTCTTTTTTTTGCAGTTTTAGGTAAAGTATTAAATGTTGTTAATTTATCAATTTATAGAAAGAAGGCTGAGTTAAGTACGATGATGAAGAAAAAATGGAACGTGCTGTTGGCAACTACCGTCCTAACAGCGGGAATTTTGTCCGGATGCGGTTCGGATAACAAACCACCGACAACAACCGACCCTTCGCCAAGTCCTACGGCATCCACCGAGCCTTCGGCTTCCCCGACGGCCAGCCAGAAGCCTGCGGCGGACGGGAAAGAGCTGAAGAGCAAGGACGAGAGCGTGCAAATTACTGTTCCTAAGGATTGGAAAGAGAATGACTCGCTAAACGCGCAGGCCATTCTGGGCGCAGCCAACCTTGTGAAAGAAAAGTACGTGATTGCTGTTCCATTCGCTAAATCGGAATTTGCTGACGATACTACGCTTGATGATTTCATGACCGTTGCTAATCAGAACATCGAAATGACCGCGGAAAATACAAAAATCAGTGAAACCAAAGATATTCAAATTGACGGCATCCCCGCAAAACAAGCCGTTATTTCGGCCGAGATTACCGGTATCAAAGTCCGTTATTTGATTACATACCTGGAGAAAGGCAACCGTTTCTATCAATTGGCTGCCTGGACATTGGATGAACGCTATGATGAGTACGAGGAAGAATTTACTAACGTCATTAATTCTTTCCGGGTTCTGAAAGATGATGTTGAAACTACGGCCGGGAACGGTTCGGATTCCAAGACGAGCGGCAAGGATGTCGTACTTACCGATAGTGCAGACTTGACGGAAATTACACTGCCGGGCGGGTGGACGGAAGCTAATGGGCTGAACGACGAAGCCGACCTCCAAGCCCTTAATCTCTCTGCAGGAAACGAGAACTATCTGATGGTTCTTAACGAGCCCAAGACAGATTTCGACGACGGATTTACGCTGCAAGAATACTACGATTTGATTATGTCCATGCAGACAGACGGTTCTCTCATCGGCAACGCCGTCCATTCCGATCCTGTTGAAACAGATATTAACGGTAACAAAGGCATCCAGTTTGAAGTCCGGGGAGAAGTGGATAAAGTCAAGATCGCTTATCTGTTTACACTGGTAGAATCCGAAAACGGCTTCCACCAAGTAATTTTCTGGACGAATGCCAATAAAATGGATGATAACAAGCAAACTTATATCGACGCAACCAACACGTTTAAAGTTAAGAAGTAATTACACTAACCGGTGAGCTTTCGGAATCGATGCGGGAGCATTTATGGCTGCACGATATCCGGCAGTCCGCGGAATTTATCAAGCAATGGCACTTATTAAATCATTAGCAGGAGCGAAGGGGCGTACCAACGCCCCTTCGCTCTTTTTTCCGGGTGGAAGATTAATCCCGGCTCCGAAAACGCGATGAAGGCGCCTGCCTCAGTCCGGAGCACAGAACGCCTTCGTATTCATATCACTGCTATATTAATTATGACTGGGCTACTCTTGCTCTCCTTCTTTGCGGCATGTCGGGGAGCTCATTGACAGAGACCACCTGATCGGTTTTCTTCCTGGGCTTCTCCCAATACTGTTCATTGCCCGGCAAATCATCGAACCAGGCCGCATCGTCAGGGCAATCCAATACCATAAACCGGCCATAATGCCCCTCTCGGGATTGGTGATATTTCAAATACGCTTTGCCGTCCTGAATCGCCAAAATTTCAATTTTGCCGGAAGTATGGCTCATCGAGAGGCGCACACGCTTACCCAATCCGGAAGTGAGAGCTTTGGCTTCTTCCACGATCTCGTAAGCCCGCTTCAAGGGGAGTACAAAATCTTTGTTACCGGCAACCGGACGGTTGATAAAGAAATAATACGGAGTGACGCCCGCCCAGGATAGCTGGTCTAACAATTCTCCCAGAACGACAGGGTCATCGTTAATTCCTCTCAGCACCGGAGTCTGGTTGACAACAATGGCTCCTGCTTCATGAAGCGCCTGAAATGCCCGTTTCGCTTCCGGTGTAATTTCCCGCGGATGATTAATATGAGCCATTACATATATTCGTTGTTCAGGAGTCGAATAAGTCCGAATCGTATCCAGCAATTCCTGGTCTTCGTATATCCGCATTGGGTTAAAAACGGGGATTTTGGAGCCG
Source organism: Paenibacillus residui (assembly GCF_042677205.1). Lineage (NCBI taxonomy): Bacteria > Bacillati > Bacillota > Bacilli > Caryophanales > Paenibacillaceae > Paenibacillus > Paenibacillus residui. The sequence continues at coordinate 68,212 of NZ_JBHTIU010000027.1, forward strand.
AGGCGAATAATTTTGACGTGCTTGATTTCCCGAAGCCGTTGGAAAATCATCTTCAGCTTGGAGGTGGCGAGAATCAGACTGTCTCCGCCTGTCAGCAGGACGTTGTTGATTTCGGGATGCCGGGAAATATATTCAATTCCCGGATCTACATCCAGCATCGCCTCTTTGACATCGTTGCGGAATAGCCGTTTGCGGAAGCAATATCGGCAGTAAGCGCCGCAAACCTCCGACACAATCAACAGAGCTGTTGTCTTATACTTGTGCTGGCAGCCGGGAACCACATAATTCGTGTCCTCGTCGGAAGCATCCCAGCGGCCGTATTCGAGAAGCTCTCCTTCATTGGGAATTACCAGCTTCTTAATGGGATCATGGGGATCTTGCCAATTGATTAATCCTAAATAATAGTCGTTAACCCGAAAAACGAACTTCTCCGTTATTTGCTTAAGCTTTTGTCTCTCTTCCTCCGGTATAGCCGTTATCTTGTCGATATCGGTGATATACTTCGGCTGGGCCATTCCAATTCCTCCTTTATTCTGTTCAAGTCGTGTCTCTTCCTATCTTAGTAATGAGCAGGAACCAAGAGCCTATAGGCGGAGGTTCGCTTAGAATCGATTCTTCGGTATCCACGTTCAACACCCCATTCCAATCAGTGTATAAAAGCAAAAATGTCCCGCCCTGACGGAAAGCCCATCTCTGTCAGCGGCGGGACCCTATACACAAAAAGACCCTACAAGGGTCAAAGTGTAAGCAAGTTTGCTCCTATATCAGTCTTGACCCATCCACTGCAGACGAGGTTAGCTGACGGGCTCGGGAAGATGGTTCCCTACATTCGTAAAGCAATGATTCGCCCCAATAACTGGTTCCCCCGCTTTCCGATGTGATAATCGGAAATTAAGCGTAATCAAATTGTATAGCAGAATAAGGAAATTGTCAACCATTAAGCCTTGACAACCATCCTTTACAAAATCGGCCATCCCCTTCCTTTTACTGCTCAACGCCATTATCCCCTCCCCTAACTGATTGATTTTTTGCCCCTCCCTCGCCGTTATCTTCTCCGCTCCTGCATGACTCCGCGATAGCTAGACCCATTTCTATCACGAAATCTCTCATTATTAAATACTCTATTACTATTAGATAAATCTATTAAATTGCTTTATCAAATTTTGAGGACGGTGGTTTGTATGATTCATCCGGATACGGAGCTTCGCTTCGTTAACGAAAAGATAGGGCTCGGCGTATTCGCGACCAAATTTATTCCTAAAGGAACTATTGTTTGGGTATTGGATGACTTAGATATGATTCTGGACGAGGATTACGTCGATTCTCTGGAACCGCTGCGGCGGGATATCGTCTACAAATACGCCTACCAAAATGAAAAAGGAGAATATGTTCTGTGCTGGGACCACGGAAGATACATCAATCACAGCTTTAATCCTAATTGTATAGGAACGGCGTATGAACTGGAATTAGCGGCGAGGGACATCCATCCCGGCGAAGAGTTAACGAGTGATTATGGAATTTTGGGGGATGAGGAGCCCTTTGTATGTGTGCCGGAGGAAGGCACCTCCCGGACTATAGTCATGCCCGACGATTATTTGCATTATTACCGGTTGTGGGATGAGATGGCCGCGGAAGCCTTCAAATATTTTAATCAGGTGGATCAGCCTCTGAAGCATCTCATTCCCCGCAAATTCAGAAAAAAAGTCCATGCCGTCGCCGCAGGCCTGAGACCGTTGGATTCAATCCTGACTACGTTTTAGCCTTATTCGGCCTGGCTGGAATTTGATGAAAGAGGTGAACGATATTGGCAACTAACTTGGTGATAAGCCTGCTCGGAAGCAGCGGAGGGGTAGCCAAAGCATTGCTTGCCTTGTTAAATCATTCCTGTCAACACGCTTCCGCCCCACTCCACTCCCTTCTTCAGAACAGTCAAATCCATTTGATAGATATCCGGCAGAAACCATTGAATCATTACCGGACAAGATATCCGTCCCTGGCTGACAAACTGGCCGTACATTCGTTCGATTTGGCAGACACGGACCGCTTTAAGGAGCATTTGCTCCATACCCGGACCAATCTCGTTATTGATGTCTCCTGGGCCGATACCGTCGGCATGCTGGAATGCTGCAATGAATTCGGCATTTCCTATATCAACTCGGCTCTGGAAAATACTTGGGTGGACGAAACGGAGGCCGTGGAGAGATTCACCCTGCTGGAAAGATATCGCATTGTAGATGAAGCAAGGGATAAGTATACAAATATGAAAGGAATTCTGTGCTCGGGAATGAACCCGGGGGTCGTCCAGTGGATGGCCATAGAGATGATTAACCGTTACCCCGATGAACGTCCGCTCGCTTGTTATATAGTAGAACAGGATACTTCCTTCTATAGAGATCCGTCCGTCATTCAAGCCAACACCGTCTACTCCTCCTGGTCACCTGAATGTTTCCTTGACGAAGCCATATTAAATTACCCGGTGTTTATGAAATGGCGTTCTCCTTTCGTCATTTTTAGAGAAGTGTACGAGCTGGAGTTCAAGGTCACCCTTGGGGACAAAAGCTTCTACGGCTGCCTTATGCCGCATGAAGAGGTTGTCACGTTAGGGAAATTGTATGACATGGAGGTCGGCTTCCTCTATCGGGTCAGCGAATACATGACCGATATCATCCGAACGAATCTGGACAATGTGGACGATTTATGGGACTGGCATCACCGGGTGCTCGATCCCGAGGAAGCGGAATTATTGGGCGAGGACCTGGTCGGGGTGCTGCTAGTATACGAGGATAAAGAACGCTATATGTATAATGTTTTGGACAATCGTTCCATCTTTCGCAAATTCGGAATCAGCGCCACCTATTTTCAGGTCGCTTGCGGACTGTACGCGGCAGCTTCGGCGGCGATGCTGGACAGCCTTTCTTCAGGAGTGCATTATGTAGATGAACTTCTTCTAGCCTCGGCTTCCCGCTACGGCAGTTATGTATCGTATTACATGAAGCATTTTGTTACAGGGGAAAACCATTCCTCGGACGGTTTGTTATCCGACCGGATCAAAGAAATACCGACGGAATAGACAGCAGCCATCCCGGAATGATACGATGGGGAAAATATATGGATACAGGTGGCTTCCATGAATTCAAGAGGTAGAATGGGACTTCTGCTGCTTTCCTTTCTGCTTGTTGCAGCTTCGATTCCCGTGGGTATATCCGAGTCTGACGGCCCTTTAACGATCGGCGATCCTTTGCTGTCATCACGGCAGCCGGATTCCTATCTCCACTCCGTCGTCAGAAGCTTCGAGCCTACAATGGCCGTTCTCATCGCTGTAGTTTTATATCTGATCTTTCTCCGGAAGAAGCTGCTGCCGCTTTTTCGTTTTCGTTATGCAGATTTAATGATCTTCAAACTGCGGCATCGGCAATTTCTGATGCCTATCAAGTTTACGTCCACTTTCGTGGGCTTCCGTATAGATTTGTTCCGGTGAACATTTCTATACAGAGAGGAGCCTGAGGAACATGCGGCAGAACAAGCCACCTGTGGATGAGAACGATCCGAAGCGAATTAACAGAGAGCTGTTAGGGACATTGCTGTTTCTGATTTTCGCCGGTGTCGTCATCACGGTTGCCTACTTTTGGATAGGTTGAGAAAAGCAATTGGCATCGATTCCGCAAATCCTAATCTAGTGAAGCAGGCTAGTGGAGTGTTAAGCGGATTCCGGCCCATAGTTCTTAATTAAGAAACCGTCCGGCAGATACGCTGTCGGACGGTTATTATTGTACATATCCTCGCCGGCATAGCCGGCCTGCTTCCCGCGCTTCCGCCCCGCTTCTCTTCTTAATGATTAGCCTGTAGCTTTGGATAGCGCACGAGCGGAGATGATCTCGCTCATGCTTTCCGCTCCTCGATAGATCCGGGGCACCCGGGCGGTTATCATGGCCAGAACTTGCTGGGGGATGCTCCCGATATGATCGGCCAGGTCGTTCAGTTTGATTTCCCTGTCCCTTTGCTTCCCGATCAGCGTTACCGGTGTACCGACGGGATAATATCGGGGCAGCCGGATGATGATTTGATCCATGCAAATATTTCCGGCAATCGGAGCCGCTTGTCCATCAACAAGCGTATAGAAGCCTTGATACCCTTTGCAGCAGCCGTCCGCATAACCGATGGAGACGGTGCCCAGCCACTCGTCGCAAACAGCCGTGTAGGAACGGTCATAACCAATGCTTGCGCCCTGCTTTACATATTTGACCTGCACGATTTCCGAATGCAGGGACAAGGTCGGCTTCAGCTCGACATCCAATCTCCGCTTGACTTCCCCGTCACATGGATTGATTCCATAGACAGCAGCCCCTACCCGCACCATATCGAGAGAGAACTCCGGATATTGCAGTGCCGCTGCACTGTTGGAGCAATGTGCAATAAAGCCGGCAAAACCGGAATCAGCTACCCACCCTCTCATCTCTTTAAAGCGGCTGAATTGCCGTTTGTAATAATCTGAGTCCGCCTGATTGGCTGTTGCGAAATGAGTATACACCCCTTCCACAATGAGGTCTTCACTCTGCAAATATGGGGCCATCGCTTCCCATTCGGAGAAATGGCGGATACCGATGCGGCCGAGGCCGGTATCCATTTTGACATGCACACGCAGCGGCTTGCGGCTCTGCTTGTGCCGTCTCATCTCCCTCAGCCAGCCTTCATCGCAAACCGTCAGGGAAATCCCGTATTCCGCCGCCAGGTCCGCATCGGCCGGAAGTGCCGGCGTCAGTACGAGAATAGGTACTTGAATGCCGCTTTCCCTAAGCTGCAGCGCCTCGCTGATCAGACCTACGGCCAGCGCATCGGAACCGGCCTGTAAAGCGGCTGCCGCCGCCTGTACGGCACCATGCCCATATCCGTCCGCCTTCACGGCCGTCATGAACTTTGTCTTCTGAGGCAGACGCCTGCGGATTTCCTTAATGTTGTGGCGGATTGCGTCCAGATGCACATCTGCCCATGTATGTCGGTACCTCGGTTTAACCACCATATCCGCTCGCCTCTTTTCTGAGAGTCTCGACCACTTCCTCAAGCTGCCAGCCCCTGGAACCTTTGATTAACATAATGCAATCCTCATGAAGCTCTTCCTTTAACAGTTCGGCCAATTGCTCTTTATCCATACAGCTGGTAATCCGGCTCTCCTCCATATTTTTCCTGGCCGCTTGGGCAATATGTGCCGCCGAGGTGCCCAATGTGTACAGGGCGTTCAGTCGCTCCCCGTCCAACTGCTCTCCGATTTCCCGATGCATTCGGTCCGACTCCTCCCCAAGCTCGACCATATCTCCAAGAACCGCAATTTTGCGCTTGTCCGGATTCAAGGAGTATAAGGTGTCCAGCGCAGCCCGCAAACTGGTAGGGTTCGACTTATAAGCATCGTTGATAATCAGGCATCGACCGGCCTGAACTAGTTCGTTGCGCATTCCGGTAGCTTCCACTTGCAGAAATCCTTGCCTGATCTGCTCATAAGTAAGTCCAAAGTGGCGGGCGGCAGCAATGACGCTCAGCGCATTGATCACCTGATGTCGGCCAAGAAGAGGGATAAACATTGGCGGACAATCAGGATCGTTAATGGAGAAGCGGACCCCCTTGTCCTCAAGCCGGTATTCGACAGGATAGAGCTGCTGCCCGCGACCGCTGCCGAATGATACGGTTTCGAACTCCACCGTAAGCTCGTCCAACCGGTCGGTTAACCGGGGATTATCCCCGTTATAGATGAACAGGCCGTTCTTCCGCAGACCGCATAGAATTTCCAGCTTCGCTTGGACTATCCGCTCCCGGGTCTTCAAATCGCCCAGATGAACCTCGCTCACATTAGTGATGATCGCTGCATCGGGCTTGGCCAGCGAGGCCAGACGATAGATTTCCCCCAATCCGGACATGCCCATCTCTACAACGGCCATTTCCGTATCCTCTTCCAATCGCAGCAGGGTTAATGGAACGCCCAGATGGTTATTCAAATTACCCGGCGTTTTCATAGTCTTATACTTCACAGACAGGACGGCGGCCAGCATATCCTTGGTCGATGTTTTTCCGTTGCTGCCGGTAATCCCGATAACCTTCACCGCCAGCTGCTGACGATATGCTTTGGCCAGACTCTGCAGAGCATCCACCGTATCATCGACAAGCACCAGAGGGATGTCCTGCGGCGGATCCAATTGCTTGCGGTCCCAGAGTACAGCCGCGGCACCGCCGGCCAGCGCCTCCCTGACGAAGCTGTGACCGTTAAAGCGATCGCCAATGATCGGAACGAACAAATTTCCATCCTGTACGGAACGCGTATCTATGGATACTCCCCGCACTATCGTGTTCCGATAGGCCTCCCGGGGCAGGTCTGCTCCGATCATTTCCGCTATTTGACGTAAGGTTCTGGTAATCATTATTCATCCCTCCTGTAATTACGTGCCTGCTTCCGCTCATGCCGCTCCAAAGCCAGCTCAATCAGCTTGTCAATGAGCTGAGCGTAGGTGGTGCCGTTCGTTTTTTCCCATAACGTCGGGAACATGCTGATTTTCGTAAACCCCGGCAGGGTATTCACTTCATTGATATAAATGTCATTATCGTCGGTAACGAAAAAGTCCACCCTCATCAATCCGGCCCCGTCCAACGCCGTAAAGGCTTGAATGGACAGATCCATCAACCGGCTGTGTATATCGTCGGTCAGGCGGGCGGGGATTTGCTGAATAAGCCGGCCGCTCTTGTATTTTTTATCGTAATCAAAAAAATCCAGTTCCTTAATAAATTCTCCGGCCACGGAGCATTGCGGGTGATCGTTGCCGATGACCGCCAACTGAATTTCCCGGCCGATCACTTCCTTCTCGATCACGAGCTTCCGGTCATACTGCAGCGCTATGTGGACAGCTCGGCACAAGTCTTGGCGGTTGTCACACCGGCTAATGCCCACACTGGAGCCAAGGTTGGCCGGTTTAACATAGCAGGGATAGCCGATCCTCCCCTCGATCCGCAAGCATTCCCGCTCCGCATCGCTCTGCCATTCATGCTGCAGCAGTGCGGTATAATCAGTTTGCGGAATTCCTGCTTGAGCGAACAGATCCTTCATGATGACCTTGTCCATCCCGGCAGCGGAGGACAGAACTCCGTTGCCCACATAAGGAACATCCATCAGCTCGAGCAAGCCCTGGACGGTTCCGTCTTCCCCGTTAGTCCCGTGAAGCACAGGAAGAACGACCTTCTGTTCCGTCCCTTCCGAAAACAGCTTGCACAGCAGATTGCCTATCGAGGCCGCCGGACGGGTGTCCGGGTGTTCCGCCTGCAGCTCGGTGACGTCGGTCAGCTCATGATCGAGCAGGCCAAGGCTGCACCATATTCCTGCTTTCGTAATATAGATGGGATAAACATTATATTTTTGCTTGTCCAATGCGTTCAGCACCGTGAGGGCCGTCAAGAGAGAAACCTCGTGCTCCGCCGATTTCCCGCCATATAATACATACAGATTCGTTGTCATCTCTAATCCTCCCGGATATTAATTATTGATGGAGTGCGTATTTCATAAAAGAAACTAGATGGAGCTCTGAATACAGAACTTCACGCTGCGACCTTTCTGTATCCTCATTTCCGGAGCTCCTGCTTCCGGCATAAATAACTATAGGAAAAAGAGCTGAAAAGTAATTCAATTAATCCTTAAGAAAACATAAAGAAAAGTGAAATAATCTTTAACAAAAGCCCCTTCAGAGAGGCCCCGGCTCATCTCCCCCCCGCCAAAAAACGAACCGTGAAGCCCAGGGAGGAAAGAAGCAGTGTGCAATCCGGGCGAAGCGAAGTGTGTGTACACTCTGACACACTCTGACGTAAAGCAGCCTCTCGATGTTCATTCGTATTTCTTCCTCTCTCTAAGCTTGGGACTATTATCCCGTTGACTCAGACAGGAGCGATGACCCGGGTTCCATCACCTGATTTGACTTCAACCATTTTTTATAACTTTTAAAACGATGATCGATATTAGCCCGAATTCCCTCGCACGAGGACAGTGAGCGAAAGGGATAATAAACAGATGGACCAAGATCAGGGGACGATGACGGTATACACGGGACACTGAGCCAAGGGGATAACAAACAGATGGACTATGATCAAGGGACGATGAAGGTATGCACGGGACACTGAGCCAAGGGGATAACAAACAGATGGACCAAGATCATGGGACGAACGACGGTATATACGGAACTCTGAGCGAAGGGGATAACAGGCAAATGGACCAAGATCAAGAGACGAAGACGGTATGCACGGGACACTGAGCGAAGGGGATAATAGGCAAATGGACCAAGATCAAGAGACGATGAAGGTATGCACGGGACACTGAGCGAAGGGGATAACAGGCAAATGGACGGTAAATGAGACACGGTTCCGGCTGATTGTAATGATGCAATAAGAAGCGCCCTGAACGGACAAAACGTGAAGGAACCGTGAAGGCTTTTGAAAAAATAGCGAGGCTAGTGGTCAATTTCCATTCACATTTGCCCTTCTCTTTCATCGTTGCCCTTTGAATCATTGGAACAAAGGAGTAAGAGAAAGCACCTTGCATCCGGGTCGGCAACAACATCGCAAAGACGAGCAAAAGTGCATTAAAATCCTGCCTTTTTCCAAAAAGAAGGCGAAAGACGCTCAAATGTGCAGGTCTTTTTGCCAGAATGGGGCCATTTCGCAAAAATCGCTGAAAAGACCTGCATTATCGCTTAAGAATAAGGTATCGCGCGGCTTTTCCCAAAAAGAACTGCAGTTTTGATTGTCTTTTTACACAATCCGGCGGGCGACCGGGCTGCCCATAAAGTCCCCGGTGCTGAGCGGTGCTGAAAATCGCAAACCGGATGGGGCAGCACCTTAAGGCTGCTTTTGGAATAAAAAAAATGAACCTTCGCAAGGCATCATGCCCTGACAAAGGTTCAGGTTGCGCGCCGCGGCTATAAGACTTCGGACCAGCCGGCTTCCTTCAGCATAGATTCCAGGCTTGTTCTCGCCTTTCGGATCTGCTCATCGAGCTCCTCCGGGGACCAAGGGCCGGGATGAGCCCCATCCGCTCTTTCCACCTGTACGGATCCGGTAAATCCGGCTTCTTTCATTTGGCGGAACAAATCCGTGAAGCGGACGTCTCCTTCACCGGGGACCGGAAAATCGGCGTTCGCTCTCGCCCCCCGGTGATCCTTGGCAATGAAGGAATAGAGGCGTTCAATGATGATCGGCATATCCTCCTCGGAACGGATTCCTTCATAATAATGGACATTGCCGGGATCATAGCAGGCCTGCACGAAGTCGGAGCCTATGGCCTCCAACGTCTGCTTCAAATGTACCGCCGTCGCCGTATTCCCTGTATGCGGCTTTAATGTCACCGTTATCCCGTAACGTTCAGCCCATTCCGCGATTTCCCGAAATCGGGTAACGAAGCGGTTGTTCGTCCTTGTTAATTCTTCCTCCGGCAGGGGACTATCCGGGAACTGATGGTAGCCCCATGTACCCAAGGATAAGATTTCCTTCACGCCCAACACCTTGGCGGCCTCAAAGCGGCGGCGCGCTCGTTCGATAGGCTGTCCCGGCGCCAACTGATTGGTTCCGACAAGACATACCGGCTCCAACCCGTACCGTTCGCAAAGAGTGACCAGCCTGCCGAGAGCCGTTGAATCGTCCTCTTCGGGCACCTCTATTCCTTCATGAGGCAGACCTAGCGACACGTATCGATACCCTGCCCGAGAAATTCCTTCCAATGCTCTCTCCAATGATTCATTCCGATAAGGCAGCGTCATACAGGCCAGCTTCACCATCTTTGCTCCATTCCTTCCGCTTGATTATTTCCATAATTTGTGAACCCATAAAACAAACTCCTTCGATCTTCGAGGGATGGAGAGGACATCCCGTTGCCGTGCTGTCCCTTAAGCGATCGGCTCCACATATACTTCGCGTCTTTCTTTAAGAGACCTGTAGGCCGCCTCCGAAACGGCAATCGCCCGCAAGCCGTCCTCCAAAGAGATTATAGGGCTTCTATCTTCCCGGATACAGTCAATGAAATGCCCGTTCATCCGTTCCCACATATCATTTCCGGTGAAGGTTATTCGTTCCTCCGGACCGTCGGCCGCCTGAATCCTTACTTCCCCGTTATTATTCCGAACAGTCAAGCCTTCTGCGGCGACGCCGGTTATATCATACTCCACTCGTGTGATCCAAGGGGTGCTTACACTGGCTATTCCGCCATTCCGGAAGCGGATGGCTACCGTAAACCCGTCAGCGACGCTGCCCGGTGGCAGCAAATAGGTCCCGCCATAGGAAAATACGCTCTCCACCTCTCCACACATCCATTGAAGCAAATCGTAATCGTGGGAACCGTGCGAATAGATCGGGCCTTTCGCCTCCGCTTCGTTAAAATACCAATCGGGAGTTTCATAATAGTGGTCGCGGTATTTATCATATACCTTCATGCCGGGGTCCAGGTAATGCGTTCTCATGGACCAGGCTTGCAGAGTCTTCCCCGCCTCCGGACGCATCAACGCTTCCTTCAGCTTGCGGTAGGCCGGATCGAAGCGCAGAGGGTACCCGACCATCGTCTTCAGCTCCGGGTGCTTCTTGCCGGCCTCTACGATGTCCATTCCGTCCTCCAAGGAAGTGGCCAACGCCTTCTCCAGAAATAAATGCTTGCCGGATTCCAGTACGGCCTTGGCCAGCTCCGCATGAAGATGATCCGGGGTCGCCACCCATACCGCATCCAAATCCTGCTCCAGCAGATCTTCGGCTCTATCATAGACCGATGCACCAATTTCCTGGGCCAAGCTGTCCGCTTTCTCCCTAGTCCGGTTATGCACCGCCGTCACCTTCACCCCGGGCATACCGCTTAATGTCCGTGCATGAAGCGTTCCCATCAAGCCGCATCCGATAATGCCAGCTTTAATCATTTAATTCACCTCATCCTGGGTTATTGGCTATGGTTTTCTTCGAAAGAATACATGTCCCAAATCGCCTGGTGGGACTTCAAGGATTCCCATCCATCCGTTTCCGGTGTTTTGCCTTTAATGATACAGTCCAAAAAATGCTCAACCTGAAAAACGGCGTTCGTTCCCCTGTCCTCCGGTATTTTATCTACAGGGCCAAATACGGTCCTTTTTCCCTGCTTATCGATAACATCTATGGTTCTCATGTCAAACGCGATCAGCGCATCGGGAGTATGAAGGTGAAGCAGGGCCGGAGATTCCTTGTATTTCATCCCCCAGCTTGTAACCAGATGGGCGACAGCGCCGCTTTCAAATTTCATAATGCTGTGGGCAGTCCCCTCCCCCTCCATCCATTCGGTTCCGAGGTTCGTTCCAACCGCCGCCGAGATGGTCGGATGGCCGAGCAGCCATATGAGCAGGTCGACATAATGACACCCATGGCTGAACAGAACCCCTCCGCCTAACGTCTCTCTGCGCGAGATCCAGGTTCCCGGCGCCGGGGGCAGGTAGGCCTGTATCCAGCACTGCGCGCTGAATACTTCTCCGAATTCCTTCTTCTCCACGATTTCTTTAAGCCTGCGAACAATCGGCAAATATCGGACTATGTAAGCCATCATAAAAACCACATTGTGCTCTTCCGCTGCATGGATGATGCGGAGCGAATCCGCTTTCGTCGTAGCTAACGGCTTCTCCAGCAGCACATGCTTGCCTGCGGCCATGGCCTGCAATGCTTGAGGGGCATGTAAATGATGAGGCGTGCATAGGCTGACTGCATCAATATCTTCGATAATCGCTGACCAATCCGTCGTATAGCGGCAGCCCAGCTCCTTGGCGACACGGGCCGCCTTCTCTTCCTCCAAATCAACCACCCACGTCAGTTCGGCTTGTTCTGCCGCATGATAAGCATAAGCATGCTGCAAGCCCATATTCAGCCCGACGACGGCTGTCCGTACTTTTCTCAATTCGGTTCCCCCTATCGTCCCATTTGTCTATCATCCTAAAGCAAATCTCCGCCTAAATCTTTAACTTTCCGGACGATTTATTTGCATTTTTGCAGCATAGACTTTATTGAATCCACCCGGAGGAAACCGTTTTCCAAACCGCAGAATGTGATGTAAAATATTAGGTAATGTCTGTAGATGAGGTGATTGGAATGCACTACGTCAGACTCCGCCTTAAGGAAGAATTCACGGTGAATCAAATTATTTCCTTCCATTATTCGGAACTGCCCAAGAACTCGTTTTTTCCGGGAGAAAAGCATGATTTTTGGGAGTTTTTATATATGGATAAAGGCGAGGCGGAGATTACGGCGGGAAAGCATACGCTTCATTTAAGGCAGGGGGACCTGGTATTCTACACCCCTAACGAAATCCATAGCTTGAAAGGAAACGGGCATAGTGCGCCCAACATCATGATTGTCTGCTTCGAGTGCCATTCTCCGGCTATGAATTACTTTAAAGATAAATGTTTTCATCTGGGAGATCGCGAAAGAGCGATACTGTCTTCCCTGCTTCATGAAGGACGGCTCGCATTCGACCGCTCTTATGGGAATAAGTCGGCGCTTCTGGTCAAGAGAAGCCCGGCGGAATTCGGCTCAGAGCAGATGGTCAAAATTTATTTGGAATGGCTGCTGATCCAGTTGTTCCGCAACGACAATTTGCTCAGCCGCGAGCCCCGACTTTCCACGGGAGCCAAAGAGAAAACAGAGGCGTCCATCGCAAACAGCGTTATGCGCTATATGGAAAACCATCTCTCCGGAAACCCGACCCTGGAAGAAATATGCCGGCATGCCCATGTCGGGGCCACTCGCCTGAAATTATTGTTCAAGAAGGAAACGGGCTATACCTTATCGGAATACCAGAACAAACTGAAGATTGATAAAGCGAAGCAATACATTCGCGAGGAAACGATGAATTATACTCAAATTGCGGAAAAGCTGGGATACAGCAGCGTCCATTATTTTTCCAGACATTTTAAAAAATGTACCGGCATGAGCCCGTCGGAGTATGATAAAAGCATTAAAGCGAGAGCTTTGGACTTTTTTTAACAGGAATGCCTTCGAAAGTATTCCGTCCTTACTCCGATAAGAGTCGGCGTGTAAACTTACCCCTAATCGCGGTCTATTGGATCAGGCGAAATCGTCATATAGAATATTAATAACCCGCGATGAATACAACGGGCAGCGTTACCGCTGCCCGTTATTAAATCCCATGCTTTCAATCCCCCGTCTGCAGCCAGTATCAGCTGAGGTATGTCGGACTTGCTTGACCAATTAAGACTCTGCCTGCCGGGAACCGCCGGAATTCGAATTGGGTTCGGGCAGTCCTCCGCCGGCATCCTCCTTATGTTTAAAAAATGCCGCCATAAACGGCAGATGGCACAGAAGGATGATACTCAAGCCGAACCACAGCAAGCCATTCGCTGCCATCGCTCCATTCAGCAGACCAAATAGCGAAAAACCGGCCATATAGGAAGCGTCCTGCATAGGCAGCGTGATGCTGTTAAATCTGCCCTGCATGCCCAGATCGATCCTGGATTGCAGAATCGAAAAATAGATGATCGTAGCCATAATTTCGAATATAGCGGCCACAATCAGGATGAACAAGGACCAGACAAGCCCGAAAGGCAGGCTTAACCCGGCCAGCAAAACCGCTTCTCCCAGGCCGAACACCATATAGATAGCGGTAATGGAAAATCTGTTCCGACAACGGGAGATGACGGTATGGCATCCGATGGCTCCCACCAAAGCACCCAGGCCTTGTGCGGCCAGCAACAGCCCCCAATACAGCTCCACGTTCCCATAACTGCCCGCTGTCGTAAGCAGATACAGTTTCAATATTCCGAGAGTAAGCGAGTAACCGAGTGCCGTGATCACCAGGCCCAAGATGAGCCGGTCTTTAAACAGCAGACGAAGCATCTCCCGATTGAATCCCGTCCCTTGATGTGTGGAATTCTGCGTTTTCCTTCTCTCCGGGACATGTACCATACTAAATAACACAAACGACAGCAGCCCCATTACCGAACAGATCAGCATGACCTTCGTATAATCGAGGATAATAATCATCAGGCTCCCAAGCAGCGGGCCGACAATTTTAGACAGCCTGTCGATCCCCAGCACCAAGGAATTGCCCTGGATTTCTTCCCCTTTAGGAATGACCGATGCGCGCAGGGTCAAGGAAGCCGGCGAGCCGATCGTCTGTGAAATACCTATGGCCAGCAGTGCGAACTGAACATGCCATAATTGCTGTGTAAACGGCAGAATGGCAATGAGCAGGCTGTACGATAGCACATCCAACGTTGTCATCCGCTTGGCCCCCCACCGATCAATCCACACCCCGACGATCGGGCCGAGCACTATTCCCGGAAGCAGCTCCATAACCATTCCCGAGACAAATTCTTTGCCTATACCGTATCGGTCGTTTAAAAACAACGGAATGACGGCGGCCAAGATCCACTTCGTCAAATCCCAAATTAACAGCGCGGTCAAATAACGCCTGAATACATGATGCCCCGATAATAATTTCCAAACGGACAATGGTCTCCCCCCAAGTAATTGAATTTTTTACTTGGGGGCGTAAGCAATCAGGAGGACCACCGTCTCACCTCCTTTAAGAGTTTACGCGCAATAAGAAAAGCTCCTCACGGAGCTATTTCCACAAATGAATAACCCGGTTTTAAAGGTAGCTTTATTAACAGATATTGTAATTCAAAGCATCCGGATTGATCAACTAAAATTTTCGTTTCTATTATTAGTTCTTCCTATTCAGCAGAGTCCGCAATCCGCTAAGTACCTAACACTGTCTTGCCTCTCGGCACCGATCCATGGGAGTCCGGCTCCAAGGTTATGTCTATCGAATCGAACGGCAAATCCGGACTATCCATATGGTACGCAATCGCGCCACGGCCCAGCGCATCCACCTGGAACGTCCCGGCACTCTGCCGCTCCCCTTCGTGAATGAGCCAGACCTGATAAGCGTCCCCTGCCTGATTGGCCGCCAGTCCTGCGAAGCTGCCGACGATCTCTACCTCCGCCCCCTGCCTCAACAGCCAGACTGTGCCTTCGGCCGTATCCATGGAGGCATCCGTCGATTTCAGATTATAAATCTTGATTACTTGCGTGGGGACCGGGTGCGCCGCCACAACAGCAGGCCGGGAGGGCTCCCGTACAGCCGTCAGTTGCTCGTGCATCTTGACATTCCCGCTCAGGGAGACCAGAAGCGCCCCAATTAGCAAGACCGAGGCAGATTTATAGAACCGCGGAGCATAACGCTCCCATTTCCATCTCGCCCGGCGCCGCTCCTCTTTCCGTCTGCGGGCAGTCTCCACACGGGAGAGTTGGAAGGCAGGGACAAGGGCTGGGATCGGCTCCGGTTTCGGCTCTGTTTGCTCATCGGGAAATAGAGAACTTATCACCTGCGTCTTCAAATCCGCCGGCACTTCCTCTTCCTCTGCTTGCAAAGCCAATGCCGTCCAGACCTGCTTTAACTCCCGCGCTTCTTGCCGGCAGGCAAGGCAGTACAGCAAATGCCGCTCAAAGCGTACCCGGTCTTCCTCTCCACATTCTCCGGCGACATAGGCTATGAGCAGAGAACATTCATCGTTCCGGTGATCCATATCTTCCCCCCTCCCATTCCATCTTCAGATGTTTGCGCAATATTTTTAACGTTTGATGAAGCCGGCTCTTCACCGTACCAAGCGGCTCACCCTGCATCCGTGCAATTTCCGCAAGCGAATAACCTTCCCAGTACAACTGCTGAAGCAACTCGATTTGACTGGCGGACAGCCAGCGATAGGCCTCACTTATTTGCCGTCTGATCATTTTGCGCAGCTCTGCGTTTCCTGTCGGGTTGGAAGAACGGGATGGCATCCGCTCCCAATCCTCTTCATCGATTAGAACGGTCTTGTACGCATTTCTCTGTTTCCGGATATAATCCATCGTCAGGTTGCGGGTGACCGTAAGCAGCCAACTGGCGAACCGCCCTTTGTGCGAATGGTATCCTTTCTCCGTAGACCACAATCGGGTAAAGACCAGTTGAACGATTTCCCTGGCCGTCTGTTCATTCTGCGAGGCCTTCAAGGCAAACGAATAAACGAGACGCACATAGCGGTCATACAATTCTTCCAGAGCCGCACGGGACTTGTCCCTTACCAGATCCATCAGCTGCTCGTCCGTCATATTCCGCATCAGCGGTCCTCCTTCCTGCCATCTTATAAGACACATCAAAAACGGCATAACCGTTTATAGCATTCGTTATTTTGGGGGTAAATCATTTTCCGGAAAAGCAAACCGGTCAGTCTTTCCTTACGGCGGCAGCACGGGTCCGAATGGATCGAGCCGCTTGACCTGGAGAAGCTGTACCGGACAAATCTGATTGCTCTTGCCAAGCATACCGATAATAGAAAAGAAGCACAACCGTTTATTGATTATTTAAACCAAAAGCCTGCGATGATACAATCATTTCCGTGCAAAAAAACCTCAGAAGCCCATGTATTGCGGGTTCTGAGGTTTCTTTGAACTATGTGGTAACCGAGGTGCTTGAGTCAGCTGATCTTTTCCCTAACTATCTGCCTAACGGAGCCGGACTCAGAGGCAAGCGGTGATTTTATCGTTTGTTTTTGATTGTAAGAGGCCGAGACCATTATCGCCCTTGATTTTGTTTATCCCGAACACTAATGGTGTCCACCACGTAGGAATAATCTTTCCGCGTTCCATCCTTGGCCGTCACGCTTATCTTCAGCAGACCGACGCTTCTGGTGCCGCTCACCAGCTCGGTATAATGGATGGACGTTTCTTTTGCCCCGCTGCTTGTGATGACCGACAGCTTCTTAGGATCGAAACGGTTGTCATACACCTCCAAGCGGTTCACCCCGAATGTCGGGAGCAGCTTATACTTGGTTTTATTTTTATAAGAAATGGACTCGATGGCCGCAGAGTTGGAAGAACCGGAGAGCTCCACCCAGACCGGATTGGAAAAAGCGAAGCCCGTGCCGGCCAAAGGGCCGATGCCGGAGCTATTCTCCTGTGCCTTCTCACTGCGCACCTCCATACGGTAAAATTCCTTATCCGTCACAGGCAAAGGAATCGTCTTGGAGAAGGTGTTCGTTTGCCGGCCCGTAAGGTCCTCTTCAAAAACAATCTCTCTGCGGGCATAATCCGCGATATCACCGGTTACCGGATATTTAATGACGCGGACGCTGGTCAGATTAGAGTTAGGATCAAAGGCCTGAAGCTGAAACGGCATATGGCCGGCGCTTTCCAGTTGAAGGGTTCCTCCCATGTCGACTCCGCCGATGCTGAATCTGAGCTCCGGTCCATTGGAGCCGTAATAGCCTCCGTTCCTCAGCAGCTCCAGAACATTCTGCTTGGAAAGCCCCCCTATCTTGCCTTTGATATAAGGATCTCCTACTTTATCTTTGGTATGGCCGTCGGAGTTGGCGATTCCGTAATATTTCCCGTCTCCGCGAATATTGATTTCGTCCCAGAAACGGAACGCCCGCTCATTCACTCCGTTGTCCAGGGCGTGCCAGGTGCCGTTCCACACTTCCACCCCGGTAAACCCCGTCCACTGATACGGATTCCGGAACGTATAGGTTTGGTCGAAGGGATGGGCGATATAGAACAGACCGCCTTGGCCTGTCACTTCATCGATGCTGTCCTGCCAGCTGTAGCCGGATTCCGGGTCGTTAATGTCATATCTCGGGACGCCGTTTATTCCGAAGGCCAGCGCATGGCCTGATTTCGTAGTGATTTCCGCAGCCGGTAGACTGAGGAAGCGTCCGTTATAGCTCTCGGTAACCGCATCCGTATCCGGCCCCTGCGAGTCGGTATTATGATCGGAGCTCCATAGCCAGGACAACAGCCGGTTATTATAAACGCTGGCGGAGTTTTCGGCTACGGTATGAACTCCGTCACTGTGCTTCGTATGGGAATGATTGTCTCCGCCATAATACCCTGCCCTGCGGACATCAAAGCTGCTAGTGCCCGTCAGATTAAAAATATCTGTGGATACTTTGGCCTGGATAACAGACCTTCCGCCTTCCAACGCCACCGCACGGACCTTCCTTACCGCCTGCGCACGGGCATCGATAACCGGGATTTCCAGGCTTCCCTCGTCCAGCAAATGGACAAAATATGGAGGATGTACCTCCAGGGCAACATTTTGCAAAGGGGCATCGGTCAGATTCTGCACGGTCATTGTGATCTCAAACGGTGTCTCCGCCACGAGTTCCGAAGGCAGCTCAACCCTGACCTCCGCATACTTTTTCATCGTAAAGTCCGCTTGTATCCTTCTTATCTCCCCAATTTCGACGATTCGGCCTTCTACCGAGTACTCTTCATTTACAGGAGTGATCCGATAGACGCCCTTCTTCGCAAAAATCTGGTATTTGCCCTCACGATTAGTTACCGCTCTTGCGTAGAGGGCTCCGTTCTCGTCCGCAGCCACTATTTCTGTAAAAGGCACAGGGGCCCCCGCCTCATCCGTCACTGAGCCGGTTATGCTCCCGTACTCTTCGGCCTGACCATGATCCCGGATGAATTGCGCCCAGAATTCTGCCGCGGCGTAGGGCTTATCCGCAGGGCCGGCGACATGAGGCAAATGGTAGATCACATAGCTTTGGCTCTCGCCGTCGGGGATCACCGCCGGGAACCAAACCCCCATGAATATAGCCTCATGCATAATGATTTCGGGCTGCTGCTCGTTCGGCCAGAGGATCGCATGGGCTGTTTTCCCGGTGAAGGCGTTGTTGATTCCGTTGAACAGATAGTTATCTGTCCATCCGCTTCTGATCGCATTCTTCTCCTGACTGTACACCCAATTTCTTCCCGGCAGGTAGCTATGCTGCTCTCCCGGCTGATCGGGATCGATAATATACCCGAAATTTCCGTTAAAATCGCTTCCCGTCCGGTTATCGAGCGTAATTTCCATCTTAATTAACGGCGTGCCTTCAACTATGGAATACCGCACCGAGGCTTTCATCTCGTCATTGGAATCCCAGTCCCCGTCGGCTACAATGGTATTGCCGTCCAGACGGATATCCGGAAGCTGGAGCTTCGTTAGCGGATGAAACCAAGACCATTCCATATGCTTGCCGTTCGCTTCGTCCTCCGGCGTTACACCCAAGTCATCGCTCAGAACGAATTCCGTAAAATCGAGGTTCTCCTGCATCGTCAGCTTGGGAACGGCATCCATTATATGACCGGGGGTCAGACTGCCCCACTTATTGTTCCCGGAAGCGTCGTTGCTCCAATCCACCGGGTCTTTGCCGGCTGTTCTTACCGTCCCGACCGTAAATTTAATGTCCGGGCTTTCGATGTAATAGTAATCGTTCTTCGGCCACCAGTCTCTTGATGTTCCCTCATAGGTAAATCCCGGGTCCCCGCGGGTCACGCCCGCTACAATTTCCCCGACAGGAGCGGTCATGTTGAAGTCGACCCGAATCAGATTTCCGTCGCCCCACCCCGCTAACTGCTGCTCGTAATTCTCGCTTCCATTGGTGGCGTGAAGGCTGTAGCCTTCTCCTTTCACGGCGTATAGGCTGTACATTCCTCTGCTGTCCGTAGTGGCCGCGGCATATTTTCCTCCTTCAACCGTTCTGAGTTCAATCTCCACGCCGCCGGACGGACGGCCCTCGGAATCGGTGACCTGACCCGTTATTTGGCCAATCGCTGCCGGATCGATTCCCTGCTTCACGACATTGGCCCAAAACTCCGCAGTCTGATACGCTTCATAGGCCGGGCCCGGGTTATGCGGCAGATGATAGATCACCAGTTCCTTGGTCCCGCGGACAGGCAAAGTCACCTTAAACCAGGCACCGGATATATATCCTTCCGGGATGAGCGCCGAGGGCTGCTGATCGTCCGGCCAAATGATCGCATGAGCTGTATGTCCGGTATATTTATCCTGTATTCCGTTGAAAATGTAGTTATTATTCCAGCCGGAGGTGATATATTCGCTGACCTGGCCGCCTCTCCAGCCCCAGCCGGGAACATAGCTCTGCTGCTCAAGCGCCTCCTCCGGATCAATGATATAGGCAAGATGTCCGGAGAAATCGGCGGTCCCCTCGTTGATCAGCTTGACTTTCATTTTAATCAGGGGGGAATTTTCGACAATCGAGTAAGTAACCTGGGCTTTGACGCTCGGATCGCTGTCCCAAGTTCCATCGGCCACAACCGTGTGATCCGCCACTTGAATATTCGGCATGCTCAGCTTTTCGGTCGGATACCACCACGTCCTCCCGACGTTCTTGCTAAGCACAAACTCCGTATAATCCAGGTTGTCCCGCATGTTGAATTTAGGGGCGGCATCCATCATATGGCCGGGTGTCAAGGTCCCCCATTTGTTATTGCCGGTCGCTTCGTCGCTTGTGTCTACAGGATCATTGGTCGATAATCTGTCCGTCCCGATGGTTAGCTTGACCTGATCGTTTTCAATAAAATAGTAATCTTTGCCCTCTACCCAATCTCTGGCCCCAACAGCATAAGTAAATCCGGGGTCGCCACCGGTCTTCCCCGCTACAGCGGTGGTGGAATCCGGCAGCTCCGGTACGGCGCTTGTTTCGGAAACTCTGCGGCTATCCGCCCCATAGCTCGCTTCCGTAACGGAGATTTCGCCATTCCCCGCCACAATGTCGCTGAACCCCCTCCCGTTGCCCTCCTGTGAGATATCGAGAGCAGAGCTCTCATTACTATTTTCTGCACTTCCGGGGGCAGCGCCTGCTGACCCGCTCGGGAAAGAGCCCGCCAATAACATCACCGATAAGATGACAGCTACACCTTTCGAGAAAAATCGCGATCCCATGTTCTTCCTCCTCTCTCAAATAAAGAGCAGTTTGTACGTGAACCGATCCGTTCATCCCTTCTTCAGCATTAGTAAAGGGCTAATGGCCAGCTTCGGCCGGCGGTCGGACGAAAGGATGCTGACGGAAGGCCTCTGACGTTAAGCTTCACCCGGAACAAGCTGCCTCCGTGGCAATCATCCGCTTCCTCGTCTCTCGCTGTTGTAATATACAGTTCATCGAGTTCGGGACCTCCGAAAGCGCAAGACGTCACCAAACGGGCCGGAACCTTAATCTCCTCCAGCAATTGTCGGCTGGTAGGATCGTAGCGGGATACTTTGCCCCCGCCCCAATGGGCTATCCAGAGCGCCCCTTCCTCATCCACCGTCAAGCCGTCGGGAAGCCCGTCCTCCCGCGCAATTTCCAGCAGCGTTCGGCGGCCGTCAATCCTCCCGGTAGCCAATTCATAATCGAAAGCATATACCTGTCCCGCGATTGTGTCGATGTAATACATCGTCTTCCCGTCGGGGCTCCAGCCCAGCCCGTTAGAAATGCTAACGTTCGAGACTTCCCGCGTCAGGGTGAAATCGGAATGCAGGCAATAAAGACTTCCTGCTTCAGGCTTTCCTGTCATACTCATCGTGCCCGCCCAAAAACGTCCCGCCGGATCGCATTTGCCATCATTCATCCGATTGTCGGGCAGATGCTTCTCCGGAGCGGCTATCCTTGCAAGCGACCTGTCGTGTTCATCGTACCGGTAAAATCCATCCTGCAGAGCCAGCAGCAAGCTACCGTCCTCCGACGGTACCGCCGCCCCGACAAATTGTCCGAAGGAATGCACGGTATCCTCGTGCTTCTCCGGATCATACAGATGCAGGGCCTTGCCTGTGATGTCTACCCACAGCAATCGGTTGCGGGCTGCGTCCCAGAATGGGCCTTCTCCGAGTAATGCGGCCCGATGCAACAGACCTTCCGGCTCCTGGCGCATAAATCCCCCTCCCTTCGAGTTTTAGGTTAATGCAGCATCCAGCCGCCATCCACATTCAGCGTTTGCCCGGTTATAAAATCGCTGTCCGATGAGGCGAGGAAGACAAAAGCTCCTTCGACGTCCGCTGCGACTTCGCGTCTGGAGAAGCACTGCGCCTTGGCCAGGAAAACAGCACTTTCCTCGATCGTCTCCCGGCTCACCTTCTCATATTCCGTTTCCGTCAGAACGGCTCCGGGAGTAATACAGTTAACCGTAATGGAATTTTCTCCAACCTCTCGCGCCAACGCACGGGTGAAGCCGATGATGGCACCTTTGGAGGTGACGTAGTGAAGAAATTGCTTCTGCCCGGTAAAAAAAGTGACCGACGATACGTTAATGATTTTCCCGTAGCTCTGCGCTTTCATATAGGGAAAGACAGCCTTGGCGCAGAGAAATTGCGACCGGACGTTCACTCCCATCAGCGCATCCCATTCCTCCGTTGTAATTTCATGCCAGGTTTTGCGCGGGTCCATCGCGGCGTTATTGACCAAAATATCGATTTTGCCATATCTTCGTACGGTCTCTTCCACCATCCGGCGAACATCTTCCTCTCGGGACACGTCTGCCTGTATGGCAAAAGCTTCTCCGCCGGCGGCGGCAATGTCCTCCCTCACCTGTTCCGCAAGCTCGGGATGCGAACGGTAATTGATGACGACCTTGGCTCCTTCCCTGGCATAACGCTTGGCTACCGCCGCCCCGATGGAGCGGGAAGAACCGGTGATGATCGCTACTCTGTCGGCTAATCTCATAGCCTTACTCCTCCTTGTACACAAGATCCTCCCTGCAGCGCAGGGCTGGCGGATTGGGTGTACAGACGCAGGATCCCTTTGTGATGAAATGCCGGCGGGTTCCAGGACCGCTTTCTTTCCGCGAGAATACCGGCGATCTCGTCCGGGGTCCGTTCCGTCCCTTGAATTCCAACAATATCTATGCGGCGATTCGGAATGTCGACACAGATCATGTCCTGATCCTCCACGAAGGCTATCGGGCCTCCATCGAGGGCCTCCGGCCCCAAATAGCCTACGCATGGCCCCCGGGTTGCGCCTGAAAACCTTCCGTCCGTAATCAGCGAGGTAGTATGAGACAAAACCGGATCCGAAGCGATCAGCTCGGACATGAAGAACATCTCCGGCATTCCGACCGCTTTCGGCCCTTGATAGCGGATGATGACGACGTCCCCGGGCTGTATGGTTCGGGCCACATAAGCATCAACAGCTTCCCGTTCGCTGTCGAACACGCGGGCCGGACCGGTATGCACCTGCATCTCCTCAGCTACGGCGAACTTCTTGATCGTCGCTCCCTCCGGAGCCAGATTGCCGTAGAGAACGGCCAGCGAGCCTTCCGGCTTCAGCGATTTAGAGATAGGGTAGATGACGTTCCTGCGGTTCAGCTTGTAGTTCGCCAGAAACATCTCCGCATAATTCCGCATTTCGCTGCGCCTCATCTCTTCCAGATTTTCTCCAAGCGTCCTGCCCGTTACGGTCATCACATCCAGATGCAGATAGTCTTGAATCTCATCCATAAGAAAAGGAACGCCGCCAGCATACCAAAAAAGCTCCGTCGGATAATGCCCGGCGGTTTTCGTATCCACCAGCACCGGAATACTGCGGTGAATGTCGTCAAACAGCTTTGGCTCCAGGTCGATCCCGATTTCCCTGGCAATGGCGATCAGATGCATGACGGCATTAAGCGACCCTCCAACGGCGGAGTGCACCATGATCGCGTTCTCGAAAGCCTCGCGCGTAAGAATGTGCTCAGGCCGGATTCCTGCCTGCGACAACCTGATCACCTGTTGACCGGCCGCCCGGGCTGCTCTGCGGATTTCCGCATTGGTGGCGGGAATGAGCGCGGACCAGGGAAGCGCCAAGCCAAGGGCTTCGGCCATGACCTGCATCGTGGCGGCTGTCCCCATATACTGGCACGCACCGCAGGTCGGGCAGCAGGCCCGTTGGAACGCCAAAAATTCTTCCTTCGTCATCTGGTTTCGCTCGACCTCAACGCTCATATGCCACAGCTCTTCGTTGGAACGCATGCAGGGGCCGGCTCCCATAGCGCCTCCCGGAACATGAATGGACGGAATATTTAAACGGGCAATCGCCATCAAATGGGCGGGAACCGCCTTGTCTCCCGCAGAGGCCAGCACCATGGCGTCGAAAGGGGTGCTCAACGCATGAATTTCCACCATGGAAGCGATCATGTCGCGCGATGGCAAAGAGTAGTGCATCCCGTTATGTGCCTGTGCAATACCGTCACAAATGTCGGTCGTCGTATAGATGGCGGGCTTTCCGCCCATCTGGAAGACCCCTTTCTCCATTTCTCCGACCAGTTCGTTCAAGTGGTAGGAGCTGGGGTGACTCGCCCCGTGGGTGCTTTCTACCAAAACCTGAATACGGTCCAGGTCTTCCACCGTCCAGTCCATCGACATGCGCAGGGCGTCGCCCTCAAAGCTTATTTTGCGAACCTTCTGACTGGCTCGCGTATGGTCTATTTCAGCCATCGGCTGCACCTCCTTTAGGCTTTTTCTGTGTTGTTATACTTTCTGTTGAAATCATCCTGTGCTGTTATACTTCTGTGGCCCGTGGATAATCATTTCAAGCCACCTACTACTGCCAGACATTGATTATTCACATGTGAATAATGGGCAAAAGCTGAATAATACGGGCTCTGTATGAGTTATCAACGTCTTTTGACTGTTATCCCCTTCGCTCAGAATTCGCTGTCTACCTGGTCGGGGATGTCCCCTGCTCCTTACTTTAGCCCTTCTCAGCTTTTTGCCGGAAAGCCCGCGCGTCATCCCTTGGCCGCTGAGTCCATTGGGCAAATGGAATCTCAGGTTAATGATAGGGACCCGGCTAGCTCTCTGTGTCAAAAGGTTACTAGCACAAGGGATCGTACGGACTTTCCCTGACTCAATGGGATAACAGTACAAGGAGCATAGACCTCAACCATTCCCTGACTCAATGGGATAACAGTACAAGAGCACTGACCCAATCGTTCCCTAACTCAATGGGATAACAGTACAAGAAGCATCGGACCTCAACCATCCCCTGACTCAATGGGATAACAGTACAAGAAGCATGGACCTCAACCATTCCCTGACTCAATGGTATAACAGTACAAGAAGCATAGACCTCAACCATTCCCTGACTCAATGGGATAACAGTACAAGAGCACTGACCCAATCGTTCCCTGATACAATGGGATAACAGTACAAGGAGCATGGACCTCAACCATTCCCTGATACAATGGGATAACAGTATAAGGAGCATGGACCTCGACCATTCCCTGACTCAATGGGATAACCGTGCAAAGGTACGACAAAGGCTGTTGTTCAGGTCGGCTTCTGCTGCGGATTTCTCCAATCGAAGAAATCGTCGAACGGATAGCAGGGGCGTCTCAATTTGTTAAACACAAGCTTCCGCAGATCGGCCGGACTGCGTCCCGGCGTATCCAGCAGGAAGATGTGCTTCGATATCGCCTCGTAATCGGCCCGGAATTGATTGGCCGATTTCACCAGGACGATGTCTGCGGACGCCGGCTCCAGCCCCACGCTTCGATACATGCTCGGATCGCCCGAGAACGTAGGTCTTTCCGTAATCAGAAGCGACAGCCTTCCCAGCTCCAGCACGACGCAGCGGCCCATATTCGCTTCCGTCCCCTTGGCATAGCCCCCGGCCAAAGTAAAGTGCCCGTCGCCAATATGCCTGACCCGGCCGCAGACCCGCAGCGGTTCACCGTCCGGACAGATGGAATAGCCGACGTCTACCTCTACGGACCGGCCTTCTCCCGCGGCAGCAGCCCGAGCCACGGCCGGCGCATCGACAATTGTCAGCAAGATGCTGTAGCTTAGATGCGCCCCGCAGCTCAACAGCTCCCGGAGAACGAAATTGCTGTCCCCGGTCGAACCCGCACCGGGACTGTCCGCGGAATCCGAAATGACGAAGGGCCCGTCGCCCGCTTGCCGCCCGGAGGCCAGCTCCACGATTTCTCGAACCGAGTGAAGCCGGATCTGGAACTCGTGACGCTTCTGCCAGAACAGATCGGCCAGCCGCTCCGCCTCCCTCTCTGCCGCTTTCCCATCCTCATGGACTGTGACGACCGCACAGCCCATCTCTTCGATATCGAGCCACGGCTGGACGGGAAACAGGGAGGTCACCCGGGAGTTCCCCCGCCGCTCCCCCTCCTCCACTGCTTGCCACAGCTCGGCGAATGGACCGTGAGAGCTTTGGCTGTTCTCGGCAGGAACGATCATCGGGATCTTCCGCATGCGTACCGCCGGCTTCCTCCCGCTTCGCAGCATGGAGAACAACAGAGAGGCGGAGCGCATGCCCGTGGAGACAAAATCAGTATGGGGATAGGTGCGAAACCCTACGATTCCGTCCGCCAGGGAGGCCATTTTCGCCGTTACGTTGGCATGCAAATCCAGGGAGACGACGAAGGGAACGTCTCCAATAACTCCCCGAATCATTTCCATTAAGCAGCCTTCCACATCATCGCAACCATCGGCCACCATCGCACCATGCATCGCAAAATACACACCACTGTACCCGGAATGGGATTGAAGCTCCCGAAGCAGCGTTTCCTTCAATTCCTCCAGAGCATCTGCCGTAAATACTCCGGACGAGACCGCATTGGCGGCCATCGTCGGAATGACCTCAATTCCCTCGGCAGAGGCGGCGCGCATAAATCCGCTCAGCTCATTTTCCGTCCTTGCCCGAAGAATGTCTTCACCAAACTGCAGCCGATGCCGGCGGAAATCGTCCATGGTGCTTCTGGCGGGACTGAACGTATTGCTCTCTTGAATGACGGCACCGATTAATACCTTCGGTTTGTTCATGGGAGGACTCTCACATAGAGCACGGAATATTTCTGCAGCTCCAGTTTCCATTCGGCGGAAGAAAGCTGATTCTCTTGAATAAGCTCCAGATTCCTTTCTTTGTCGATTGAATAAATTTGAATTCGCTCATATGTGGCTCCGGAATCGGCTAACCCATTCAGACGCAAGTTTACTGCACGGTCCTCGTTATGGAAATTAGCGAGCAAAGCCGCGACCGGTCCATTCTCCTCCTTGGCCGCCAGACACGACAGTCCATTGGCATCCTCCGGCAGCTCGCAGTGAAGGCGTACATTATGCCGCCGCAAGCTTTCGAAAGCCTGGAAGGTGTAGTACGTCTTCTGCGGAACGCCGTGATAATCGAACAGGCCGCAGAACAGGGCAGTCGGCTGACCGTCGTAATAGTTGGCCGCATCCACCGGAAGGTCCTGCAATAAAGTAAGGATATAGGCGGCGAAGGAGGCCCCTTCCTCCCCTTTCTGCCGATTGAAAGTATCTGCACGCAAATATTCATTGCCTTTTTGCCATATGGTACCGAAATCGGCAACAAAATAGTTCCATTCATTGAGATGACTTTCCGTATCCTTGAAGCCGTACTGATCCAGCATGGCCCGGACATGAAGGGCCCGGCCGGCAATAACTTGCGGATCGGCGGTATACGTATGCCAGGAGAAAAAGTCGAGCGGCACCCGCTTCTCCCGGCAGTGCTCCAGAAATTCAGGAACAAAGTCGGCGGTTGGCCTGGCTACGGCAGGTCCTCCCACCTTAAGAGAAGGATCGTAGCGCTTGATTGCCGTCGCTGCCGTTTCATAGAGCGAGTAATATTGCTCGTGAGTGCCCGACCACATCCTTACGCTGTAGTCCGGCTCATTCCATATCTCCCAGTATTCGATACCGTAATGAAAACCGTCAGCCCAGCCCTCGTTATAATGGCGGATGATTCCGATGCAAATTTGCGCCCATTTTTCGTAATTTTCAGGAGGGTGAACGAAATATTTCTTCTCGGTATGCTCGATGCTTTCCCCCAAGCGGTAGACAATTTTCGCTCCGGTGGCGGCGACCGTACGAAGATATTCATCGGTCTGTGAGAAATTGTAGCTGTCTGGATCGGCCGGGTCCTTCGAGAAATCCGGGAAGACGATATGGATATCGACCTCGCGGGGGTGCGGCCAATTCGGATCATGCAGCCTGACCAGCGGAACCCCCATAGATACGAAATAATCGGAAACATCGACCAGCGAGCCGTAAGTCACCGGCCCGTTATTGACCCCGTGAATCGGTTTGACGGGCCCAAGCGGCCGGTCGATATTCAGTTGAATTTCTGACATGTCCTACTCCCCCATTGTCGCTATTTTGGTCACGATACTCCTGCGGAGTAACGCCAAAAGCTTTCTTGAACACTTTTATAAAATAAGCCGTATTTAAATAACCGACTTGGCTGGTAATCTCGTAAACTTTCAAATCCGTATTCAGCAGCAAGTGAACCGCCCGCTCCATCCGCACGCGAGACAAGTAATCCTTAAGCCCTTCCCCGGTTTCCAGCTTGTAAACCTTGGACAAATAGACGGGATGCATATCCACGTGAGTTGCAAGCGTTTGCAGAGAGACATCCTCCGCCAGATTCGAATGGATGTATTCCTGGATTTGCTCAATGAGTGTTTTTCTGACATCCTGAATTTCCACCTGATTCGACAGGGATAGCCTTCGGCAAACCTCGAAGGACCATTCCTTGAGCAGGGAGACCGACTGCATCAATTCGGGAGAATGGTAGAACCGCTGATCCCCTTCGCAATTCAGCGCCTGGGCCACCGTCTGTCCGTTCGTATGCGCGTAATGAAAGCATGCGGATAGCACCGTATGATAGATCTCGGACAAATAATCGGCATGAATCGGCGAATCCCGCGTTGTCGCTTCGAGTTCGGTAAAGACGCTTTGCAGCTTGGCCTTGGCCTCTTCCCAGAAACCGGCTACGAACAAATGAGAAATCGACGGCGGGGCCTGCAGGACGGAAGCCGCACTCAGCACGGAGGCGGTCTCGGATTGTCCGGCCGTCAGGAGCAGTCCGGTATCATCCCCTATCCTTCTTCTTAAGGTTTGCACCGCTGATTCATACACCGTCATCAGATCGAATGGGAAGGAGACGCATTTCCCGTAGACGACCGACAGATTTTCTTTCAGATAGTGCAGGACCAGATGCTGCAATTGGCTCAGCAGCCGGGAGACCGATTCTTCTTGACGCCCATCGGGCACCTTTTCCCTCGGCTTCAGAATAAGAACCAAATAATTGTGAATATCCTTGCATGACCATAGATGATACATAGGGCCCAGCACTTCTTCGGCGATATTCATGATGGAATATTCCAGCAATGAGCGCTTGCTGTGCCCGGGGGTGCGGCGCTCCAAGCGGATAACCGCCGGATAGACCACATCTCCTTCCTCATAGGGCAGCTCGAGAAGCGCGCATTTTTCATTCAGCTCGGAGGCTGTCTGGCTTCCCTCCAGCATATTGCGCAGCAGATCCGACCTCAGGGTGGGCAGATGCTTCTGCAAATATTGAACCGTTGTCCGCTGAGAGGTGATCTCATTCCATTCCTTCCGCATGGAGGACGTCAGCTTGCGGACCGCGTTCGCAAGCCATTCGTCGCGAACCGGCTTGAGCAAATAGTCGGCCGCACGCAGGCGAAGGGCCTGCTGGGCATACTCAAACTCGGCATGGCCGGTCAGCAGGATGAACTGGATCCGGTTCGAATAGGTACGGATCGTCTCGATCAGCTCGATGCCGTCCATTCCCGGCATGCGGATATCGGTCAGGACGATATCGATGAATTGCTGTCCGACGATGTTCAGAGCCTCCTTGGCAGAATACGCACAGAATACTTCCTCGATATCCAGCTCCGACCAGGGGGTCGTCTGTGCAATCGCGTCGACGACGGAGCGTTCGTCATCTACGATCAAGATCCGGAACATCCTTCTCCTCCCCTTTCCTCTCCAGGACGACGACGACAGTCGTTCCTCCGTTCTTTCCTTGCTTGACCTGCAGGCCGGAGCCTTCGCTGAACATCAATTGCAGCCGCCGATTGACGTTCCACAGCCCGAATGATCCATTATCTGTGTTCTCGCTGCGTCCCAATCGCTCCCGCAGCTCCTCCAGGCGGGCGTCATCCATACCGACACCGTTATCTTCTATAATGATCAGGGAGCGATTCCCCTCGGAGCGACCGATAATCGAAATGCAGCCTCTCCCTTCCTTCGGCTCAATTCCGTGAATGACGGCATTCTCGATGATGGGCTGCAGGATCAGCCTTGGAATGACAATCCTCATTAAAGAGTCCGGAACATCGATCTGATAGGTCATCCGATTAGTGCGCAGGTTCTGGATTTCCAGATAGTTCACGATCACGTTTAGCTCCTCTTCCAGCTGAGCCGTTTGTTTTCCCAATCTCGTGGTATAGCGGAAATATTCCCCCAGATTCAAAGCCATGGCTGCAACGGCCTCTTCGTCCCCCAGACGGGCCATATTTTTGATGAAGAACAGGCAATTGTACAGAAAATGAGGATTGATCTGCGATTGCAGCTGCTTCAATACCGCTTCTCTGGAGCGGACTCTCTCTTCATCGAGCTTCGTCATCAGATCTTCGATCTCTTGCGCCATCTCGTTAAAACGCTGGAACAAAAACGAAAATTCGCTGGCCCCTTCCAGCCGGATCCGGGAGGAATAATCCCCTCTCTTGATTCTCTGCATATTCTTGACCAGCATCCGGATAGGCACCTGAAGCTGCCGGTACAGAATGTAAGAGGCGACCACTCCGAACCCGAGCAGGATAAGGGTAAACGTGTAAAATAAATCACGGGCCTTGGTCACCGGAGATAAAATCTGATCGACCGGAATGGAATCTACCAAATACCAGTCCACTCCATATAAAGGAACGAAGCTGAGCAAGTATTGCTGGTCGGCAAGCTGCAGCGATATATTCTTCCCGATCCCGAGAGGCACCGTATGTAAATAATCGACGACGCCTCCGGCATAAGCCTCATCCAGCGTCCGGTTGCCGATCACTCCGAATTCGGGGCTGTACAGCAGAGGGTCACCTTGACCATCCGCCTTGTACTGGTCCAGCAGCGTCTGCAGATGCGATGCTTCGAAGGCCGTCTTGACGATTAATCTCGCGGATTCCGGCTCTTCGTAGGCCGTGGCGGGAGTGAGGGAGAACCAGACGAATTTCGCCGGTTCATCCCCCCGCCCCTTCACATATTGCCAGCCTCTGCTAATTCCGCTTATGAGCTCGGAATCTACATAGCTGAAGGTTTTGCTGGAGGTGGAGATCACCTCTTGCGATAGACGGGAATAGACGGTAATTTCCGTCCTCCAGCCCGTAATCCCGGATTGCAGCGAAATATGATCCAGGATCATGTTCGTCAGCTTCTGCCGGTCATACGGGTCCCCCGACTGCTGCTGATACTCCAGCTCGCGGATTGCCGGATCATTCGCCAGCGTAATCGAATTGATGGAAATCTGGCTTAATTTCTCTTCGAGCTGGCTTTTCAGAAAAAGCAGCTTGTTCAAATTGGCGGCCTCGATTTCGCTCTTGATCACCTTCACCGTAGTTTGGTTATAGATCGTGAACAGGAGCATCATTAACAGAAGCAGTCCAAAGATAAGAATGACGACCTTGGAGAAGCTGTTCAGCTTTTGTATCATCGTTTTCATCACGCGCCCTGAGTGAAGTGTTATCTGTAGAATAACAGTAACATAGCCCTTCCCGGCCGTATACCAAGTTTTGTGCCAAGGCGGTTTATCGCGAAACGCTTTGGTACCACTCATTCACTTCCTTCGTAATTTGTTCCCCTCCCTGCGCCTTCCACTCTTCAACGAAAGCATCGAACGACTCTACCGGATCATTGCCGAAAATGATTTTGCTGAACTTCTCCATCTCCAGCTTCTTCAAATAATCCCATTTGGTTTCCATAGTAGGAGTTGTTCCGCCTGTGAACTCGCTCTTGACCGAAAACTCCCGCGAGTCCCAGACATCGGTGGCAGATTGCAGCTCGATCGGAGGCACGAAGCCGCCCCAGATTTTCTCATACGGCGTTTCCGCTTTGCCGGACTCCGCGATTTTCACCAGTGCCTGCAGATTCTGCGATGGAATTCTCGGACCATGCTCCAGCAAGCTGTAGAAAAACACGCGAACGCCGCCTCCCGGAATTTTCGCCAGATCGTACGTCACCTCGCCGTCCACGATATCCCAGTCGTATCCTTTGGCCCAACCGTTCTCGAACTCGCTGCCCGGCTTCGGATCGGCAACATGATCGAACAAGTAGTTGGCATACGTGAAGAAGATTTCCGGGTTCTTCATCTTTTTATTGATGAATATCGCTCCGTTGTACGGATGCCTTCCGTAATGCATGCTTTTGCCGTCCGGCCCTACCGGCAGCGGGAAGGTGACCAGCTCGGCTTCCGGATTGTTCTTCTCCAGATCCCCCATCGGATAAGCTTCCGACCAGTATGGACCGGAGAAGGTGCCCGCGCTGCCGGCCGACATGAACGATCCGGCTTTGGCGGCATCCCATATCCCGGCTTCCTGCGGGATATATCCTTTTTGTACCCAATCCTTCAGCTTCTGCAGCCCTTGCTTGATTTCCGGCTGAACGGAGCCGTAGCCTATCGAGCCGTCTTCCTGCTTCAGCCAGAAACCGGGCATAGTGCCATAAGCTCCGAACACCCAGCCCAATCCGAAGGAGTCGCTGTACGAGTCCTTGAGTCCGGTGGAAACTCCATACGTGTTCTTCTGTCCGTCTCCATCCGGGTCGCCGTTCGTGAAGGCCTCCAGCATTTTCTCATAGTCCTCCAGCGTTGTTGGCGCTTCCAAGTCAAATTTTTCCATCCAGTCGCCGCGCACCCACAAGACAGGATCATTGTTGTAATCGTAATCCAGATTCGGGATCCCGTAGCGCTTGCCGTCCCGGGTGAATTCATACCATACGGAAGGATCCTCGTTCATAGCCTTCTTCCAGGTTTCCCCCGCATATTTGTCAAATAGCTCTCCAACGTCCATAAACTTGCCGGAGTCGATCAGCATCTGTGCCACCGAACCGCTGGCGAACAGCACATCGGGCATCTCTTCATTAGAGGATAAGGCAAGCTTCAGCTTGGTGGCGTAGGCCCCGTTAGTATCCTTCACAGACCACAAGTTCTTGATTTCAATCCCCAGCTTATCCTTGGCCCACCGGTAATGAACGTTATCATCCATCGTTTCGCCGTTCTTGAATTCAGCAGCGGAGACAATCCGCCTGACGGTCGTTATCGTTACGGGCGGGTCATACTTCCCGTCGACGAGCTGCAGACCGGCTTCCTGCGGCTTGTCCGATCCTCCTCCGGGATCGCCGCCTCCGGCCGAAGAATCTCCCCCCGTGCACCCCGTCACTGCGACCGATGCCAGCAGTCCGGCTATGGCGAGCAGTGAACCTTTGCGAACGTGATTAGTCATTCCTTCTCCCCCAATCTATGATTAGAAGCTTCTTCATTAATCCTAACCTCATTTTCCGAGAGAAGAAATAATCTATTATTAACAACGGGATATGGTTTTATAAAGATTTGGTGCGTTCCTTAACGGTTGGTTAACATTTGCCTGCTGCCGGATCAAGCGGTTGCCAGCCTCGAATCGGGATTAGTGAGCTTAGGGGTTAACGGTCAGATGTCTGCGTAAAAGATATAAACCAGCGGCTTACAGCCCTGTTTTTGCATGAAATTAATAAGAGATCCGGTTCAGGGGCAAAGCATCTTTGAACGAAAGGAAGGGCTGGGAACAAGGCCCGGGGGCGGAGGAAAAAAGAAGGAACGGTAGGCGTTATTGAGCTTGGCTGCCGGTTAATAAAACAATATGCCAGGTTAAGGATGGGTTATATAGGTTTGAAAAGGGACGTGCTAAAATGTGAACTATCACTCGGATAAAGGATGGTTTGCCCATGGAATCGCATCTCAAACGAAGTTCTCCGCCAACAGTAACCGCTGTTCAAAGGGGCAAGAGGAAGCTCCTGCGGGAGACGTGGCCTTTTCACCTTATGCTGCTGCCCGCAGTCATCCTCGCTTTTCTATTTAACTATCTGCCGATGTTCGGCGTAGTGATGGCCTTCCAAAACTATAAGCCCTGGACCGGCTTTCTGCATTCCGATTGGGTCGGGCTGGAGCATTTCCGCTCCATGTTCACCAGAACCGACAGCAGTCAAGTCATCTGGAACACATTTATCATCGCTTCGTTGAAAATTGTCTTTATAATTATCGTTCCCGTCAGCTTCGCTCTCCTATTGAATGAAATTCGGAAGATGGCGTTCAAGAGAACCGTGCAGACGCTTGTCTATTTGCCCCACTTTCTGTCCTGGGTCATTCTTGGCGGGATTCTGGTCGATTTGCTGTCCCCGCAGTCCGGACTGGTGAACCGGGTGCTGCAAGGCTGGTTCGGCATCGATCCGATTTTCTTCCTCGGCGACGGAGACTGGTTCCGGTTTACGGTCGTAACTAGTCATATCTGGAAGGAATTCGGATACGGGACGATTATTTATTTGGCCGCACTGGCCGGCATCAATCCCAATCTCTATGAGGCGGCCGAGGTGGACGGGGCCAACCGCTGGCAGCAAACGGTCTATATTACGCTGCCCGCTCTGGTGCCGATCATCGTTGTCTGTACCACCTTGGAGCTCAGCAACATATTAAGCGCCGGGTTTGACCAGATTTTCAACCTGTACAATCCCATGGTGTATGACAAAGGGGACATTATCGACACCTTTGTCTACCGGGTCGGAATTCTGGATCAGCAGATGAGCTTCTCTACGGCGATCGGGTTATTCAAATCAGTCGTCAGCCTGATTCTGGTCGTTATCGTATACCGAATCGCGCACAAGGTTGCCGATTACCGTATTTTCTAGGAGGTGAAATCATGTACTACAAAACATGGCCCTATCGCTTCTTCAGCTTCTTCAACCATCTGCTGCTGTTAGGCACGGCTGTCTTGTGCATGCTGCCGCTGTGGCATACGCTGGCTTTGTCCTTAAGCGGAAGAGCTCCGGCGAACGCCAACCGGGTCGGGTTGATTCCGATTGACTTTACATTCGATGCGTATCAAAAAACTTTGGCGAACCCGGATTTTCTGCAAGCGCTGTCCATCGCCTTTCAGAGAACGTTCCTGGGGACCGTTTTCGGGATGCTGATCATCTTCCTGGCGGCCTATCCCTTATCCAGAACGGCCAGTGTCTTTCGTTCCAGAACGTACTATTCCTGGTTCTTCATCATCACTCTGTTATTTAGCGGAGGGCTGATCCCTACTTATATCGTGGTGCAGAAGCTGGGGCTGATGAATTCCATCTGGGCCTTGATCCTGCCGTCAGCGGTTAATGTCTGGCTGCTGATTCTCATGATGAGCTTCTTTCGCAATGTTCCGAAGGAATTGGAAGAAGCCGCACTGATGGACGGCGCGGGTCAGTTTCGCATTTTATTCACGATTTTTCTGCCTATCTCCATGCCGGCGGTGGCGACCCTGTCGCTGTTTACGATGGTGCACCATTGGAACTCCTGGTTTGACGGACTGATTTACATTACGAAAGCAGAGAAATATCCGCTCTCGACATTCCTGCAGACGATCTTGGTGCAAATCGATACCTCCCAGCTTTCCTCGGCGGGCCGGGACCTGGAGAACATCTCCAACAAAACCGTCAAGGCGGCGCAAATCTTTATCGGCGCCCTCCCTATTCTGGCCGTCTATCCGTTCCTTCAGAAATATTTTGTCAAGGGAGTCGTTCTGGGGGCCATTAAGGAGTAAAGCAAGCATGGCACGCTGGAAGGAATCAAGCCCCAAATCCGGCCGCTGGATGAGCTGCACGCCCGAGTGCACTCTCCGGCGGCTATTGTATTCCTGAATCGGCTCGTTCTATTGGTTAGGACATGAAACAAAAAAAGACGCCTGACAGCGTCCTTTTGCAAATGAAAGTGGCTTCATGATTTAGGCCTGGCATTGCCCTTGCTTGAATTTCCCGATTTCCGTTCTCCGGAATGGGAAGGATTGGAATCAAACCGCTTGCGCTCGGTTCGTTCGATCTGCACAATCTTCCCATCATGGACTATGATTTGCACACATCCATACTCCAGCCCGCTCACACTGGCTATAATTCGATTTGCCCATACCTCATCGATTTGTAACGGTTTCGTCACCGTTCTCCCTCCTCCTTCATTTTTACATCGAGAAGCCGACTTCCCGCTGTCTTCTCTTAAAATCCGGTGATGGTTGAAGCATTCACGCCAAGCTCGGGATATCCCGCATACGATTATCCTCTGATCTCTTCAAGCTTCCATCTTCGTTCCGTGTTGACAAATATATAACAAAAAAGACACACACCACTACACGTCACATTCGGGCTGTGTCTCCGGAGGTCCGGTCGACCAACTAATCCCATTTATTTAGTCGGATATATAGTTAACGATATCTTATCACCGCTGGAATCAGGTGTCAACACAGTAATTTCATGACAACTTCTTCGGCAGGCGGAATGACTTCCTCCGCCTAATCCTGTAAAATATTAGTGGCGGCCAGAAATGGCTTAAATGGTTGCCGTTTGAAACCCAATCCGAAATCATTTGAATATCACATCATCAGTTTGGAGGAACGGAATTTAAATGGAGCTGCTAGTTAAATTGGAGCAAGTCAGTATGCGCTTCGGTTCAAAGCCGATTCTGGACAAGGTGAATTTATCCGTGTATAAGCGGCAATCGCTGGCCGTAATTGGTCCGAACGGCTCCGGCAAAAGCACCTTGCTGCGTCTGGTTGCCGGTCTCTCCTCTCCTACAGAGGGCAAAGTCCGTTATTTCGGCAACCCGAAACCGGTCATCGGCTGGGTGCCGGACCGTTTTCCGAAGCTGCCTTTT
This sequence comes from Paenibacillus residui, assembly GCF_042677205.1. Classification (NCBI taxonomy): domain Bacteria; kingdom Bacillati; phylum Bacillota; class Bacilli; order Caryophanales; family Paenibacillaceae; genus Paenibacillus; species Paenibacillus residui. Next base: position 104,712 of record NZ_JBHTIU010000027.1, read on the forward strand.
AACGCTTTTGAATATTTAATGCATATGGGACAAATAAGAGGGATGGACAAAGCCCTCTTGCGGCGCACGATTCCCGGGTTGCTGCAGCGGGCCCGTCTGGAGAATGCGGGACGCACCTGGATACGAAATTTTTCCAAAGGAATGCTGCAAAAGCTGGCCATCGTTCAGGCCGTACTGAAGAACCCGGATCTGCTTATTATGGACGAGCCTTTATCCGGACTGGACGGGGAATCCGAGAACGATTTGCTGGAGATGTTCCTTCAGTTGAAGGCACAAGGAGTTACTCTCCTGTTCGCTTGTCATGAAGCGATCCTCTGGGAGAAGCTCGCGGACCGGACGCTCCGGATTCATCAGACCCGCATCGAACCGAATTCTTCCAAGGATGAGCTTTCCTCAGTTGTCTGTATTATAGTCAGACAGATCGGATTCGGTGAACTCGAAGGCTGGTCCGGCAGGCCCGGAGTCATGGAAGTAGCCGAGGGAGAGAGCGGCATTGAACTCAAAGTCGATGCCGGGTACAGCGATACCTTGCTGAGGGAGCTGCTGGACAGAGGCGGTTCAATCGTAACCATAAGCCGGGAATCGGGAGGGGATCGTCCATGAGCCCGATGCTGGCCTTGATTCGCTACCAACTGCAGCTTTTTGCACGAAGCTACCGTTACTTTGCTCCGATGACCTTATATCTCATCTTTATTGCCTGGATCTATTCCATGATTCCTAATCCGGTCATGAGCAGCTATGCCAGCACTTCCGTCTGCTTGTTTTTGGTGGCTGCTTGGCTGTCCTTTAACTTCTATTCGACGGAACCTCCGACCCAACAGCAGTTGACCTTGATGCATTCCCGCAGCGGAATCCGTTATCATGCCAGCCGAATGGCAACCGTATGGGTGGCTGCTTTTCCCCTAACGCTGTTCGCTGTGCTGTATCCCATCATTCGCGGGAGCTTCGATCGCGCGCCGACGGCGATAGAGATGGCAGTCTCCCTGTACAGTCATCTGCTGTTCACCTGGATGGCGATTGTGCTGACTGCCCTGTTCTGTTCCAAGATCGGTACCCAGCTTATCTCCAAGCTGGGCGGGTTGGTGCTGGCATTGACCTTGTCGCTGGCCGTACCCGGCCTGGCCGAATGGCTGCCTTCGCCCCTCCAATGGTTATTGTGGGTAGTGCCGCCGGCTTCGCCTATCATCGACACCTTGATGAATTTCGACGCTTTGGGCGAAGCGCCGGCTATTGCCAAGCTGGTCTGGCCTTCGCTGTATACATTGGCTTTAAGCCTTCTGACGGTGGTCTATCTGCAGATACGCCGAAAATAAACAACGATTGAGCAGATGAGACAGCTCATGTTTATCGATGAATAGTCAAAGCCTCAATCCTTCACAAACACTACGCAGATATGCAGAAATTCCGAGGAAATGATTCGACGTAGGGCTGTTTATCCTCATGCTGACGCAACGCGCGTCGGGAAAGGCGCGCGTTTAATAGATTACCTAGGCCCCTTTCAGCTATCATGTCCGCTGGCGGATTCAGCGGCTGATGGTGGTGACTCTCACGATTTATTGTCGCCATCCATTTTTGCAAATTTTTCCTTCAAGCTAACGGAATTTCTACCAGATGCTTCTCATAGGAACTATGGAAAGGGTTTAATTAATTTGAGTTCTGGAAATTTCCATATCTCGTTTGAAATCTGTTGTTATGTCTATCCTTTCTTTCTACATTGCTACATTGATTCCATTAACCTCAGATTATTAATTATTAAACACTAATTTGAGACATAATCACTTAACTAATTTCCAAATAAGAATCCCTTCTTCATCCAAATATTCACTTTTCTGTAATATGTGATTATTTTCATAATCTAACCAATACTCAGTTTTAACTGGGAAATCAGATACTACTTTATAAGCCTTTCTCTTACCGAAAAATTCAGATTCGATTTCACCCGTTTCAACAATTTGAAAGTAAGGGGTATACCCACTAGCATCTTGATAAAAAATATAACTATCTTTTTGAATATTTTGTAAAAATAATAATAGGAAGATGTTTGATTCTTTTATAAATATATTTTCATTTGGCGGTAATATAATACGTGTCGTATCAGAAAGCGATCCCTTCGTAGTCTTATTTATCGTTTTAGTCACAACTTCAGTATAGTTTTCGTTATATTCAAATTTTTGGGTTATATTAATATGTTCTCTTTCATCTATTAATTCCCTCTCCTCGTAGCTCGTTGTTGTATAGTTATTATTCATTTTGTACAATCTATAATTTTTCAACCCATCTTGTAACCCAGTTAGGTATTCGGCCGAAAACTCCTTTTCAACAACCATCTCATAGCCTTCTGGAGTAGGAATAATATCGTATTGGGCTGTACCTACCTTGTTCTGTTCATTGAATATATCGTATTTGAGAGAAATATCTGTTACTTCTTCAGCATTATCCACCCCTAACATTGTTGGATCTCCACTTTTTTTCATTTCTAATATTTCCATTTTACTATTTGCCTTGCAACCTACTATCAATATGATACATATGATAGTAATTATGAATGAAGATCGTTTCATAATCATATTCTCTCTCCATTAAATTAAAAGTTTTGTGAAGCAATTGAAAAATAGGCAAGTGGCAACATGGTGACCCAATGAAATAACAAAATGTATTGTAGTCATAGCCACCGGCTCAGTCGGTGGATTCCATTAGCCCTATAAGGGCATGTTATAATCAAGCGACTCAAAGGCGCACTGAAAGTCTGCCAACTGCGTTCTGTCACAGACCAGTACAGAAAAAGTCCTCTTTACCTCCCCTTTTAATCGACTTACCCGTGAGGTCGAAAAGCCTTTCTGTTCAGTTCTTGACTTACGCCATTTGGTTTCGGATACTTAGCGATCACTTTCCTGTTTCGCCCTACCGTATCCACATAGTATCCTCTGTACCAGAATTGGCGGTTCGTATCAGCACTTCAAATTCGCAAATTTGTGAAAAATCATGGCAAACATTCTGACATACTCAAGTTAGGTGAGTATTTACTGGCATGTGAATATGATCTAGGCAAGCCTCGATTGATGAATTTTCGTTCACTCAAATTCCAGATAATTTTTCCGATCTCATAATTTTCCGTAAACTATTTGCCTATAATATTTCAGTGGTTCGATTTCATTTATGTTAGACTTCTCTAATCCATCTCTTGTCCTCCTTGTTTCAATCCGAGCGGCTGGCATATTCGCTCTCATCCTATCATCAAGTTCAGGGGATGACTACTCATATCTATAAGTTTCCCGAACCCCCAGTCTAACTGGAGTTTTCTTTTACAAAAATACCTCTTTGGTAAAATTTATCTAAGCGAAAGCGGAGATGCACAACGTTTGCAAGTAATCTTTTCAGCCGTTCAAAGCTATTTGAAGAGGAGGAAGCAATACTTCCCCCTCTTTTCCACTATCAGTTAATATCGTACGTGTACCGCCATTGCCACCACCATCCCCACTCTATATCCTTAAATCCTGGATTATAATATGTCACCAGGGCACCAAGGTACACCGTGTCAGGGTATTTAACATAACCACTTTCCTTAATCCAATCTGCAGTATATACTTGTGAAAAACCGTCTCCAACAATTTTATCTGCAAAGCCCGGGAATGTTTTCGATACGGAACCTAAGCTATATCCCGCCAAGCTAGGTTGAACAGTCACTTGAACCTGAGAACCATCTGTGATTCTTTGTGTTCCCTTTGGAGCCCAATCTTGCACAGTTGCAGTAATGTTAGAATTGCTAACGGTTATATGCCAGCGTAAGCTATTAATACCTGAGTATTTCACACAGTGCTTACCCCCACCGCAATCAATTAGATAACTTTGACCTCGAATATTGCTTTTCATATCAAGTCCATGGACAACACTATCATCTTCGGATCTAGACTTGGAGGTATAAAGATCAACTACCCCATAAAATTTCACATAGGTGGAATTCTCAACTGTCGGAGTACTCCCTACATGTCTCCATTCATTCGAATTCCAGTTTCCAGAGTCTGCCACAAATAATTGAGGATTGTCCGCCACTGAAAAACCAATTCCATTTTCTAACAAATATTGTTTGTTTTTTGCAGGGTCGTTAGACATTCTATAGAATTTGGTTTTTTTAGTTGACCCTTGTGGGTCAAGTTGTTCTGCAAAAACACTAGTACTCAAACTGAATACTAATGTAAGAGCAAACAGTAATGAAAACGCTTTTTTCATATCGTTTCCTCCTTACTCTTTTTATTTTGTAAACCGGCCGGTATACAATCGAAAATAGAATAAAAATGGAAAATAATGTTATTTTATCCAAAATTATACACAATTTTATTTAGCATGTATATGAGACTAAAGTCATATTTACCAGCATATTCCAAATTTTATGACGAAATTACCTTTTTATGAACGGACTAACTCTTCAATGCTTTCACTTGACTTGACCGTTAGTTCCTTTTGAGACTCATTTTTCAAATTCTCTTAAGGTAAGCAAGATAATACAAAGTGCTGCTTCTTTCATAAACAATTGACAGAAGGCAAATGTTGATATTCTGAAAGTTATTCAATAATGCTTGGAACTCTTTTTAAGTTTCATAATTGCGTATTACCGGCTGGGACAGGAGACAATGACAATTGAACAAATCGAAACGGTTGAAGAATATGTGTGAATGGACTGACGAACAGTGAGGAGGCTATGACATTAGGGTTTACTGTTCTACAAGTAAACAGACTAAAAATAAAATACAAAATGGGGGGAGCAGCGGGCATTTCCCACAAAAATCGAGTAAGGAACCCTGCACATGCTTTAAGTTATGAAGCAGAAAGGAGGAGCCGCAGAATTATACACATCCACAGTATTAAGACAACAACAACTGTCACTTTGACATCTACTCTCGGAACACAATGACATCCAAATAAGTAGTTCCAGCGTAAGACGGAGACGGGATCTACCAAACAGACCAAGCAAAGACGTCGCACGATCCATCTGCCAAAGCACAAAACGGGCATTCTCTGACAGATTTCGCCATCCTTATGCATGGCTGGAAGACTGCGCTCCCGGGTTTTCGTTGCATGAAGCAACTGGTTGCGACACAGACATCGTCATTGGAGCTGATTTCGCCCAACAAATATCGAGGGGTACTCCAATGTCATCCAGCTAGGCATTACGAAATAAGGGCCCCTCTTAGATTTTCAGTGATTGCTGGGATCTTCCGATAACTAAACAAAACGCTTGCCGTAAAACAAGAACTAGTTGGCGTATTTAAAAGGACCGGATTGAACGCTTGTGGGTTCGAGACTTCGGCTACTCGACATCACTAGCTGAAGCCGCTAACGAAGCCTTTGCCTCTCTCGTCCAGCAGCGAAAAAAGCAATTTTGTAGTATCCCCGTAGTCAAGTGAACTAACAAGATTTGGAAGAATAAGAAAACATATAGCCCAAGCGCAAAGAGGAAACGAAAAAGGCGAGTTCTGCATCGCCATACAAAGGCTTTATTCCAAGACGCATTAATAGTTAATCAGGCAAACTGGTAAGAATGACCTACTTTCGGAAAAGTGACATTCTCATATACGATTGAAAATAATAAAATAACTTGACGAGCATAAAATTCTACGTTACCATGAAAGTGGAAATATCCTTTATCTGGAAAACTGGGTATGGTTACCATGAATTTCGATTAAATGTCTAGCGTCCTTTCTGATTTCGGCTTTGCGAAGCCAAATCCATTAACTCTTTTCGAGCAATGAAATGATTTAAAGAAAGGTGGTCCTCTGCATGGATATATTAAGAGACAACCTAGGGGCATTCATAATTCTTCTTTTTTTATTTCCTATAGTCATGGTCATAGTAACAGGATGGTTACTAATTAAATACTTTTCTAAACGAAGATAGTAAAATTTTCTATTAGTAAAGAATCACGTTTGTCCTTATTGAACGATCTGATGTTTTCTATATACATTGGTTCTATTCTATCTGCAGATACGCCGAAAATAAACAACGATTGCCGTCATCTTGTCCGTTGTCTCGATTTTAATGAAGAAAGGAAGCCCTATATGTACTCTGTCGGCCAATTTTCCCGAATTTGCGGCATGTCGGTCAAGACCCTTCATCATTATGACGAAGTCGGATTATTAAAGCCCGCCCATATCGATCCGGAAACGGGCTACCGTTATTATGATTACGGGCAAATTCGAACGGCTCTGCAAATCCGGCGCTTGAAGGATTGCGGTTTGCCGCTGAACATGATCGCCGAATGGCTCAACGCCGACAACCCGGTGACATCGAAAACGATTCTGACCGAAAGCATCCACGAGGTCGAGCGAAACATCGAAGAGCTTAACCAAACAAAGAATAACATCTTGTCCTTATTGAACGAGCTGGAAACCAACAAGCCGCTTATGCCGGTTTCGTCGATTTCCGATTGCTTTGAAGAAATGAGGAAGGACACATGGATTTACAGCATCCGTGAAACTGTTCCAATTTCCGGTATCGATGATCTTGTCCGAACCCTGTTGGAAAGATTATACGCTCTGAAGCTCGAAGTGGAAGACGATGCCAGGCTCATGACGATATTCCATGATGATGAAATAGATCCGGCTTGTACGGAGTTGGAGGTTGGCCTGGCCGTTCAGCCGTCCTTCTCCGGTCTGCCGGGAACCCGAAGCATGGAAGGAGGAAAGCATGTCGGCGTTGAGGTCGAAGGCCCTTATTCCGAGCTCCCCTTCGGTTACGCCAAGCTGATCGATTATATCCGGTCCAACGGATACACCATCGTGGGACGACCGTTCGAAATGTATATTACCGGGCTGCTCCCTCCTTTGAGAAACAGCCGCGATTTCCGCTGCATTAAGCCGAACCTTCAGCTTAGCCCCCTTTCTTTCGTAACCAGGCTCTATATTCCTGTCAACAGCGATTGACCCTCCGGCTGCCGGAGGGTTTATATTATGCCTGAGGCCGGTTTGTGTCAATGTTTTATGGTTGGGGAGCCGGTCCCAATCTGATCGTGCCCTAACCTGATCGAAAGGGGTAAAATTGTAAAATGTATCATTCCAGACTACGCGGAGATTATTATGAAATGGGCTATCGCTATGGAAGCCTGCTGCACAAGAACGGCTTCAGGTTTCCCGAGGTTTCGCCGGAGAAGCTGGCATTCGGAGAGGAAAGCAGCACGATTCTGAAGGCTTATTATCCCGGAGCGATTGCGGAAATTCAAGGGTTTGCAGACGGCTGTGCGGCTTCCTTCGAGCAAGTAAGCTCTTTCCTGCTGACGGTAGGCCTCTTCGGGCAATCCCCTCAATGCAGTATTTTTGCCGTATGGAACGGCAGCGATATGATCGTCGGAAGGAATTATGACATGCTTCTTGATGTCAAGAAATATACGGACAGCTCGCTGGTGAGCCCCAATGGCCGCTTCCGGTATATTGGCCATTCAGACGTTTTTATCGGCAAAGTGGATGGCATGAACGAGCATGGACTGGCTGTGGCCATCACGCTTGTGCCGAGCCCTCTCCGGCAGCCCGGAGTCCACTTTTACTTTGCCACCCGTTATGTATTGGAGCACTGCCGTACGGTGGACGAAGCGGTTCGCGTCCTGTCCGGGTTTCCCGCTTCTCTCTGCTGCAATTACTTACTGGCTGACCCGACAGGCGGTATGGCCGTAGTAGAAGCTTCCCCGGAACGAATCCGTGTCCGCAGGCCCGAAGCGGGCGGAAATTCGCTTATTTGCACCAATCATCATCTTCATCCGGAGATGACCGACATTACCGGCTCACAACCGGAGGCCTGGAGCAAAACAACGGAAAGATATGCTGCCATTCAGCAGCAATTGAGACTTCTTCCCCAGCCGGGAGTCGAGGATGCTATCCGGATTCTATCGGATACGAAGGGCCATGTATGCCTGAATTTGAAGGAGCATCGGTTCGGGACCTTGTATTCCATAGTTATGAATTTAAGTCAACTGGAACTATACCGTGCGGAAGGTGCGCCGAATCGCTGCAAATACAAGAGGGACGACCGGTTAACCGCTCTGCTGAAAAGAACAGTTTAACCGGATTTGTCTTGTAGACAGCCCAATCCCCGCCGGATAGTGCAAAAGACAGATGATTGTCCAGGTCTTTTCTGGAAAAAAGCTGCACCGTACCAAATTCTAGAGCGAAACTGCAGGTCTTTTTGGGGAAAAGGCGCAACATGCTTAAATCTAAAGCAATAGTGCAGGTCTTTAGAGCGACTTTTGCGAATTCGCCCCATTTTGCCAAAAAGACCTGCACTTTTGAGCGTCTTTCGCTCTCTTTGCGGAAAACGGTCGGATTTGAATGTACTTTTGCTCGTCTTTGCGACGTCCTTACGGATCCGGGAAAGACGAGCGTCACCGTGAAAGAATAAGAGCGAGTGTGAGTGGAAAACTGACCACCAGCCTCGCTCTTTTTTTCCGAAAGCTTATCGCTTGTCGGTTCAGGCCGTTTCTCGGTAGTTTGGAAACTACTTTGAAGACAGCTACTTCAAATATTATTAAGAAGAGAGACGATAATGCTGGAGAACTACTTCTGCCAGTCCGGCTTTGTCCAACAGAGGGATGGGAGCCAGGAAAGTGACCGTCACGACGCCGGGATGACGGCCGATTTGAATGGCCCCTGTGATGGTGGCGCGATTCAACACTTCCGGCACCGTAATACCCAGCGTATCGGCCGCCCGCTTCAAGCCGTTGTCCGTCGCTTCATTCAGGTTGGCGCCCGTACCGACGAACGAAATAGGCGCCGTCTCCTCAATCCGGTCCAAGCCCCAGCTTTGCGCTAATTGCAGCGCCCGGCTCTTCTCTTCCGGCGTATAGGGACGGGCCAAATATGGAAGATCCTCCTCCACCGGAAGAAGAACGGGGCCATCGATCTTCAAACCTTTGATCACACGAACCTGCAGTGTGACGATTCCGGACACGTCCGTCGTATGCCCCGCAATTTCCCCGTCTCCCTGCATCGCATGCATATCCCCCAGATAAATTCCGCCTCCGGGCACCTTAACCGGACAAATTAACGTCGCATTCTCGCGTACGCGATTAATGTCCATATGTCCGTCTGTCCGGTCCTCCAGCTGCTCCCTGGTCATCGCATAATCATGCGGAGCTCCGAGCAGAAACGAGCCGAAATCTCCCGCATTATGCGAATCCGGGAAGGGACGGGCAGGCGTTGTCCCCAATTGTCCCAGGAAAGGACGGACCCTCGCAATGGCTCCGACAATATCGTGCGGGGCGAACGTCACGATCGGGTTCTGGCACGAACCTCCCGGTGTGGCCATATATCGCCGCCCATCCTGTGCAATTCGTTCGGCCGCCTCTTTCGGAAGGGTAACCCCGAACTCGCGGCTTTGGTCAAAGCCCATCGTATACCCGTTAGTGAAGACAAATGGCGTAACATCCGCTCCGCACTGAGCGCAGCGAATAGCCTCCGGACCTATCCCTTCAATGCGTGTCTCGGGATAGAAGGTCCCGCAATCCGGACACTTGGCGGCTACGAACGGGTCGCCCAGGAACCGTCCTTCTACGGTCTTGTCGTTACCCGATGCAGTGGCCAAGGAAGTAACGCGAATCGACTTGATGTGAATCGCAATGGCGTCGCCAACCTCTGCCCCTTCGACATACACCGGTTGAGTCACTTCATGCCCGCCGCGAAGCTTCGGTGTAATCATAGGCCCCCAGCATCCGGGAGTCGTGTTGGCCACAATATGCCCGCCGTCCCGGACCGGTCCCAGCATCGGCTTGGCCGGATCCAAAATTCCATCGGTGAAGGTGCTGACATAAACAGTTTCTTGAGCATTGGAATGATTCATGTCTGTCTCTCCTCGCTTTTGGAATTGTTGCCCCATAATTGGTTCACTTTAAGTATATCTCTTCTTCGCGGCATTACACAAACCCGCCGTGGAGTAGAGCCCTCTATTTCATCTAATCATCAAATGAAACGAGCAGCGAATGCTGGCAAGCGGTTTGCAAATCTCTCCAGATTCGATTGATGGGTGCATCCTCCATAACGGAGCGAATCCCCATATAGGGAAATAGGGCCTGTCCGCACGCTAATGCCATGCTTGCGGTCGTTTTGCACACCCGGCTTACTTCCTGCTGCTGCTCTTCGGTATGAGGAAGGCCTTCCACATGTCTATTCCAGGATTGCTGTATGCAGCCGTAGAATGCATCCGCCGCTCTTTGCCATCGGTCTTCCGTCTGCTTGATCTTGTTGCGGACCGAGAAATATCGGCCGGTCGCCCCCCAGGCTTCCCGGTTGTGATCCGTCACCCGTCTGGCCTCTTCCACTAAATGCTTCGCAATGCCAAGGGCTACGGCCGCGAACGAAGATTGGGCAAACGGGAGAAAAGGATAGCTATAGATAGGATCGTTATAATGAATCGGCTTCCCGGCCAAATCGAAAGTCATTTCCTCGGGAACAAACACCCGGTCTACCGTAATGGTATGACTCTCGGTTGCCCGCAATCCGAAAGCCGTCCAATCTCTTACAATGTCCACCTGCTCAGGACGGAAAATAAAGGAACGCATCTTCTGTCCGGAAGAATCCGACTCGTCGGTAATATAAGCATTAGCCGTGAACAGGGTGGCATGGGTGGAACCGCTGCAATATTGCCAACGGCCGCTCACCTCATACCCGCCTTCTACCCTCCGGGCGGTTCCGGAAGGATAGCCGCTTCCGGCTACCACCGCTTCCCGGCCGGAGAACAGTCTGCGTGCCGTCGATGCGTCCATATACGGGACAAAAAATCCTCCGCCGGCCCCAATCGTAACCAGCCAGCCGAAACTCCCGTCCGCCCAGGAGCACTGTTCGAACCATTGAAGCGCCTTCGGCAGAGGGGTCATCCTTCCCCCGAGCTCATCCGGAACGAACAATTTAAACAACCGAAGCTCGTAGATTATTTCTAGCATTTCGGGCGGGATGGCCATGAACCTATCCCATCCGATAGATTGTTCTCTAATTTGAGAAATTTGTTCTTTATTTAACATGGAAGGCAAATCCCCTTATTTGGATATGGAATATTGCGAAATGGACATCCGAACCTTAACAGCTCTATTATACACGAATCATCTTGGCAGAAATACAATCGTCCCAAGACTAACCATAAATACTCTTACTTGCTGCAATGGCCCGTCCAAATAAAAGACGGGTGTCAGCATATGCTTAACACCCCAGGCCCGCCGCAATAGCGGTGAAGATAATCATTCTATTCTTCTTTAGGATTGTGTCCGAAAGCATAGGGTGTTCCTCCCTGCAAGTTTAGCCGCACCGTTCTAATTACGCCGGAAGAACCGTATTGGAACGTCCTAAGGAGGTATCCGTATGAATGCCCGGACGGTAATGGCATAGTTCGCCCGCATAGATCAGATGCACCAGCTCCGACTTCTCCAAGTCGCATGGAGTGGTCATCGACGGGCATTTATCGACAAGCGCTACACCGTGCTGTTGAAATATCCAGGCAACAAACTGCGAGCAAAAATAAGCGTTCTTGCGCGGTATTTTTCTTTTGAAAAGAATGCCGAACAGGCCGAGCAGATTATACCGGTATTGGCATTTATTCTGTTCGATGTCCCGGATTTTACGGCGCATGCGCTCATAAACCGACTTCTCCACTTTGATGCAATAGATGGCACATGTCGCATTGCGAAATAACGGGGAGTTTATATTTTCCTTAATAAATCCCCCGATGAAAGGATTCCTCGGACGCTTGCGTCCAAAGCTGTAGACTTCGTTAAGCTCCCGGTCAAAAGCAATGGAGGCATGATTATAAGGGGCTCCGGTATAGAGCCTAATCAGCCGTGTAAATAACGTTCCCGTATCCGAGAGAAGGAGATACACCTGTTTCTCTTCTATCATAATTTCTCACCCGTATCTTCATAATCAATATAGGTATGGAGAGGGCTTGCGGTCAGACCCTTTCCGTCCGGTTCGAATCATTTTTATAATGTTACTTTTATTGTAGTCCTTAACCATGAGTTGCAGAACGGACTAGCGTCCGATATCTGATCTGGACTTTGGTCGGGTATTGGGCAAACCAAAACCATGCGAAACGTGCACGTGAACAGCCTTTACCAAGTTCAAAATATTTCGCACGGATTCTGCTTATATTCATGATCGTCTGTATTCGATAGAAAAACCCTACAATGATATAACGATTTTACCGCAAGTAAAGTTTCATTTCATCAGATTCCTACCAATTTACCTATCTTCCTTGTTGATGGAAACAATATATGAAGGGTGAGTTTCTCGCAAATTAACAACCCTGGCCTGCCAATTTCCCTGCGTCAAGACGGTCTTATACTCCAAGGATATGATAACCCGCATCGACATGAATCACTTCGCCGGTTATTCCTCTGGACAGGTGGCTTAACAAGAACATCGTGGCATCCCCGACCTCCTGTTGGTCAATATTTCTGCGGAGCGGCGCTCTAGCTTCTATTGTTTTCATTATTTCGTTAAAACCGGATACCCCTTTGGCCGCCAAAGTGCGGATGGGACCCGAAGATACGGCATTCACGCGGATTCCGTATTTGCCCAAGTCCTCCGCCAAATAGCGGACGCTAGCTTCCAAAGCCGCCTTGGCCACACCCATCACGTTGTAATTTGGAACGACCCGTTCCGCTCCGATATAGCTCTGTGTCACAATACTGCCGCCTTCCGTCATTAGAGGTCTGGCTTCGCGCGCAACCGCAACTAACGAATACGCGCTAGAGTTTTGCGCCAGCAAATAGCCCTCGCGGGAAGTATCGATATAATCTCCCTGCAATTCTTCTTTATCCGCATAAGCAATGGAATGAACGAGCCCATGGATGATTCCGGCTTCGCGCCTGATTTCCTGGAAGGCCTGCCTAAGGCTGTCATCATCGCCTGCATCGCAAGTGACCGTTGCCAGAGGTGAAATACCTTCGTTCTCCAACAATTGAACCAGCCTCTTATAGGACCTTTCCTTCCGGTTGGTAAAAATCAGATTGGCCCCGGCATCCCGCAGCGATTTGGCAATCCCCCAGGCAAGACTTCTTTCGTTGGCGACACCCATAATAACGATATTTTTTCCGTCCAGCAGTTTCATTACGTTCCTCCTTAATCCTATTGGAAGTATGATTTATGACGATGTATGGATAGCCAATATTTTATCTGCAAATTCCTCTCGAGCCGGGTTCAGCTCCGGCCTTTAGCCGGTATCGGACGGCACGGTCTGATCGCGTTTGCAAGTTAATCATCCCAGACTCCTTTTTATCAACTCCTCTCATTATACTTCATCCTGGTTATGCTGACATCCGGTTATTATTTATTCGCCAGGTCTTATCTGCCAATATTTCCGTTATAATCAAAAAAAAGAAGCGGTTCCCCGCTTCTTTCTTACATGTGGCTAAATCTTATTGCAGACCTTGCTTAACCCAGGAGGCTACCTGAACGGTTCTCTTCGCCTGATGCTTAATAGCTTCTTCCACGTTCTCGACGAAGTTGCCATTCTGATCTATCGTTACGCTCGTTCCGTACGGATTGCCTCCGGATGCGAAAATGACCGGATCCGTATAGCCGGGTGCAGCTACGATAGCTCCCCAGTGGTACATGCTGGTATAGAGGGAAAGAATGGTGGCTTCCTGACCGCCATGCGAATTCTGCGCAGAAGACATCGCGCTAACGACTTTATTGGCCAGCTTGCCATGGAACCAGAGCCCGCCGGTCTGATCGATAAACTGCTTCATCTGAGCGGCCATGTTCCCGAATCGGGTCGGCACGCTGAAAATAATCGCATCTGCCCATTCCAAATCCTCCAAGGATACCGTCGGTACGTCTCGGGTTGCATCCACATGCGCTTTCCATGCCGGATTAGAAGCTATGGCACTTTCCGGAGCCAACTCTTGAACCTTCAGCACCCGAACCTCCGCGCCCGCTTCTTTCGCCCCTGCTTCCGCCATCCGGGCCATCTTGTAGTTGGAGCCCGTGGAGCTGTAATAAATAATAGCTAATTTAACATTGGACATTGTGTATCTCTCCTTTAATAAATGTTTTTGTATCTTCGCAAGCAAAGGCTGCAGAATACAGGCGCTTTGCAATTGCATCAGGCAATCAATAAGCATGATACCTTTAATTCATGAAGCTTCAATTCATATATCTTGAATTCGAGATTATTATAAATGCCCATTCACCTTTTGTCAACTATTCTTCGATATTGTTCAATAAAGGAGCTGAATAAAGCTTATGTTTAGCCTTTCATAAAAGGATAAATATTATTCGGTCCAGTTCAGCCAACTTGCCAATAATTAAACAGCCTCTTCCTTCCGTATTCATGCAAAAACCCGGCACCGTCAGGCACCGGGTCTTCTTATTCTTTTTCCTTCAAATAGCCTTTGGCTACCGCGGAATGAATCAATTGTTGCGCGAATGACCATAGCTCCTCCGAACCTTGCTGCATATGCCGGTTATAATTCAGCACTTTATCGCTGGTGATTCCGTGCTTCTGCCACGAATATCCCTGTGTATAGTAATTATGAAGCATAGGCTGCAGCCGGTCCAAGGCAGCGGCATATTGGGATTCGGGGCTTTGCCGGTCTTCAAATTCACGCCATAGAGCGAAGAACTCGTCCCTCTGATCCTCCGGTAATAAGCCGAACAATCTGCGGGCGGCGGACAGCTCTCTCTCGTATTTATCTTCGTGACCTTTTTCGTCATAGGCGAAGGTGTCCCCCGCGTCAATTTCAACCAAATCGTGAATCAGCAGCATTTTGAGCACACGTAATAGATCCAGGTCCGGCTCATTAGCATGCTCTAACAGAAGAATGGCCATGACCGAAAGATGCCAAGTATGCTCCGCATCATTCTCTAACCGGCTTTTGTCCATCAGAACGGACTTCCGGTATACATTTTTTAATTTGTCGATTTCGACGATAAATTCAATTTGCTTGAGCAGCCTGTCGCTATTCATAAAGAGCCCCCTTTTGGTATCATTTTATCAATCCGCAGCCATGCCGGACAACTGCATAGATATTTTCTACTGTCTGCTCTGCATCCCGCCGTAAGCCGGCTATATCTTATTTCTAGGCGGGTCAAGCCTATCCCTGTTAAAAATCTTAAAAAACAGCATAAGTTTATTTATTTGCTGAGAGTTTCCTGCGAAAAATGCAAAAAAAGCAGCCCATAAAGAGCTGCTCTCTTATTAGAAAATATGCTGCCGCCAGCCTCTCAGCTTGGCCAGCGTTTCCACATAGAAATAGTCCCCATAGATTAAGCCGACGTTTACATTCTGATTCGCCGGACGATGGCCGGTTCCTTCGCGCAGGATCGGGTCGAACGCTTCGTCGTCGAAGGAAGCGTAATTTTCGGTTAACGACCGGATGATCCGCTCGGCTGCTTCTTTGTACAACCTGGCCTCTGTCTCCGGCAGGTGGCTGGCGATTTCCAGCAGCCCCGAAGCCGCGCAGGAGGCCGCCGATGTATCCCGCGGCTCCCCTTCCGGCTGATCGACCCGGAAATCCCACAGCGGGACATAATCTTCCTCCAGCGAAGCCAGGAAATAATGGGCAACCCGTTTGGCCCCGTTCAGATAGCGTTTATGCCCCGTATAACGGTAACAATTGGCCAAGCCGTACAGCGCCCAGGCCTGCCCCCGGCTCCAAGCGGATTGCGGGGCATAGCCTTGTCCGCCAAGACCTTCTATAAAATCCCCGTTTGCAGGGTCAAAGCTGACGATATGATAGACAGATCCGTCCTCTCTCATAAAATGCTTCAGCACCGTATCCGCATGGGCGCAGGCAATCTGTTCGAATCTCGGATCGGCAATTTCCCGGGAGGCCCAGAACAGAATGGACAGATTCATGCAGGAATCGATAATCGACCAGCCGGTTTTATCCTGATTCCAGGCCCGCAAGAACTGGCCGGCCAGATTAAATCTTCCGGCCAGGAAATTTGCCGCCTGCAGCCCTCTCCTGCGGCCATCCGTATCGCCGGTCAGCTTGAATTTCGCGACAGCTGTGGGCAAGAACTGGAACCCTACGTCATGATGCAGATTGGACTCCCTTACCATGCATTGCTCGATCCGCTCATCCCATGGCCATGCCGCTTCCCGGTAATGCTCCTTGCCGGTCATGTCGTACATTATCCAGAGCAGCCCCGGCCAGAATCCGGACGTCCACCAATCATGGCGCATGTCGTCGTAGCGGCCCTCTGCCGCTACGTGAGGCGATTTGTCCCCGATTTGAGCAATCATTCGGTCTACTTTCACTTCCAATTTTGTCCACAACGCGTTATAGTCCATGCACACAACCTCCTCAATAAATAGTTTATGTGATTAACTCAACTTTCACAGAGCGAAAATCCATTTTAAAGGTTTGATTTGACTGGCGGAATATAAGTTTGGATTAAGCGGTACACAAATAGAAAAACATTGCTTGTGGTGTCCTCCACCGTCTAACTGTATTTTATGTAGGTAAATTCAAGCGAATGGTGGAAAGTGATTAAAGCAAATGGAAAAACTACATTTAGAATGAAGGCGTTTTGCTGAAATCGCCTTTTTGTACAAACTAGCTGTAGTTTTTCCACTTAGCTTCCGTCTTTTGGCTCCGGAAGAGCAAACTAACTGTATGAAATCCAGTTAGACGCGCCATTCTGCGAGTAGACTGCTTGCACGGCACCAGCAGAAAATGAAAATAGACAGATTTTCAAGTTAAAACGCCCAAGTCGGAAAAGCGTCACCGGTACCGTCAAGCGGCACCGTCAGAAGAGTGAAAATTATCGAGACATAACCAAGTAAACGGTTCTATCGGTTCTATTTCATACGTGGAAAATCGGATCGTCTCAAACCGGCTGTCGTCCTGCTGCAATTGAATCGGCGAGACCGAATCACTGATTCGGTTCAGCAGTAAGCCGGACAAATGGCCTAATGAAGTCAAGGGTTACTTGGCAATTTCAAGCTGAGAAAGCTGAGTTATTATCCTTTGACCGATCCGCTGGCCAATCCTTCAATGAACGATTTATTGGTCATGAAGTAAACGATAAGGATAGGGATAATTGAAATCATGGATCCCGCCAGCATCAAATGCCATTCGGCCGCTGCGTTAGACGAATATTTCAGAGAGATGACTCCGACTGTCAGCGGTCTCAGATCCGGAGTGTTCATCGTAAAGATCAGCGGAAGCACATATTGGTTCCAGGAATCCCGAAACGCGAACAATCCGACTACGCCCAGCCCTGGAAGCAGCAGGGGCAGAATGACCCTCCAATAGATTCCGAAAAACCCGCAGCCGTCAATGGTGGCCGCTTCGTCCAATTCTCTCGGAATCGATTTGACAAACCTCTCCAACAAGAAAATATTAAAGGGCAAGTGAGTCCCTACGAAGATTAGAATGATACTCCACAAAGATTTGTGAAGCGCCACCTCTCTCATCATATCATAGAGAGGGCGGAAAGTAATGGCACCAATGGAAATAAACATGGTAGCCGCCAGGATGGCCATAATGGCCCCGCGTCCCGGAAATTGCCGGCGTCCTAATGCATATGCGCCCATGGAGCAAACCAGGATGGTCAATGCGGTGGAGAGCACCGAAATAAAGATGCTGTTCCAGGTATAACGGGCGAAATTCCCCCGGTTCCAGGCCTCCAGGTAATTCTCCCAGTGCCACTCCTTGGCAAAGATATTAGTGCTGCCCAATAGCTCGAAATTCGTCTTGAACGAACCGAAGAAAGAAAACAGCACCGGATACAGCGTAAACAAAACCATAACTAGCAACAGTGCCCAGATCACTATTCGGGAAACCAGCTTTCCCACCGAGAAAGAAGAAGGCAGACGTTCCGTTCTTGCAGTCATATAATCACCGCCTTTAATACTCATTATTAGATTTGCGCGACAGGTACAAATAAAGACAGGTAATGGCTCCGACAATCATGGCCGCGACAAAACCGGCGGCCGCGCCATATCCGTACTGCTGTACGACAGGCTCTCCTTCCGATACCGGGAAGAACAGTTTATAGATGTACAGGTACATCACTTCTGTTTTGCTCGCCGGGCCTCCGGCTGTCAGAACCATAATGCTTTCGTACCCTTTCAGAGTATTGACGATGGCCAACATGACTATAATTTGCATGACCGGACCGAGCATCGGAATAGTGATTTTGAAAAATTGTTGAATTTTCGTAGCGCCATCCAAAGAGGCGCTTTCATACAGATCCTTCGGAATTCCCTGCAGCCCGGCCAGGAACAGAACCATGTAATTTCCGACTGCCCCCCAAATCGCCACAATAATGGCCGTCAGCATGGAATATTTAACTCCGAGCCATTCGATCGGCTGCTGAATGATTCCGAGCGAAATCAATGTGTTGTTGATAATTCCGTTATAAGAGTTGAACATCAAATAGAAAACAAGGGATATAACCGCCGCACTAATGATAGTCGGCATGAAGAAGATCGCCCTCAGAGAGTTCCGGGCAAATATTTTCTGATTCAGGATAACGGCAAGAATCAGGGATAACGGCAAGGTGACAATCAGCTTGCCGCCTGCATAAACAAGTGTATTCCATACCGAGTTCCAAAATTGGGCGTCCCGCGTAAACAATCGGACGAAGTTATCGAAGCCGATGAAGGTCGCCTCGGTAAATCCGTCAAAATCGTAGAACATATATTTGAATGCCCAAGCCAGCGGATAAATGGAAAACAGGGCAAGCAAAACCACACAGGGCAAAATCATTAAATATGGTCCGGAGTATTCCTTCCATTTCTTGCGTATTGCGCTCATCGCTCGCGTCCCTCCCCGGGTTCGAATCATAGCGAAAGCCGCTCTCAGTGATGATATAGATCGGGAGAGCGGCTTTCTCTTAAGTGCTGCAGGACCGTTTACTTAATCGAGCTTCTTGGGTCGAAATCCGGAATAATGACTCTCTTGACTTTCCCATTCTTCTCCTCGTTGTCCAGGTCCGTATTATATTGCTTCGTTAAATCTTCAATGGCTTTATCCAAGGGAATGACGTTCAGAATCGATTCCGCAATGACATTCTGCCATGCCTTCCCTTCCACTTTATGAGTAACATAAGCCGGCCAGATCGCATCGTCTTTCGGGGCAAATCCATTGAAGTTCTTCAACGTGGGCTCCTTCGCCTTTTCCAGAACGCTCGGAACGACGCTGATTCCCTTACCCTGCTCATAATACGGCACCAATACATCGTCACTGTACATATATTCCATGAATTTCCAAGCGGCTTCTTTGTGCTTTGTCTTAGCGGACATATACAGCCAGTTGCCGCCGCCATTAATATAGTTGGCTCCCTTAGGCTCGTTGCCGTCAATCGTCGGCACCTGAGCTACGTCCCAGTCCACTTCGGTCGGGAATTGGGAATCATACACTCCAGGCTCAGCAGAAAGTGAGAAGTACATGCCGATTTTACCGGAAGCAAACTGATTGCGCAGCGGGTCGATGTCCAGCGACTCGAATCCCGGAAGAATGCTTTGGTTATCTGCCATTTTCTTAAACGCTTCCACATATGGTTTTACTTTGGCAAAATCGTATTTGCCGGTTTTCCAGTCATAATAGTCGTCACCGTTGATCCGCATGAGCGGGATCAAGCTTCTTTCGAAGGCGGCCGCCGGATTTTTCATATTAATTCCGAATCCGTAAGCCCCTTCATCCTTGCCGGCTTCCGTAATCTTCTTGGCATAATCGACCAGCTCATCCAAGGACTTGGGAGGCTCCGTCAGACCGGCTTTGGCAAACAAGTCTTTGTTATAGATCAAACGGAAGGTTGAACCATAGTTAGGCAGGCTGTAGATTTTACCGTCCAAATAATTGACCCGGTCAATCTGTAAATTCTCTTCGCCGAAACGGCTTTTCATCTCCGGAGTCAAGAACTCGTCCAAAGGCTGAATCGCATTCATCTTGACCAAATCTTCAAACTTCAGCTTCATTTTCGCATTGAAAATATCCGGAGCCTCGTCCGACTGAATCGCCGTTTGCAGAGCCTGCTCATAGTTTTCGGTCATAATCTGGAAATCGATTTCAATATTGCTGTCATTTGTTTCGTTAAAATGCTTGATTTTGTCTTGAATCAGGTCCGCGTCATGGCGGGCATT
Organism: Paenibacillus residui; assembly: GCF_042677205.1. Taxonomy (NCBI): domain Bacteria; kingdom Bacillati; phylum Bacillota; class Bacilli; order Caryophanales; family Paenibacillaceae; genus Paenibacillus; species Paenibacillus residui. The sequence continues at coordinate 124,779 of NZ_JBHTIU010000027.1, forward strand.
GGTCCAGAAAGTCAGTTTAACCTTCTCGGAACCTCCCCCCGAAGCGTTATTATCCGGATCCTTCGACTGACCGCAAGCCGTTGTCACTAGCGCAGCCAGCAGAACGGCGGATGTCAGCTTAATAACCCCCTGCTTATTCATGGCTTTTACCTCCTTGATGGCTAACATTGAACCTCTATATGTCCAGTATAAATTTTGTTTCGGTTACACGTTAGGGAGGCAATTTTCAGCCTGAGGGGGGATATTTTTAACCTTCCCCCCAAGACTGTCCCGTTTCAGACTCTCTATATTCGGAAGGCGTCATTCCCGCTTTTTTCTTGAAAATTTCGCGGAAATATTTGCGGTCATAGTAGCCCAGCCGTTCAGAGATTTCATAGATTGGCATAGCCGTATTCTTCAGCCAATCTTTGGCCTTCTCTATTTTCGTGTCGGTCACATATTCCGTGAAGGTGGACGAGGTTTCCTTCTTGAACAAGCCGCTCAAATAAGTAGGGCTGACTTTCACATAGTCCGCTACAGAAGATAGAGAGAGCGGTTGAAGAATATTTCTCTGGATGAACTCCTTCGCCTGGTCCACGAGATGCTTGGACCCGGATTGAATCGATTGGTTAACCAGCTGTGACGACTGTGCGACCCACTCCACAATCCGTTCGCGTAATTCGTTCAGATTGGCTGACTCGCAAGCCTCGTACTTTAGCTTCAACGCTGCGGCGGGTTCCTCTTCCTGCAGCCCGAGCTCGGCCAAGTTCCGGCTAAGCGCGGTCACGAGCTGGAAGCAGGCAAACCGGAATTGCTGAGGCGTTCCTTCCTCGGGCTTCAGCTCACGGATAAATTGCTGGACCGCGTGCTCCACCTGATCAGTTTGCCCCCGCCGTACAATCGCTATGATCTCCTTCTCCCGTGAGGAAGGGTAGTCGGTATGGTTCGTTCGGTAGTGCATCAGATCTTCATAATGGATGACCAGATTGCGGTCGAAGAAGTAGACATGATCGATCGCCTCCATGGCTTGCCGGAAGGCTTCCGGCAGTTGGTTCAATTCCCGGCATAAGGAGCTGACGCCGACGGTAACCGTAAGCTTCGAATTCTGCTCGACCGCTTGGCGGCATTTCTCGGCCAGGCCGACAAGCTGCTCCTTAACCTGTTTCTCCAGAAGAATGGAATCATAGTTTACCAACAGCACCAATCGGTCCCATTCGGGAAAGAAGGCAATTCCCTGCCCCCATTCCTTCACGCAATCCTCAACGATGTTCTCGACGATAAACCGCGACAACTCTACCTCCTCGATGGAGGTATGGGTAATTTCCGCAAAATCGTCTATGGAGAAGCACAGAAATCCGATCGAGTGAGGCTCAAGCGGTATTTCCGCGAATTCCCATTTATCCTTGAAGCGAACCGGCCGGTCATGTTGGAAATGAATCATTTCATTCAAATATTGCTGTCTTAAGGCGGGAAGGCTTCGTTTAATTTTTTGCTGGAAAATGATTCTCTGCTCTGCCTGGGCTTGCTGTCTCCGTAAATCCTGCAGCACTTTGCCGATAATCCCGGTCAGCTCCTCAATATTGACCGGTTTGAGAACATAATCGGAAGCGCCCAGCGCAAGTGCCTGTTTGGCATAATCAAATTCTTCATAGCCGCTCAGGACAATATAACGAATTGGCTTATCGGCATTCTTCAGCCTCTCCATCAATTCAATACCGTCCATATTGGGCATCCGGATATCGGTAATGATCAGATCGGCCTGGAACGACTGCTGCTTGGCCCAGGCTTCCCTGCCGTCCATTGCGGTCTCCACCTCGGATACCTCCAGACGCTCCCACGGAACATGCTTGCGAATCCCCTGAACGACACTTTCCTTATCATCTACCAAGAGAACTTTCATCTTCTACGTCTCCATTTCCGTGGCTTCCATCGTGATTTCGATAACCGTTCCTTCTCCCAGAGTGCTTTCGACCCGGAAGGAAGCCCGTTCCCCGAATGCATACCACAGCCTCTCCCGAACATTGGCTATCGCATAGCCCTGACGGGGCGGCTCCTTGTCCTCACCTGCCGGAGTAACTTCGCCGTTTGCAGCGGAGGGCGTCTCGGGGAAAGCCTGATTTTTCCCAGATAATGGCTCGTTAAATCGCGTAACCCATTCGGGCTTTATTCCGCTGCCGTTGTCCTCTACCCGCAGCCTTACCCGACGGGGTTCAATCCACTCGCTGGAGACGGTAATGCGGTAATCGTTATAGTCATTTGCGTTGAAGGCATGGAGCACGCTGTTCTCTACTAGCGGCTGCAGAATAATTTTCGGCATGCGGAACGGCTTCGTCCTGTCGTCCGTCTGTATCACATATGAAAATTGCCGCCGGTATTGGACGTTGACGAGCTTTAGATACTGCTCCACATGCTCCATCTCCTTCGCTACGGTCGTCATTTCCTCCCCTTGATTCAGACTGAGGCGGAAGAATCGCGATAACGACAGGATAATCTCACTCGCGGAGGAATCCGGGGCGTCCAATGTTTTCCAATAGATTTCATCCAAGGTGTTGTACAGGAAGTGAGGATTAATTTGTGCTTGCAGAGCCCTCATTTCCGCCTGCCGCTTCGCCTGGCTTTCCTCTACCACCTGTTTAAGCAGCTGCTGAATTTGCCGGATCATATCATCGAACCGGTTGCCGAGCTGACCGATCTCGTCCTCGTACTCGGATTCAAAACGAACGTTCAGATTTCCATCCTTGGCCCGATTCATAAGCCTCTGCAGCTTTCTCAGCGGATTCATCACCCAGCGGGCGATCCAACGGATGAAGACGAACGATAGAATTAGCAGAATACCGGTCAGCATGAAGGTAAAGTATTTAATGTAGTTAATCTCCTTAAGCAGCTCATCCTTCGGCTGTACGAGCACGGCGTTCCATCCGGCGAAAGGAACCGGCTGATGACTAACGAGAAATTCTTGGCGTCCCACCTTCCATTCGAAAGATCCGGGATTAAGCTGGAATTCCTCGGCTTGAATACTTTCCAGGAAAGGTTCGGCGAGCTCGGGCGATGACATCAGAATAGGCTTGCCTGTCTCGTCCATGATCAGTGAGAAGCCTTCCGGAACTAGATTAATATTTCTTAAATTGGCCATAAACCGGTTGGCGGAGAGCGTGATGACCAAATAATTGTCCTGCTCCAGATAGCTGATATCCAGCACAGGCCGGGTGACGAGCGAGATCACTTCCCCACGTCCGGCGAACAGAGGATCTTCCTCGGCATAGACCCACTGATTGGTGCTTTCGTTACGTATCGCCTTGTAATAGGGCGTATCCTTGAAGGAAGCGGCCTTCCTCTCATAGGGAAGTCCTTCATAGAATTCGCCTTTGGGCGTGTACATGTAAATGGAACGGATAGTCGGCGAGGCCAGACGGGTCTGTGAGAACAGCGCGAACATTTCGTTGAATACAACCCAGCCGTTCACATCCAGCTTGCCGTCCGCCCAGTAAAGCGCCGTCTTCATCTCATCGCTCGCATTCATCCAATAGAGCTTATCGCTTATATTCTTCAGCTCATTGTTCATGTATCCGCTGAGCTGGCTGACGGTCTGATCCGCCGCGTTATACGCGTACCGTTCGAGGATACGGGCCGCCTGGGAGTAAGAGAACATACCGGTCAGCGGAACCGCCAGCACAATGACGATGGAGGTCATAATAAAGACTTTGCTCTCCAATCTTGCGTTCCGAAACCGCCTCTTCAGCCTCTCGATGATCTTTCTCATGTCGCATTTCCTCCCGGTTAGCTTCACAGCAGCTGCTTCTCTAATGGCCTGGGGCTATCCTCTTATTTATCGTCCCTCTGGCGGAGGCCTTTTAAACCGTCCAGCCCGGAAGTCTAGCAAATGATCGTCCGCTCTGCACCAATTCGCGCCAAGCTGCGGCTTCCCAATTCCCGTTTATCCGCATGACGTTCGGTGATGCTGCGGAACCTCGAGCCAGGTTCAAGCTATCCTGCCCCTTGGCCGCGTATTACCCAATATCTGGGCGCCGTTAACATATGGACGAAAGACATGCGTAAGTGCATGTCTTTTCTTTACCACATTAGAAAGTTTAAGTTCATTAAAGCATTAAAATGGAACAACTTTCCAATTGGCATAAAAAGCTTCCTTTAAAACCGGGTTATTCGTCTTCGAAGAGGCTCCGTTAGGAGCTTTTTTTATACGATCATCCGACAACTCTTGGGAAGTCCTATATTTCCACAAAAACGGTCGGTATTCCGTCTACTGCGGCACTGACTACCGAGCGACCTCCTTGCGGATCGACAAGGATGGCTGCCCGACCGCCGGCCAATTGCAAATAACGTGATCCGAGAACCGTTCCTCTATTGTCTAACAGCTTTCCGTCCCCGGCAAGTCCAAAGCGGACGAATAGGTTCGCATCCGGACAATAGACCCCGTTGCGGTCGTATACGCGCACCTCTACCTTCATCAATCCATCCTCTAAGCGGTTTGCGGACAGAACTGCACTTGCCGGCTGCTCCCATTCTTCCGTCTGATAGACGAAACGAATTTCATCGGCCACCTGCGCTCCGTTCTTGATGCCTACCGCCCGCACTTCGTTTTCCCCTTCCGCAAGCTCCACTTCCCAGCGAAGACCGGCACATGGAAAATCCTGCGCATCCCGTTTGCGGACGCCGACGCTCTGTCCGTTGAGGAACAATTCCGCCTGCTCGCAATTGGAATAGACTTTAATGAGCTTCTTCTCGCCCGGCTGCCCCCAACGAATGGCCTCCGAATGATTGTATACGCGGATCATCGGCTTCTCGGACCAATACGATTGGAAAACGTAATACGCCTCCTTCGGCGTTAAATCCCGCTGGACGACCCCCTTCATATTCAGGTAAGGGATAGGGGAATCCGGCCGGACAGGAGTAGAGAAGTCTTTAAACGCCCATTGGGCCGCCCCGGTCAGCCAATCCATCTGAGTCTGGCTTTTCAAATACCAGTCGATCATATCGCAGAAATAAGTTTCCGACCAATCTCCGAGGCTCGATACGCGAGGGTCGCCTCCCTGCAGGAAATAATCCCCGTCCCGCTCATCCGTCCCGTCTCCGGTCTTGATTTCACTGAAGCCGGTATAAGGAGCCTCTACATGGCGTCCGGCCATATTGTCGGCGCCCCACTCCAGATGCAGGAAGCGGTCGGTTCCTTCGAAGCCCGCCCGGCTGGACGCTTCATATTCGGGATAAACTCCGCGGTACCAGCCCGCCCAGATGGAAGGTGAGTAGACGTCAATAATATCCTTGCAAAATTCACAGCGTCGAATCCCGGTCACCCGGCTGTCATCCAGCTCGTGGGACAGGTCATGCAGCTCTTTCATAAAGCGGCGGATTTCCTCTTCATCGAACGTATCGAAATCGCTCTCCCAGTCGTTCTCGTTCCCAAGCCCCCATACAATGACCGACGGGTGATTGTAATGCTGCTCGATCATCGCTTGGAGCATGTCCCGGCACTGCTGTCTGTAAGCTTCTCCGCCGATTCCTCCCCTGCACCAGGGAATTTCCTCCCAGACCAGCAGGCCAAGCTCATCACACAGCTCCAGTACAATCCGCGATTGCTGATAATGGCCCAGACGAATGAAGTTGGCGCCCATCTCTTTGATCAGCTTCATTTCGCTCCTGATCATATCCTCGGTCATAGCCGCGGCCACTCCGGCAAAATCTTCATGCCGATGGGTTCCGCGAAGCAGCAGCCTCTCTCCGTTCAGAAGGAAAGGGCCTTGCTTCACGAATTGGAACGTACGGATTCCGAACCGTTCCGCATGGCTGGTTTCCCACGCCTCCTCGCCCGTTGCTCCATGCATAACCACTTCACAGCTATAGAGCTCCGGATGGTCAGGGGACCATCTCTTCACGTCCGTCAGCTCAAGAGTTGCAAGGTCCTTCCAGCCTTGCCACGCTTCGGCAGTCCATTCCTGCTGATGAACCGCATGTCCATCCGGATCGCGAACGACCAGACTCAAGCGAACGGATTGGCTGCGCTTCAGCGGATTATATAGCTTCGCTCTTACGGTTATTTCCGCGTTATTCTCTGACTGTACCTCGGTAGCGATATGCACATATTCGAAGGAAATCTCGGGTACATAAACGAGATTCAAATATCGGTAAATTCCGCCGTACAAATTAAAATCGCTGATATCGGAAGGAATGGTCTCGAGATCGCGGGTATTATCGCATTGAACGGCCACCGGAACTTTATTGCCAAACAGCTCCTTGTACTTTCCCTCAGCCATTTGCTCCGTCAAATCCACCTTGAATTCGTCATACCCTCCGACGTGCCTCGCCACCTGTTCGGTGTACAGATATACCTCGGTATTCTGGCCCGCCCCTTCAAAATGAAGCAGCGTTCTTCCATTCGGATAAGGATTATCTACCTCGAGAAGAGTTCTGTACCATCCCGGTCCTTGATAATAGAGCACATCCGGATCTACCGAATCTTCTCCATTAAAGCAATGAGGCAGTTCCACTGCAGACCACGGCACATTATAATGATTGTTAAGCTTGTAGGCGCGCCAGACTTCCCAGACGCCCCCCAAACTTCCCCGATAATGCTCCCAGCCGTTACTTATCCGTTTAGTTTTCATAGCAGCCTCCCTATCTTTCGTATATCATTAATCATAGCAAAAACCCCCCGCTGTCATTTACGGGAGGTTATGATAAAATGTTGTTAATTTACGATTGATCAAGGGGAGTTACGATTCGATGAAGCTGGCCAACTATTTGAATCTGAACAATCGTCCTATTCAGCTATCACTGTATCTTAACCGGACAGAGAGCTTTCGGGAAATCATTCATTCCCATCAGGGAATTGAGCTCCTATATGTCCATGAAGGAGCCGGAAGGGTCGTTATAGAGCAACAATTAATCGATATCGTCCCTGGGACGCTGCTGTGCTTCCGCCCCTATCAGCTCCATCATGTGAGAATGAATACGGGGCAGGGACAATCGTATATCCGCTCCATGTTCTTGTTCGAGCCTTCCACCCTCAGCCAATATCTTACTCCCTTCCCTTCCATTTACCAATTTTCGTTATATATTTGGAAGGATCCTTACGCGGTACAGGTTATCCGGCATCCGAACAAGGAGGAGGCCGACCGGCTGCTGCAAAATTACAATTTTAGGCTGGCCGACCAATCGTCTCAAGATGCGACCGAAGAAAATGCGCTGCTGCTCATTTCATTTCTTCATTACTTGAAGCCGATTTGGGAAAGCCAGTCCAAGGCCCACGCCCACCCGTCAATGACCGTCTCCGCCCATATCACCGCCATGCTGCAATGGATCGAGGAGCATTACGCTTCGGAATTCCAGTTATCCGAATTGGCCCAGGCCGTTCATCTGTCGCCAAATCATGTCTCCTACCTGTTTCGCAAGGAAACCGGCAGCAGCCTTACCGAATATTTGACGGCCCGAAGAATGAAGCAGGCTTGCTTGCTGCTGCGCACCAGCTCATTGACCGTGCAGGAAATCGGTAGCCGGGTCGGCTTTGACAATTTCTCTTATTTCTGCCAGCTTTTCAAGAAAAAGATGGGCATTACTCCACTGCAATACCGTTCCCAGCGGGGATAGGAGCGAGGATGGGCCTTCGGTGCAACCTTCCTGAATTTCAAACAGAAAGGAGATTTTTAGTAATGCCGGATTGGTCTTATCAGACATTGTTTCGTCCGTTGCTCTTTCGTCTACCATCTGCCGCTGCCAGGGATTTCACCTTACGAGCCATGGGCGGCTTAAGCCGAATACCCGGCGGTTCCTTTATTATCCGGACGCTGGGACATATGGAGCTGCATCCTATGCTGCGCAGCGATAGATGGGGGATCCGTCTGTCTTGTCCCGTCGGATTAAGCGGAGGACTAGACCCCTGTGGCACGGCGCGCCAAGCTCTTTCCCAATTCGGCTTCGGATACATAGAAATTGGGCCTGTCAGCGTTCGCCCGATTGCGGACCCCCGGCCGATCCTTCGGGATGTGGCTCAAGAAGCTATCCATTATCCGGATGCTTATGTAAATATCGGTTTGGATGAAACGGTTCGGCGGTTAAGCAAGGAACGGGGGCGCAGGCTGCCTTATCTGATCCGAATAGCTCATCATGCCGGGGCCGATCCGGAGCAAGCGATTAAGGAGTATCTTCAGTTGATGGATCAATTGGCCCCCTATGCAGCAGGTTTCGTAGTGGATGCCATCGATATGGATTGGAAGCCCGAACAAATAAACAGCATGCTCCAATCGATCCGCGAAGCGGCTCGAACCCGCTATCCGGATAAGCCCCTGCTGCTCTATCTTCCTCTCGATTCCTCTCCTTCCCTATGGGATGAGCTGTGTTCTCAAGATCATTCGGCACAGTGGGACGGAATAACTATAGGGGATTTCATCCGGACAGAAGAGGGGGCTGTTATCGGACGGAATGGCAAAGCTGATTGCCTAGCCAAAATCCGAATGATTCGTGATACGTTAGGTCCCTCTATTCCGATTCTTGCCGCTGCCGGAGTCCATGAACCGCAGGATGCCTTGGACCTGTTGGGGGAAGGTGCGGACTATATTCAGCTTCACAGCGGGCTTGTCTATTCGGGTCCGGGCTTGCCCAAGCGAGTGAACGAAGCGATTCTTTACAAGCGTACGGTCCTTTCCCCCGATCCGGGCCCGTTCTCCTTTTGGCGCAATTGGGGTTGGATGTGTCTGTTGGGGCTGGGAATGGTTCTGGGAGGTGTTCTGGCCTGGATCATTGCTGCGACTACCGTTATACTGCCTTACGACGAAGCTTTCCTTGGGATGGACCCGCTCTCGCTCTCCCTTATTAACGAAAGGTTGCTTTATTTCATGTCTCATGACCGGATCACCTTGGCCGGCACGATGATTTCTATCGGCATTCTATACGGGATGCTCGCCCGGTTCGGTCTGCGCTGCGGCCATCATTGGGCCAAAACAGCTTTGGCCACATCCGGAATCATCGGGTTCGGCAGCTTTTTTCTGTATCTTGGATATGGCTATTTCGACCCGCTTCATGCTGCGGCAGCTATTATTCTATTCCCTATGTTCATTCTCTCCATGCGTGGCCGTGCGGATCGCCCATCGCGACAAGAACCCAATCTCCGGAATGATCGGGCCTGGAGACTGGCTCAGTGGGGGCAGTTGATGTTCGTTGTGCTTGGTTTTGCTCTGGCACTGGGAGGATTGGTCATCGCCGGGGTTGGAATCAGCTATGTGTTCGTCCGAGAGGATTTGGCTTATTTATGCATGACTCCGGAAATGATTTCCCAAATTAATGACCGGCTAATCCCGCTTATCGCGCATGATCGTGCCGGCTTCGGAGGAGCTTTATTATGCGATGCTGCCGCTATTACTATCATAGCTCTATGGGGAATCAATCAAGGGGAACGCTGGATCTGGTGGACGCTGCTGCTCGGGGGACTTCCGGGATTTGCAGCCGGCTTTGGCGTCCATATTGCTATCGGTTACACTGATTTGCTTCATTTGTCCCCGGCGATATTCGCCTTTCTATTATATATTGCCGGGCTTATCCTGCTGTATCCCTACTTGATGGGAGCCCGGGGCTCATCAATCGTCCGAACGAAAGTGCAGCATCGCGGTTAATTCGGTTAAAATCCATCAACGTCCGGCCTTACCAACCGACGAGATTCAACCGACACAACAGTTTAAGATTCCGAAAAAAAAGAGCGAGGCTAGCGGTCAAGTTCCGACCTAACACTCGCTCTTTTTCTTGTTTTTTTATTTCGTCATCCAGTCCTGAATTTGCCAAATATTGGTGACCCACTCTTCGTAAAACTCCGGTTCGTGCGATACCAGCAGGACCGTTCCTTTATAGCTGCAGAGCGCTTCCTTGAAGGCTTCCTTGGAGCGCGTATCCAGATGGTTGGTCGGTTCATCCAGGACAAGAACATTGCTTTCCGTCAGCATCAGTTCGCATAAGCGCACCTTGGCCTGCTCCCCGCCACTTAAGGCGCAAAGCGGCTGCCGGATATGCTTATCCGTCAGACCGGACTTGGCCAACGCCTGGCGGATCGCTTTATTCGTCAAATCCGGCCTTAGCGCTCCCAGCCGTTCAAGTGCTGTTTGGGCCGAAGCTGGCGACTCCTGGGCGAAATAGGCGGCTTTAACTCCTTCGCCAAGCTGCATGGTACCGCTGTATGGCTGCAGAAGCCCGAGCAAGGTTTTCAGCATCGTCGATTTCCCAATGCCGTTATGGCCGGTAATCGCGATTTTGTCGCCGCGCATGACCCGAAGATCAACGGGGGCAAATAACGGCTCCGTATAGCCGATCTGCAGCTGCCTCGCCTCCAGAATCCGACTCGACGGTTCCGAGAATACCGCGAATGAAAAGCGTGGCCTCGGCCCTGGCGCCGGTTTGTCCATTCGTTCCATTTTTTGCAGCACCTTTTCCCGGCTCTTCGCCTGCTTCGCCTTACGGTTCCGGTTCTTCTGAATGAAGCTCTCCAGTCTGGCCACTTCTCTCTGCTGCCGATTGTACGCTTGCATAAGCTGCAGCCTGCTCTGCTCATAGCTTGCCAGGAAGGCGGAATAATTACCCGTATAGCGCTTGATGGTCTGATGGTCCAGATGAAAAATGGTCGCCGTCACTTCGTTCAGAAATCTCTCGTCATGGGAGACCACCAGATAGGCATGCTCATAGCCTTTCAAATAGCCGGTAAGCCATTCGATATGGGGCGCGTCCAAATAATTGGTCGGCTCATCCAGCAGCAGGACATGCGGCTCCTGCAGCAACAGCCGGCCCAGCAACAGCTTGGTTCTTTGGCCGCCGCTGAGCTTCTCGACATCGCGGTCCATGCCCAGCTCCATAATACCCAATCCGGCCGCAACCTCTTCTATTTTTGCCTCCAGTGCATAGAATCCGGAATGCTCCAGCTGATTCAGCAGCTCTCCGTATTGAATCAGCTGCTGCTCCGCATCCTCCGAAGAAGAAGCCATTTGCTCCGCCAGCTCCTGCATCGCTGCTTCGATTTCATAAAGCCGGGCGAAGGCTCCCTGCAAAAATTGCCTGATGGTTGTTCCCGCTTGCAAATCCACATGCTGCTGCAGATACCCGATATTCGCATGCGGATGCCATTCCACCTTCCCTTGATCGGGAAGCAATTCTCCCGCCAAAATTCGCAGCAGGGTCGATTTGCCGGCGCCATTGCTGCCGACCAGCCCCGCATGCTCGCCTCTTAACAAACGAAAGCCAATCTTTTGAAACAACATCTTATCCCCGAACATATGGGACAAGTTTTCCACCGATAGCATACTCATTGTATTCTCTCCTTTTCGCTTCGCTTTCGAAGCCAACCGGGAGAACTACAAGGATAAAGATCGTATTCGATTCATATCTCATTCTATAAATTTGATTCTTCGAACTACGCGCAAGCTTCATGCTCACAGCAAATAAAAAATGGGCAAGGCGAACTCCACCTTACCCATCGAAATATCGTCTGTGGGAATAAGGAATAGGTTCTTTATCTCCTGTTCTTCGGTTGGCGTAACCTTAAAAATGGGCAGACTTCTCCCGTCTTAAGCCAAATCCCGAATGAGAACAGTCGACAAAAAGAACATTATCCTTTCCACCTCATAATAAAAAAATATACAATCCCATGCTTGGAGTATACCCAACTCATTCCTCTTTTGTCAAGAATCGTATAGGATTCCTCAGCATTTCGGGGATATTTCAAGCCTTCGCCTACATTATTCCTGAAGAGGGAGCCCGTAAAGCCGCCATGGCTTGTATCCGCCAAAATATTGGCACAGGCCGGGCTCGGCAGCTACCGGCCTAACGGTAAAGTCGGCTGCCTCCCCCTTCGGATAAAGAACCGCTTCCTCCCCTTTACGAAGATCAAGCTCTATGATTCCGTCTCCGCATGGCTTGATCACAAGCGGACGGTCGCTGTCCACGGCGATGCCGTCGACCGGCCAATCGGTCCGGATTCTGCAGGGCTCGCCCGCTAGACTCTCCACCCGGACCCACTGCGTCCGGCTTCCCCGCCGTTCGGCGCTGACCAGGAAGGCCCCCTCGGCCCTCAAATGATGAAACACGGCCGCATCCCATTCATCCGGCACTGCGGGAAATACGCGGATTACTCCTCCCCAGCTTTGCAGGAGCAGGTCATGAATGGCCTCCGCCCCGGCGAGCGGCGATTCGATTACCGGACCGGCCTCCCGGTACATCGTATTCGGCTTGATGAGATGCATCAGCGTATGCAGGTAACGCAGCGCTTCGCTTCCGCTGCCCAATATGGCGGCAACGGAGGCCGCCCCCGTAAAGCTGAATCCGCGCAGATCTCCCTCCCGGCCGATCCAGTGGCGCAGTGTCCGCCGGATCTTGTCTTTATCCTCCTCCGTCTCCCCGATGAGATGAAGCGGGAAAGCTGCCAACAGATGGCTGAAATGTCTATGGCCGAATTCCATAGGAGTGTTCTGACCGATCAGAAATCCCTGCTGTTCGTCATAAGGATAAGGAGCTAGCCTGTCCAGTACTTCCTCCCAGCGATCGGACAGCTCATCCTCAATGGATAAGCGGTCGCAGATCGCAAGCAGCGTTGTACAGCCCCAGCGCAGCAAAGCCAGGTCATAATGACAATTCCTGACCGTCAGCCGCTTGAACGAGCCGTATTCCGGAGATATGGTCGGAGGCATATGGCAATGGCCATCCTCCCCTTCTTCCAGGATATGCAAGTAATAGTTGACGCTTCTCCGTAAGAGCGGATAGAGCAGGGTTCGCAGCATTTCGTCGTCCATTGTCGCCCGGTAATGCCTCCAGACGCTGTGAAGAAGCCAAGTCAAGTTGCCGACTTCGTCCTCTACGTTGCTGGCCAGATCGTAGCTGCAGCTCCGGCCCAAGCCGGCCGAATCGTACCGGTAGGGCTCGGGAACGTTGCGGATCAATTGTTCCCGGCTGCGGTCGAGCGCGTTGAGGAGAGATTGGCCGATATCGAGCCGATTGGATGTATAAACCGGCGAATAGCTCATCTGCACATTCATATTGAACCAAACCCCGGGCCAAGGCGTAGTCGTCAGCCAAGGCCCCTGATTATCGATAATGAGACGGTGGGCTCTGGTCGCCGATGCGAGCTTGTACATTTGAATCCAGTAGAACCCTTCCAATCTAGTATCCGGAATCGAAACGAAGCTCAGCGGATAATAATGATGCCACCAGCTGCGATGAGTCACGGCATAAGCTTCTACCGATCGGTTACTAGCGGATTGAATGCTGCCGACCGCTTGCTGAATGTCGCTTTCTCCCGCTCCTCCGGCGACGGTCAAGTACAAGACGCGATGATCGGAAGCCGGCCGCTTCTCTTTCCAGGCGGTCAGACAGCCTTCTCCGGACGGATAGGTTTGCTTTCCCCATTGTACTCCTTCCCGCTCGCCAAGCTGCACATCCGTCTTGGGAAGATACTGGTTGAAATTGATCCCGTCCGCATTTTTGAGTACCGGATCAACATCGGGGTACGCATACCACTGAAACCTCGCGTTTCTTTCTCCCGAAGAGGTATGCAGCTCAATCAGCAGTATGTCTTCCTCTTCCTCGCTATGGATAAACGCCCGCAGCCGGACTTCACCCTTCGTTGTCGGAAGATGGGCCCGCAGCTCGGCATTCCACAGATCCAGCCGGATATCCGCCGGCTGATAAATCATTCCTTCCAGCTCCAGATCAAGCTCCCCGATCGGAACCCGTGGAGGAAAGCCGCCGCCATCGGCTCTTTGAACCGTAACATCCGTACGTCCAAGCACGAAACGGAGCACATTCCGCTTGCTTCTGTGCTCCTCGCCGTAAACCATCGCACCCAGCAGTCCGTTGCCGATAAAGGCTCCCTCGTTCCACGACAGCGGTCGGACACTCCAGGTCATGTCATGGCGGGACAAGAATTCCGCCCAATCTGTCTCCACCTTTACTCTTCCTCTGCCATTCCAAGTCATCGGCACATTTCTCCTCGCCCGATATATTTTGATATACTCTGCTAAAGGACCTGACCTTTATTATGTCAGATAAAGATTTCACCCATGTGAAGCTTTGTTGCCGCCGACCGACGATACGGCTGCTTATTCGCTTGCGATCGGAATCACCATATTCCACGTCTCGGTGGCGTCGTAGAACCCTCTGGTTCCATTGGACGTTGCCGCGAACAGATGGGTCGGCTTTCCATCCTGGAATAGCAGGAACGGCCTTTCCAGATTGCCCATCAGCCTCGTCTGACCGTCATCCCACAATATTCGGCGCGAATAAGCCTGCGGCTCTTCCGCCAGCCTCCAGTCGAGACCGTCCGGGGAATAGGCGTGGATCCCCCCGTACTTCTCTCCGCACACATGACCCTCCATATCTTTGGCTATCATCTCGTAACCGGCCGGAGTTTTCCAAATGAAGGGGTCTTCCAGATGGAATTTCTCCGGAGGGAAAACCGGATGCTCGCTAACGACCTTGTACGGTCCGTTGTAATGGGCGGCGCGGGCGCTTCCCAGCGTCATTTTGCCATGGGTATTACCTTCGTATCTCCTCGCTTTATAAATAAGCAAAACCGAGCCGTCCTCATGGACGCAAGGAGCCGGATTGGACGTCAGGAAGCTGTCGAATTTGCCCGGGCGGGTGGACAGAATGGGCATATCCTTTCTTTCCCATGGCCCGAAGACGCTTCTGGACGTCGCCAACCCGATTCGTTTGTTGGCACGGCCGACAATGCAGCGCGGATCGTCCAAGCCCAGAGGGCCCCCCGGTTCGGGGTCGGCCAACGGATGGGTTGAACCCATGTAGTACAACAGATAAGTATCCCCATGCTTCGTAATATGGGGGTTGTGAGTGCTTCTTCCATCCCAGTACTCGGCACCGCGTGCCGGCAGTACGACCTCTTGAAATTGATAAGGCCCTTCCGGAGTATCCGATACGGCCCGAACGATCTCTGATGCGACAATCCAGCCGGGGTGCATAGGAAGCGACTTCGGCCACCTTGACGCAAACAGGTGATATTTGCCGTCTTCCCCCCGGATGACAGAACCGCACCATACCCAATAACCTTCCATTCTGAAGCCTCCGTTCACAGGGGCGGGAAGCAATTTGTTATACATTCCGGTTGTCCTCCTTAAAAGCATATAGTTCTATATCGGTCATTGTCGAATTTGGCGGCAACATCAGCTTGGCGGCTAAGACGGCCTAACTTATGGTTGAGAAATTGCCAATCGACCGCCCTGGCCGCCATCCCTGCCGTGCATTTGCACAAAAGACATACCAAAGTGCAGGTCTTTATACGAGAATCTGATAAAAATCGAAAAAGACGTGCAATTCTTCAGTTGAATCGGCCTAAAAATCCGAAAATCCGCGAAAACGCGAAAATCACCTGCACATTTGCTTGTCTTTGGCTGATTTCAGCTAACTTGGCCTCAAAGACCTGCATTATTGACGGTCCTTCGTGGTAGCACATCAGGCGGCAGATGGCCAGACCGTACCTGCACTGCTCGGCAGGGGGCCAGATTTGCTCCGCTCGGCAGGCGCTGACCTACTCGCCTAAATCGATAGGCGGCCTGACACACTTGCCCTGCTTATCTATGCGGCAAAGAGTGAACCCGTCAAGGTTCACTCTTCGATCCTTCTCATCCGAGGCCGTCATTCGCTACTCATTATCGGCCACTATAGCTACCTGCCTGAGGTTCATCAGCGTTCCGCCTTTCAACCTGCCGGCCCGGACCGCTAGCGAATAAACTCCCTCCTGCTCCAGGCGGAATTCTCCGACCTCGAACGTTCGGTATTCGTAAGGTCCCCCGGTCTCCTGTACCTCTGCCTCCAAGGTCAGAACCGTTTCCGTTTCTCCGGCAGTGCCTGCAGAAGGAGTAGCAGATAGCGAGCCTATCATTCCTTCCGCACCTGAGGAACCGACCGTGCCCGCAGAAGAAGTTGGAGATGGGGCTCCCGCTCCCCTCTTGCCTCCCGTACCGGCGGAACCAACTGTGCCAGCCTCCCTATTCTCACCGATCCTGCAGGTTTCCACGATGAAGGCGCCTCCCGACTCGCCCGGCGCAGCCCCATACGTGACCCGTACTTTGTAGACCCCCGGCTCAGCACACCGATAGGTCCATCGGATCCAATCTCCGGGATCGGACCAATCGGTCACAATGTCGCGATCCTTCTTACCGGTATCGTACCTTAACGTCTCTCCGTGAATTTCTCCGTCGAACACAGGAAATACGTTGTCATAGCCGGAAGCATACAGCCGTTTGACCGGATTGGCGTCCACCGTCCCGTCCAATTCGACCGACAGGACCGTTACAAGCGGGTCGGGGGCTTCCGCCGGAACGCGGATGAGCCAATCTTCTCCGTTCATCCGGATGACCTCCAGTGGCTTGCGATGCGGGTCGGCCAGCAAGGAAGCCTGTCTGATCCTATTGCGAATCCCCGGAACAAGCAGCTCACCGTTATCCGGCCAATGGAAGACATGCAGATACAGCGTGCTTCCCTTCATCGTGCATCGTCCCCACGGCGGCTTGCCGATAGGGCTCTGAACCGAGCCGTAAACACTCTCTCCGTTAACGCGCAGCCAATCCCCAATGGCCTTGAGAAGCTTCCGGGACATCGGATCGAAATCCCCTTCGCCGGTAGGCCCGACGTTGATCAGAAAATTACCGTTCATGCTGACGACGTCTATCATATTGTGCAAAATATCCAGCGGCGACTTCCAGTTATTGTCCAGCTTCTTGTATCCCCATGAATCGTTCAGCGTTACGATAGATTCCCAATCCGGCCTGGACACCCGGACATGGGGCTGATTATCCATCGTATTGCCGTAATCGCCGAGAGGGTCCTTCCACACCCTCCGGTTAACCAGACAGGCCGGCTGTTCCTTGCGGACCGCCTCCACGAATCTTTCGCCCTGTTCTCTGGTCAGTTTCTGGCCGCAATCGAACCATAGGATCCCGACCGGACCGTATTGTGTCAGCAGTTCCCGGATTTGCGGGAACGCCTTCTGCTGCAGATACCGCTCATAGCGCGATGCCTTGTCCTCATCGTCTATCCAAGACTCCACAGGGTCATAGGCCCCGATATTCCCGGGAAAATCTAATGTGTTCCCTTGCGAATCCGGATGATGCCAATCCATCGCATGAGAATAGTAAAAACAGAGCTTCACCCCATGCTTGGCACATGCCTCCGCCAGCTCCGCCATCGGGTCCCGCCCGAACGGAGTAGCCTTGACGATGTTGTAGTCGCTCACCTTGGAATCATACATGGCGAACCCGTCGTGATGCTTGGCCGTCACAACCAAATACTTAAGGCCGGCATCCTTGGCGGCCAGCACCCATTCCTCGGCATCGAATCGGACCGGGTTAAATTCGCCCGCGATCGTTTCATATTCCTTAACGGGGATTTCCGCCTTTAGCTGCAGATGCTCGGCATAGGCCGCCTTGACTTCCTCTCCCCGCCAAATTCCGGCAGGGAGCGAATAAAGCCCCCAATGGATAAACAGCCCGAGCCTAGCCTCCCGCCACCAAGCTATTCTCTCATCATGACCGGCATCGGCCGGGGCAGCTTCTCCGCCCCGGCTATGCCGACTTTCCCTGGCTTCCTGTTCCGCATTATCCATTAAATCTTCTCTATCTCTCATAGCCATAGCCTTTCCCTTCCTTCTTGGTTAGAAGTTGTTCGGATCGCTGCGGGTCATCCCCATTCTATTTGCATTCCCAATCCGATCCTCGCCTTCCCGGATACTAATGTGTGCACTGTTCCAAGCGTATCACATGGGAAGGGAGAACCGATGGCTTTTTTACAGATAAAATTGGGTTTTCTTATGCTCCCCGAGCCTACTTTTTGAAGGAAGATACCTCATAGGCTTCCTGGAAGATTTCCAGATACCTCGGAAGCTTCATCTTTTCCAAAGTCTTCACATAATTATCCCATTCCTTGTCGATGTCGATCTCTCCTATCACCGCCTTCGCCAGCATTTCATCCTTGTAATCGGTAATCGTCTTCTGAATGTCGGCCAATTCCTCAGCCTGCTCGTTAGTAAAGAACAGGGGAGGAACGACCAGCCCCGGATCCATTCTATAAGGCTCATAGTTGTTCTTCGTTTCGTTATACAGAATGACCTCCAGCGGGTTCTCCGGATCGGCCACCTGGCTCAACCGGAATTCATTCGTGCGAAGCGAAGGGCCGGATTGCGACCAATGTACGTTCTGCACCCCGCCAAACGTCGAAAGCTGCTTCCATTTCCCCGGCTTCCCGTCAATGCCCAACTCACCTTCCGCCGCTTCTACCCACTCCTGGCCAGGTCTTCCAATATTCGACCGCATCGTTCCTTCTTCACTGTACAGGAAGTCCGCCAGCCGGAACGCAGCCTCCGGGTTCTTCGCCTTATTCGTAATCACGAAATATCCGTTACCCGTCGCGCTATATGGATTGTAGTTCGCCGAGCGGATGCCTCCAGGGCCTTCCAGCGGCGGAATCGTCACATAATCCTTCGCCCGGTCGGAATCCATCGACACGAAAACAGTAGGGTTCTGAGAGGCAACCGCTCCCAGAATTGGAGCTTCCGGATTCTCCCCCATTTGCTTCAATTGGTTCCGGTCCTGGGTAAAGCTTTGCGGCGACAGAAGCCCTTCCTCGAACAACGAATGCAGATACTTCAGGCCTTCCTTCCATTCGGGCTTGTTATAGGCCACATCGATCTTGCCATCCTTCAGGAACATGCCGGAGCCGTCGAATTCGATGAACGAACGCATCAGGAACAAATCGATCTTGCTCTGCGGTCCGTTAGTCGCCCCGACCAGAGGAATTTCATCGGCTTTGCCGTTTCCGTTCGGATCCTTGTCCTTAAATGCCCGGAGTACTTCGCGGAACTCCTCCGTGGTCTGGGGCACCGGCAGATTCAGCTTATCGAGCCAAGCTTTGTTAATCCACATCTTCGTCCCCATGGAGCAGTGGTAGCAGTCGTTTACCATGGGCAGGGCATAGATGTTGCCATCCGGTGCGGTAATCACGTCCCGCGCCGTAGGAGCCGCTTCGAACATCTGCTTCGTATATTCCCCGTATTTCTCAATCAGATCGTTGAGCGGCAGGAAAACCCCGTCCTTCCCGTACAGCGCCTGCTGGACCGGTTTGACCGCAAAACCCATAATGACCTCGGGATAATCTCCGCTGGCCAGCGTAATATTCAGCTTCTCATCGGCCGTTTTGTTCGGCGCCACCTCCCATTCGATGTGAATGTTCGTCTTTTCCTCCAGCCACTTCGTAAATTCGTTAGTGGCGAAGTTCTCTACCGCATTGCTCCCTTTCATGAGCACCTTGATCGTTGTTTTTTCATTGGTAATAGGAAATACACCCGTCGGATTGACGGTCGCCGCTGAAGCAGGATCCGCCCCGGGCTCCTCTTTACTGCCGCAAGCACTCATAACCAGTGTTGAACCGAGCATCAGACACATACCGGCGGACACATATTTTTTTAACATATTAACCCCTCCCTACAGCCTTTGTGATCTATGGCGGTTATCCCTTCAGGGAACCGATCATGATTCCTTTGACAAAATGTCTTTGAATAAAAGGATAAATAACAAGAACAGGTATGGTGGATACAACGATCAAAGAATATTTCAGCAATTCCCGCAAGCTTTCCCTGGCGGCGGCATCGGCCACGTCCGACATCATCTCCGCGTCCACCTCGTTCTGTATAAGAATGTCCCGAAGGACAAGCTGCAGCGGATACAGCTCCTGCCTCTTTAGATACAGAAGAGCGCTGAAGAAGGAATTCCAATGGCCGACCGCATAGAACAAGGTCAGAACGGCGATAATCGGTCCGGAAAGCGGAAGCACGACATGGAGCAAAAACTTGAAATCGCTGCACCCGTCCAATTGTCCCGCATCCAGCAGCTCATCGGGAATGGTCGTCTGGAAGAACGTTCTCGTGATAATGACGTTCATTACGCTCAGCGCGCCCGGGAAGATCAGGGCCCAACGCGTATCGATCATGCCCAGATCCTTGACCAACAGGTAAGAGGGGATCAGACCGCCCGAGAACATGATCGTGAACACAAACAGCGCCATGATTACATGCCGGATATAGAAATCCTTACGCGACAGCGGATAAGCCGCCATCAAGGTAAGAACGACATTGACCACCGTTCCTACGACGGTATAGAACAACGAATTGGCAAATCCGGTCCAAATCAGCTTATGTTTAAAAACAGCCTCATACCCGGCCAAAGAAAAGTCCACCGGCCACAGCCATACCTTGCCCGATACGACAGCAAGCGGAGAGCTGAAGGAAGCGCTAACAATATAGACAAGCGGATAAAGGATCGTGATCGTAAACAGAAACAGGATGGTATAGTTAATGAGATTAAATAATCGGTCTCCTCTGCTTTCCACTACTCGATTCGAATTCATCTTTCTTCACGCCTCTCGTTCATTAAGCTGGATCTTACCATAGGCTTGTCTCTCCGACCTTCCTGGCGATTCTGTTGACGAGCACCAGCAGGATCAGATTGATAACCGATTTGAACAGTCCGATGGCAGAGGAATACGAATAGTTGATCGCCGTGGAAGCCAGCCCCACTTTGTAAACGTAAGTGTCAATGACTTCCGATGTGCTCAGGTTCAGCGGATTTTGCATGAGAAGCACCTTCTCGAAGCCGGTATCCAGAATGTTGCCGGTGTTCAGAATAAGCAAAATGACGGCAACGGGTACGATTCCCGGCAAATCGATATGCCACATTCTTTGGAGCTTGCTCGCTCCGTCAACGACAGCGGCCTCGTGAAGCGACGGATCAATCGATGAAAGCGCCGCCAAATAGATGATGCAGGAAAAACCGACATTCTGCCATATTCCCGACCATACGTAAATGGATTTAAACAAATCCGGGCTGCCCATAAAATTGATCGGCTGAAAGCCGAAAAACTGCAAAATCATATTGACTACCCCGATGCGCGGATCGAGAAGCTGCAAAATAATCCCGACCATGACGACCACCGATATGAAATGGGGGGCGTAGGTAATCATCTGCACTGATTTTTTGAAAAACCGCTGATTTACGTAATTCAGGCACAAGGCCAACAGAATGGGAAACGGAAACCCTGCAATAAGGCTGTACAAGCTTAGAATCAGCGTATTTTTCATAATTCTCCAGAACTCGTAGGAGTCGAAGAATCGCACGAAATGCTTCAGTCCTACCCAATCGCTTCCCCAGAAGCCCTTGGTCGGGACGAAATCCTGAAAGGAAATCAGTGCTCCGTACATCGGCCAGTATTTAAAAATAACCAAATAGATAAACGGCGCCAGCATCAATAAATAGAGCTGCCAGCATTTCCTTACATTCTTGACGAGCAACACCAGCGGGGAGGCTTGAGCTGCACGGTAGGTTTGTTTGCGTCTGGTCAGTTCCAGAACCATCCTCCTCCTCTATTCAAAAATCGTTTCAACGGAACCTCATTCCCCCTCGTCTGTTGGTTTCTAGTGATTTCATAGATTTGTCAAATCATAGATTCATCATAAATGAATCGGAAAAAAGCTCATTATATTGATTTACGCTCCTATCTTCTATCTTAAGGTGACGCCCGGCCATCCCGGCGAATCCGACGGCATCGGTATCCGGCATCGTCAGCGTAACGGCCGTCCCTTGGCCCGGCGCGCTCTCCACACTAAGCCCATACTGCGCCCCGAACACCATTTGAATACGGTTATGCACATTAATCAAACCGATTCCGCCATGCTCTCCAGCTTGACCCACTTCGACCTGCTCTTCCGCGGATAACTGTTCTCTCAGCTGCCTCTCTTTAGACCTCTGCGCCTCATTAACGGACAGCTTCATCCGGAGCTTAAGCAGCTCTTCCTCCGGCATTCCCTGGCCGTTATCGGCAACGGTAATTTTCAGCCGCTGTCCCTCCGCCTCGGCGTAAATGCGGATGTAGTGGTAATCCTCAATCCCATCCGGAAACGCATGCTTAAAGGCGTTCTCCACCAAAGGCTGCAGCGTAAGCCGGACCATCTTCTTAAGCAAATATTCGGGAGGGATATCGACCTGAAGCTCGAATGGCTGTTCAAACCGGTAATTCATGATGGTCATATAATGAAGAACATGCTTCAGTTCATTCGCTACCGTAATTTCCTCCAAATCGGTCTGTACGGAATAACGGAGCATTAGCGACATGGCCCGGACTATATCCTTGATCTCTTCGGACTCCTGAACGACAGCATAGCAGATAACCGTTTCCAGCGTGTTATACAGAAAATGCGGATTGATCTGCAGCTGTAGCGCCTGAAATTCGGCTAACTGCCGTTTGAATAAATTATCCTGGTTCTTCAGCTCGCTTTCGTACACCCTCTCGACCAGCTCCGACAGTCGCGAAACCATGATGTTGTAGCTGTGAATCAGGCGATCCATCTCGTCCTTCTTGCCGCGCAGAGGCACCTTCGTCCAATCTCCCTTCTCCGTCCGGCGCATCCCTTGTTCGATCATTCGGATCGGAGAGATGATCGACCGGCCGAATCGGTAAGCAAGAAGCAGGGCGACGACAATGCTGATTGCACTGGCCGCGAGTGTCGTCTGCCGGATGGTCTGCACCGGCTTCCTGACCGCTTCCAACGGCATGGAAGATACAAGCGTCCACCCGGAATAATCCGACCGCCTGCTGAAATAGATTCGCTGAAGGCCTTCTTCGCCTGCCTCTTCATCGATAAAGAAGGCTCCCTCATGATCCCGGACCTGCTCGAATAGACGGCCCTCCAATTGCTTGCCGATCTTCTCTTTATTCGGATCGTAAACAATTTTCCCCCGATCGTTGACAATAAAAAAATATCCGCGATCCCCCAGCCTAATCCCTTTCCAGAGCGTGGTTAATTCTTCAATTCTCAACTCGATGCCCACGATTCCTTTGAAAAGCTTTGACGTCTGGCGTCCGGATATTTTGCGCGCCAGCGCAAGCTGGCCATCAAGAAAGCTCCAATCTATCAACGACAGAGAACCGTCATCCTTCGTCTGCTCCCGCAAATCCTCCAGACTATCCTTCAACACGGACTCGCTAAAGGGAGGATGATCAATATTGAAGTCATGAAAGGTCATGCCGTTATAGCTGATTAAATAAATCATGCTGATTTCCGGGTTGTTGATAAATATCGGCTTGAACAGCTCATCCTTGATTTGAGCAGATAAGGAATAATACGTAAAATATTGATTCTGCTCGGCATCCAGAAACTGTTTTACTTGACTGGAGGTAAGCAGCGACAGCGTTGCCCTCTCGTAGCTTTTAATATAAAGATCGGTGTGATGCAGGGCGTTGTCAACGATTTGCGTCAGCATCTCTTCGTGCAGCAGATCGAGCTCCCGGGACGAGGTTACATACATGGATATGCTCACAATGGAGAAGGAGACGATGATGACTATAACGAACGACATAAAAACTTTGACCGCCAGGCTTCTTCTCCACATTATCGAATGCCCAGCATCTGCCTGTACTCCGTAGGAGACAGTCCGGTAATTTTTTTGAATATTTTGGTGAAATGGGGATAATTCTGATAGCCGATTTCCATGCCCACATCGACAATTTTGTAATGCGGGAGCTCCAGCAGCTTTTTCGCCATTTCGATCCGTTTCTTCATCCGGTACTGCACGAAAGTTTCGTTGGTCATTTTTTTGAAATAAAAGCTAAAATAAGTCGGGGCGAGACCGACCTTCTCCGCGACGTCCTCCAAGCTTATTTCTTCCGTAATATGCTGGTCTATGTAGGCCTTCGCCTCCTCGAACAGATTCTTCTCCATGCCTCCCCGCCAATGATGCAGTTCATTACACAGACGATGCAGCTCCTGCTTCAAATAATCGATCACTTCCGATCGCGAAGCGGCTGTTCTGCCCGCAGGCCCCATTTCAAAACGGTACACGCTGCGCGAGTTCAGCTTCTTCACGAGCAGCGCGAGCCCG
This sequence comes from Paenibacillus residui, assembly GCF_042677205.1. Lineage (NCBI taxonomy): Bacteria > Bacillati > Bacillota > Bacilli > Caryophanales > Paenibacillaceae > Paenibacillus > Paenibacillus residui. The sequence continues at coordinate 148,679 of NZ_JBHTIU010000027.1, forward strand.
TCTTCCACAATTTGCTGAAGCTGAGCCGTCTTCAGATGAGCATAACCGCTCTCCACCCACTGCTCCACTAAAGCGTAAACTTTGTCGATATCTACCGCCCATATGGTCTGCTCGACGGTCTCCAGCCATTCCTCATAGTGGATAAGAGACAGGGAATAGGCTCCTTCTTCCTTCAGCAGCCTATCCAGCACCGGGTATAGCTCTTTTTCTGTAATCGGTTTCAACAAATACTCTTTTACGCCGTAAGTGAGGCATTTCTGAGCGTAGAAGAAATCACTGTATCCCGATATTACTACCATTTTGACGTGAAACCGGTTCTCGTCGATCTGCCTGCACAGCTCCAGACCGTCCATCTTCGGCATACGGATATCGGTTAACACCAAATCCGGGATCCGCTTGTTGATTTGCTCTAACGCAGCAGCGCCGTTCGGCATTGCCAGCACCTCGCAGTCAGGATCATACTGCTTGATAAGCTTCACCAATCCGGCACGAATGATGGGCTCGTCATCTACAACCAGCAAAGTAGCCATTCGTTTTCACTCCTTTGTCCACATTTACAAAGAGATACCACTGGCGGTTGGATGATCTTACCACAAACTCCTTCCGTTGTCTCATGGCTAAATTAAGATAGGATTGGTTTTTTTAAGCTGGAAGCCTTCCGGCTACCCCAGCTCTCGGAATCTCGCGCTCCTCGGCTTGGACGGCTATCCCTTCTAATCAGAATCATGGAATCCTGGGCCTGAGCCCCTCCCTGATCTCCATGGTGCATCCAACCTTCCTCTATCGGTCGCTATTACCCGCCTCCATAGGCCTCCTGATCCAAGGGGATAATGGTCAAAAGGCGTCAAAACAACAGGTAAGCTGAGGAGGAGCGGTCACAAATGCGGACTTTCCCGCAAACGAAATGGCTAGAGTCTAATTGAAGCTTTATTATTTCGTGATTGAGTGGAGTAAGGAGAGTAGGCTAAGGAAAGAGCTGCAAGACATGAATGTAAGCTGAATGAGGATTAAAGGCCCTGCTTGTCATTTTGTTAGGTTTCTCCTATTTTATAAATAGAGGATTTTAGAGGGGGATAATCGATGAGGGACATGCAGGAATACTCTCACGAGTATGCGGAGTATCATTATTACAAGCCGTCCGAGATGGAAAGAATGGGCGGCCTGTGGCTGGTCAGGGCCGGAAGGAACCAGGCCAAGCCCAATTACCAAGTCGGCTCCCGCTTTATCGAGTGCTACAGTATACATTTTGTGCTGGGGGGTCAGGTGAAGGTGGAACGGGGGAAGCTGTCCCTGATTTTAAAGCAAGGGGATCTGTTCTGCCTATATCCGCAAATCGCCTACTCCTATCAGGTGGTTCCTTCATCATCGCCGCTCCGCATGTGCTGGATAGCGATGGACGGCGGGCAGGTTCCGCACCTGCTGGAAGCGGCAGGGCTCTCTCCGGAACGGCCCTACCGGGAGCAAACGGTCGGCTCTCATGTTCTTTCTACGTTAGAAGGATTGATGGACGTTCTGCGCAAGCAGCAAGGAGCCGGGTCCGCTGCGGCCATTCTGTCGCTCATCTACCAATTGTTCAGTCAGATGACTGTCCGCCATTCGGAGATTCCTCCCGCTAAACGTTCCGCGTGGCTGCAGCAGAGCGTCGACTTCCTGAAGCTTCATTTCTCCGAAGGCATTTCGATTCAGGATGCAGCGGATTATGCCGGAGTCAACCGATCGTACTTCTCCTCGGTTTTTACCGAACAGATGGGCATTTCACCGCTGCGCTACTTGCAGAAGCTGAAGATGGAGAAGGCGGCCAAGCTGCTGCAGGACACCTCCATGCCTGTAACGGAGATTGCCTTGTCCACCGGTTATCCGGATCTATTTTCATTCTCCAAGGCCTTCTCCAAATATTATGGCCAGCCGCCCAGCAAGTACCGGCAGCCGCCGGTCCCCGACACTTGACGTTACGGTCGGAAGAACTTCGCGGAACAGCCGCCGGGGTTAGCGCCTAGTCCTGCCAATAGACGTAGTACTTGCCCTTTCGATGCTGTACATCTTCTATCCTGCCGCGCGCCCGCTCCGAGATCTCGGTTATTTTCCGGCCTTGGACCATGGGGACGGACAAATATAATTTGTTCACCTCTACCTCCAAGGCATCAGCCGGGGCCTGATCCCGGTCCCGGGTAACCCTAAGCCGCCAGGATTCCAGCAGCAGTCTTCTTAACCGGCCACTCGTACCGGGATGCCTGAGCAGCTCCTGCTCCAGCATGGAGTCGGTCATTCCGATAAGCTGCCGTTTATCCGGACGGGCCTCCCTAATCCATTGGAAGACGATCTGCCGAAGCTCCGAATTTGCGGCAATGTTCGCAGGTGAGGTATGGAATTTGGCCTCTTCCACTATGAGGTCCACCATCAGCTCGGCTGCCTCCCTATCCGCCTGCACTCCATCGGGAGCAGGGAACAACCGGTCCAGCAGCTCATTCGGCTCAACGGGCAGATAGCCTCCCGCCTGCGCGCTGCGCGCCCAGGAATCCAGGTGGTCCAGGTGCAGAACTCCCGTAGAATTTCTTAGCAAACTCGGGACTTCTCCATGGACATAAGCCCAGATCTCCTCCGGATGGATTCCGTGCTCCTGCAAAATGCCGGATAATTCCTCTCCAAACAACATATCCCGGGTCCACTGGTGATGATCTATCCCTTCGATTCCTTCCAGCGAATGGCTGAACGGGCCGTGACCGATATCATGCAGCAGGGAAGCCGCCCTCAGCGTCCCGTTATCCGGACAGTAATGGGCAATTAAAGAGAACACGCCCAAAGTATGCTGCAAACGACTGAACGTATGATGCGTATTGATTCGTGAAGCTCCGCCGTGATGAACGTAATGCAGTCTTCTCAAGGCGGATGATTGCAAAATCCGCTTCTCCACAGGCAGCAGAGGTGTGGCGATCCGCCATAACGGCTCCCATAAAGTATCGGAGGCCGCATCGGTTCTAGCTATGTAATCTTGTTCATTTACGAGTACCATCGTATTCCCTCCCTGGAAGACATTAGAATGAATAGCGTCATGGTCAAATCGGTGAATCTCACTTTTATGGAGTTTATATTTTCCCTACGGGGACCCTGGCCTTGACGGATTTTGCATATTCCGTCGGACTCATGCCGGTCGTTTTCTTGAAGGCTTTGGAAAAATAATGAACGCTGCTGAAGCCGAGCCGGTCTGCAATTTCCGTAAAATTGGCCGATTCCTCGCGAATATACGATTTGGCACGATCTATTCTTAACTGCCCGAAGTATTCCATCAACGAGTAACCTGTTCTTCGCTTGAACAGCTCTTTCAGCTTCGTTTTGGACATATGCAGGGTTTCACTCATCTCGGCCAGGGACAGCTTGGAGCCCAATCTTCCTTCCAGGTAGGAGATGATGTCTCTCACCATCTGGGCTTCCTTGTTCTCTTTAGCCGTGGAAGATAAGGGGACCGGTACGGACTCCCCTGTGGTCCGCCTGGATTGTTCCTTGCGAAGGAGACGCAGCAGGAACGTTTCCAGATAGAGCTTGATCAGCTGTTCGGAACCGACGGGAGCATCGGCTCTTCGTTGAAGAGGAATCCGGAACGGGAAATGAAACGCATTCATTCCTTCCCGAACGATCTCAGCCAGCAAATTTCGCTCCTCGTCCCCAAGCCGGATAATTTTGTTCTCGAACATCTTCATCATATCCGAATGGCATTCAAAGCTCATAACGATCAAATTCGGCGCGACCACCCGGTTCGCATAGATGCTGTGGAATTCATTAGGCTTATGAAAAATAATCGAGCCCTGCTTTAGAAGATGCAGTGTTTCATCGGCCCTTACAGCTACTTCCCCTTTATCAATGTAAAGAAACTCCCAGAAATCATGTTCTTCACCGGGAAAAACGAAATCCTTGGCGAACTCGAAATAATATAAGGAAACGATCCGGTCAATGACGACGGACTGATGCAGGACCGTTCTCGGGTATTGCTTCATGGTGATGCACGCTCCACATAGCTGTTTAGTATTACTGTACCTTTCCATCATACATGAACTGGAGATTTAAGGAAACCGCCCATACGAATTATACGACGACGGCAGGGTCATCGGGAAGAAATGTCCGACATGGCGCAAAAGTACAAATAAACGGGCTTTCAGAACAAAGAAAACTCGGAAGGTTCGTCTTATAATGAAGCCATTATCTTATATCGCATTAATTATCGGAGGGACATAAGTATGAAGCTTGGCGTCATTGGTTACGGAGCAAGAATCTCGCATGTGATTGATGAAATCATCCGGCAGGACCCTTCCTGCCGAATAGCTGCCATTACGGACATTCGCAAGGATAAGGTCAGACAGGAGCATCAGAAGTTACAGGATGTAACCTTCTATGATTCTGCGGAACAGATGCTGGATAGCGAGAAGCTGGACGGCGTCCTGATCGGAACCCGCTGTTCCCTGCATACGGAATTAGCCTTGAAGGTGCTGCCAACGGGGCTCCCTCTGTTTCTCGAGAAGCCGGTTGCCACAACCCTCGAGGATTTGCACAGGCTGCAGGAAGGCTATCGCGCCTCCCGTTCGCAAGTCGTCGTCTCCTTCCCGTTGAGAGTAACGACGATTGTACAGAAAGTGAAGGAAATCATCGATTCCGGCCAATTAGGCACGATCGAACATGCTCAGGCGATCAACAATGTGCCTTACGGCGGTGTCTATTATCATAACTGGTACCGGGATGAGGCGGAGACAGGCGGATTATTTCTGCAGAAAGCAACGCATGATTTCGACTATATCACCTATCTGCTGCAAAACCAGCCGGAAAGCATTGCTGCCATGACCTCGAAACAAATCTTTAAGGGCTCGAAGCCGGCCGGGCTGCAGTGTGCCGATTGCGAAGAAAACCGCACCTGTCCGGAAAGCACCGCATTCCGCTCCGATCTGCCGGATACCTGGAAGTATTGCTGTTTCGCCGAGGATACCGGAAATGAGGATTCCGGAAGCGCACTCATTCGCTTCAAATCCGGCATGCATCTCTCCTACTCCCAGAATTTCTTCGTGCGTAATGAGGCGGGGGCGCGCGGGGCACGCTTTATGGGCTTCAAGGGAACCGTAGAATTTGATTTCTATACCAAACAAGTAAAAGTGATGATGCATCATGAAGATACGGTTAAAACTTATGAGATTAACCCGGCCGAAGGTCATTTTGGCGGTGACACGGTGCTCGCCCGCAACTTTATCGATGTGATGCGCGGGCAGGCAGAATCGGTCAGCACCCTGGATGACGGACTGCTGAGCGCCCTAATGTGCTTGAAAGCCAAGCAATCCGCTGAAACGGGAACCTTCCAAGCGATCGACTGGATACCTGTCAGAGCAGCAGTAGCCCAGCCGTAAACAACTGGATGGAAGATCCCGTCCGGACTTACTCCTTCGCAGTTATTAGCCGTCCTCTAAGTTCCTTCCGCTGGAGGACGCCCATATCCAGCCTGTCCGTTGACAGGCATGTAAAAGGGCAGGCGCCTAATAAGCGCCTGCCTGTTACGTAAGCGTACCATTGTCGAAGTCAGAAGACTTAGATCCAAGCGCGGCTGACAATAACCAAAAGGATGAAAAGAACTAAGATGACTCCTGTGCTGGTAAACAATCCTCCGACTCCACAGCTAAAACCTGCTCCTCCAACAAATCCACCCATAGTTGAGTCCTCCTTTCTTCGCCAACTAATGACATTATATGACCCTCCCCCAGCCGTGGTCTGGACTAATCGGCAAATGACAAATAGTCATCCGCCCGTTTTTGCGGCGATTACCCCCTTGCCATGGAATTCGGATCTATACCTCCATGTCGGCATTTTCAGTTCGTTATATACGGCAGTCTTCCAGACCGACGGCTTTATCCCCGGCAAGCATGTTTTTCTATTCTGCGGGAATAATGAAAGAAGCTGGAAATTACACATGGAGGTTATTTTAGCCATGAAAGTACAAGAACTCAGGGATCGGGTGGAAGAGCTATCCGAGCAAAATCAAACCGTTCTTAATGAAATTGATCAACTCAAGAAGCTGATCCGTGAAGGCCTTTCCCAGCAAGGCGATAAAGGCCAATCCAATCCCCAATCAAGCAGTCAACGGGGCGGCGGGGCTTCCGGTGGACAACAACAATCAGCCGCTCCCAAGGGAAGCTCCTCCGGCTCCGGACAGGTATCCAATTTGGCCAACGAGCTAATGCAAATCAAAGATATGATAACCCATCTGGAGACGAAAACAAGCCAATATGTATCCAATCAAAGCGGAGGAAGTCTGAAGGAGCAGGATGTCGTTAATCTTGTGCTGACCTTGATGGATGGGATGATCGATTGGACCGCAGATTTCGTACAAAATAACAGTCAAAGCAATGCCTCGGGAAATTCTCCGTCCGGTTGACGGCCCTTAATCTCCAGTTAGGAGGTGTACGACAATAAAGCCGTCTCCTGACTCTATGGCAGGAACACGGCTATATTTTTAACCGCCGGCATGCTGGAACCGATGGACGAGTCTATCGATTTGAAGGAACCGGTAAGCTTATGGAACGGGATGGCCGCTGACCTCCGCCCACCTGCTCAATTCATTGGTACATACGAGCAGAGACGGATAACGGCTGATCATCCGCATGTGCTCCTCGTCATCTACTGTCCAGGCGATCAATTGAATCTCGTTCTGTTCACACTCCCGGATAAATTCCGGTGTTAGATAGCGGTAACCTACAGCCAAATAACGAAGATTCCGTTCCTTCATCAGAGGGAAGAAAGCCGGTGAAGCCCCGTGGTTAATCCAGCCTAGCCCCACTTCGGAATGCAGCTCCCGCATTCTTAGGACAGAGTAATGATCGAAGGATGTGAAGAAAACCTGCTCCTCCATTCCCAGCTTCCGAACCACTTCAAGCGAAGCCTCCTCCAAACCGGGATAATATCGGCCTAGCTGCTTCAACTCGATATTGACGATAATCCGGTCTTTCAACAGGGTTAGCGCTTCTTCCAGCGTTGGAAGCTCCTCCTGGCCGATTCGCAGCTTCTTCAGCTCTGCCAAGGTTAAATCCTTGATTCGGCCCGAGCCGTCCGTTGTGCGGTCGACAGACAGATCGTGACAGATGACCGGAACTCCGTCCCTGCTCAGCTGCACATCAAGCTCCAGATGAGAATAAGAATGGTTCACCGCCGCTTCGAAGGCGGACAAAGTATTTTCGGGAAAGCGCACCGGATCTCCCCTATGGGCCACTCCGCGTATTGTCATTCTCTTCACTCCTTGCCGCTTCTCATTCTTTTAGTACAGAAGGTTTCGATAGCTTCCACGACCCCATCGCCGCAGCTGCCGGAGCACACATAGTCCGCTCTCGACTTCAGCTCCGGATGGCTGTTCGCCACTGCCACTCCGATCCCGGCATACTCCAGCATGTCCAGATCGTTCATCTGATTGCCGATCGCCATCACTTCGGAGCGATCAATGCCGAGAAGGCCCAACAACGTCTGCAAGGCTCTTCCTTTACTCTGATTGGCCGGAAGCACTTCAAAAAAATCATCCTCCGATTGAACCGTAGAATAAGCTTCCTGTAATTCGGACGGCTGATTCTCCCACAAGCTTCTTATTTTCCCCATGCTGCCAATGACCAATATCTTCTGCACCATGCTTTCTACCCATGCAGAGGACTCCAGATCCGCTTGCCGGCAATGGACATTCTCTCTCTCTTCGAAACGGGCTACGTCCTCCGTCCTGCGAACGGTGCCCATGCCCGTCTCCTGAAATAAAATGACAGACAGACCTTGACGGTCGGCTTCCAGCAGAAAAGGAATCAGTTCCTTGACCGCCAGGGTCGCTTGCTGCCACACCTTATGCCGGTCGGCAATCACGGAGCCGTTGCATAAAATCATGGGGAGAGTGAGATTCAACTGCTCGATCGTCTGACGCGCAGATATAGCGGTCCTTCCCGTTGCTATCGTAAACAAGCCGCCGGCCGCCGTAAACGAATTCACTGCACGCAATACCGATTCGGTCACGCGATGTTCCTCCGACAGCAGTGTTCCATCCAAATCGCTGACTATCAATTTGATTGTCTTGTCCATCCAAAGCCCTTCCTTCCAAACTTCAGCCAGATATTCAACACCGCTTTCCGGCGGCCTCCTGCTGAAAAGATAATAAAGAAATGATGAATTCAATCCCCTCAAGCTATTTCAATCGGGTGTAACTTCATTCTCACACCACTTTCAGTTTTTGTCAACGTTTTCTTGTCTTTTGCTTTCGTTTTATTTTGTATATCAACGTTTTACCGTTATATTCATTTGATAATTTACATATATATTGGCAATCTGTATTCCGTTCATTGTTCTTTATTGTTGTTTCAACAAACTTTTTATTGTATGGAGAAAATGGCTTTGCTATAATTTATTTAAAATGAAACCTAGGAGCTGTGCTAAGATGCTGGCACCCCAAAGAAGAAATCAAATCATGCAAATATTGAACGAGAACAAACAGATTTTGGTTAAGGAAATATCACAAATCCTCAATGTATCGGAAGGTACGCTGCGCAATGACTTGAAAATATTGGAGGAAGACGGCCTGCTTGAACGGACCCACGGAGGGGCTGTGCTTCCCCAGCCGCCAACGTATGAAAATACATTTCATTCGCGCAGCCAAATCAATCAGCCGGAGAAGATGAAGATCGGCCGGGCGGCAGCCGAGCTGGTACAGAATGGGCAGTGTATTATTCTGGATGCCAGCTCTACCTCTCTGGAGCTGGCCAAGCATTTGTTTAATCACGAATATTTAACCGTTGTCACTAACGGCTTGGCAACTGCCCAGGAATTAACCAAAAATCCGCGAATCAATGTTATCGTCGTTGGCGGTGTACTCCGTCCCGGCTCCAGCTCATTGGAAGGATTGCTTGGCAAAGGGCTTCTCGGGCAAATTCATGCGGATGTTTTCTTCACTTCCGCCCAAGGGTTCACCTTGAATGAAGGACTGACCGATTTCAGCGTCTACGAAGCGGATTTGAAGAGACATATTGTTGCCAACGTTGGCCAGGTCGTTGCACTGCTTGATCATACCAAGCTGAATCGCCGATCGATCGCTACCTTCGCAGAGCTGCGGCAAATCGATACATTGGTGACGGATGATCAGGCTGACCCTGAATTCTTGCGTTCACTGGATGGAGTCCGCGTAGTGGTTGCAGGTCCTTAATACCGCCCTTGTATGCTTTACGCCCGAAGATATCCCGCCTGGTTCGGGATAGCCCTCGGGCGTTTATTCCGTCTAAAAGTTGGTCCCGGGGATCCGCATCCGGACAATGCCAACAGCGAACCCCCGAGCACGACGGCACTGAATTTATTAACTGCTTTCATTCCTTACCTCCAGCTTTGGGATGATCTTCCGACACCGATAAACTACTTGAACGTAGAATTAGCCATGGCGCTAACGATATGTTTCTGAGCGAATACAAACAGCATAACGATAGGAGCAATGGCAACTACACTTGCCGCCATCACCAGGTGAAAGCTCATCATTTCCTGCCCGGGGAAAGAATCCTTAAGCATTGCAATGCCTACCGTCAGTACGCGCATGTTATCGGAATTGGTCATGATGAGCGGCCAGAAGTAGGAATTCCAGCTCCCGATAACCTTCAAAATAATAATCGTGATCACTGTCGGCAGAGCCATCGGGACCAGAATCAGATAGATGATCCGGAACCGCCCCGCCCCATCCACCTTCGCCGCTTCTATCACATCATTATTGATCGATTTGAACGCCTGACGCATCAGAAAGATGCTGTACGCCGATACCCCATGAGGGATGATTAGTGCCAGGAAGGTGTTCAGCCATCCAAGTTGAGACATCATAACATAGACGGGAACAAAGGTAACTTGTTCAGGGACCATTAACGCGGCCAGAACGAGAATAAACCATTTGTCCCTTCCCCAGAACTGCCCCTTGGAGAAAGCATATGCCGCCAGCAGCCCCAGATTCAGCTGCAAAACCACCAATCCGACGGTTTGAATCAGCGTGTTCAGGGCATATCGGGTGAACGGCGCCGCATGGAAAATATCGCGATAATTCGTCCAGGCAAATTTCTTCGGCCAGAATGTCGGCACCGCCGAGCTCAGCTCGGCCGGAGTTTTAAACGATGTGATCAGCAGCCAATATAATGGAAAGAACATTATTAAAGTGACAAGAATAGCCGTAACGAGTCTCGTCGGTCTCCAAAGCAACCTAGCTGTCATCGTATCCCACCTAACCTTCGTAGTGAACCTTTTTCCTGGAAAGCACAAACTGCAATATCGTCAATGTAATCAGGATCAGGAAGAAAATAATGACCAACGCGGACGATCTGCCTGCCCTGAAATCATGGAAAGCCATCTGATAAATCCAATAAACCATCACTTTGGTTGACTCCAATGGTCCCCCTCCGGTCATCACATCGACCGACTGGAATACCTGCATCGACGAGATAAACTGCGTGACAAGCAGAAACAACAGGGTTGGAGAAAGCAATGGAATGGTAATCGATTTAAACTGCTGCCAGCGGCCGGCTCCATCGATACTGGATGCCTCGTAATATTCGTTCGGAATACTGCGCAGCCCGGCGATAAAGATCAGCATGGTGAAGCCGACGCTTTTCCATATTGCTACCATTATTAATGCCCACAGGGCATTGGTTGTGCTATCCAGCCAGCGAACCGGTTCCATTCCGATGGCTTGCAGAAGCTGGTTCATAATTCCATATTGGTTGTTAAGAATCCATATAAAGACCATGGAAGCAATGACCATGGATATATAATGAGGCATGAAAATAAACATCCGCAAAAATCCAAACAATCTGGACTGGACATTAAACAGCATGGCCAGCAGCAGCCCGATAGCCAGGGTAAGTACAACATCCAGAATCGTATACGTGAACGTAATCTTCAGCACATGATAGAACCGCTCATCGGTCAGCAGTTTTTCATAGTTTTGAAATCCGATGAATTTTTTGACGGGCTTCACTAAATTCCAATCCGTAAAACTGATATAGACCGAGAACAGCAAAGGATAGTAGGTAAACGCAGCCAGTAAGACAAGTGCGGGCAGAGCAAACGAGAAGTCCTTAAGCTTTTGGATGGTCTGAAATTTTATCCTCTTCCCGGCTTTAAGCGGAGTTCGCTGCCGGAGAGTCTTCTCTGTATCCATATCATCCCTCATTTCTATAGAACACGCATCCGTTTTTCCGTATTCCATGTGGTCCTTCCTATTGGAACAGACACGGGGGAGATCGCTCCCCCGCACCTGCAACGATTAATAATCATCAAGCACTTCATTCATCTTCTGGGCGGCCTCTTTAAATGCAGCTTCCACATCCATATTTTCCAGAATGATCTTCCCAAGAGCCTCGGTTAGATTGGTGATCGCTTCGGGATAAGGCGGATACTGCGGACGTGCCACTACATTGTCGATATTATCCAGAATAGCTTTGTACTGCGGACGCTTCTCGAAATAATCCTTGCCCTCCTGCGAATTGATCGCCGATTTGCGTGTCGGCAAATATCCGGAATAATCCGCCCAGCGAATATTGTACTCGGAGGATGTCATGAATTGGACAAACTTCCATGCCGCTTCCTTCTGATTGTCCGGGGCCATATCCATAATCGCTATCCCGGCGCCGCCAATTTGTGAAATGTGATTTTCGTCCCCAGGCGGGAAGGAAACCCCGATTTCGAAGCCGGCATTTTCGATATACCATTTCAATTGTCCCGACGTATGATGAACCATGCCGATCTTGCCATCGAAGAACATCTGCCTCATATCGGCGGATGCCCCTTTACCATAGCCCATTTGCATGTACCCTTTATCCATCCACTCTTTGAACTTTTTAATGAACTTCAAGCTCTTCTCCTGATCCAGACCGGATTTGTGATCTTCGGTCAGAGGCGTCCCGCCGCCGTTGCGCATCCACGTCTCGGAGTACCATACATCCCAGCCCGGCACAGCAAAAGCATATCTCGTTACATTATTGCCTTCCTTCTGCGATACCTTCTGGGCGAACGGCTCGATCTCATCCCAGGTCTGCGGAGGAGTAACCCCTAATTGATCAAACATCGTCTTGTTGTATATAAAAACATTGGAGCTTACGATCAGCGGAAAACCGTACTGCTTACCTTCATAGGAATAAGCCTTAAACATCCCTTGAGCGAAATCTTCCGTATCCAGCTTATCCCGTTTAATGTACGGGTTCAGGTCCATGAAGATTCCCCCGTCCCCGAACGTCGGCAGGGAAGCGACCTCTACATTAGTGACGGCTGGAACATCCTTGGCTGCCACAGCGGCCATAAGCTTCTTGTGCAGATCTCCATAAGCACCTTGATACACCGGCTCTACGGTTATCCATGGATATTTCTCCTGGAACTCTTTAATCATAAAATTGAGGCCCTCCATCTGATTATCCGCATGGGCATGCCAATATTGGATGGTTACCGGTGTCCGATCCTCCTCGGCCGGAGGAGCGACCGGCGCTTCACCCTCCTCCTTCCCGGAAGAACAACCGATAAGGCTAGTTGCCGCCAGTGCTGCTACCGTCATGGTCTGCAATACTTTTTTCATCTTCATAACGATTCCCCTCTCTCTTATTTCCTGTCATGACTGTTCATATCTTGCACATCCCAATGGCCGTTTCCGTAAACAAACCTCGATAGGTGCGGAATGACTACCTTTCATTTGAATGCGCTTACAACACACTATGGTTTACTATGAAGCCGTTCCACTCTAAGCCGAAATAACGAAAGGAAACGAAATTTAACAACATTAAACGAAAACAAATACAGCCTAATTCATTGACTATTCTTACATCCAAACCGCTATTTGTCAATGTTTTATTTTGATTTTTGTAGTCGTTTATTGTCGTATATTGATATTTCGTTTTACATCTACTGATACCACCTTCCGTTTCCTTTGGTTTTATTGCTCGTTGTTAGCAGAACGCCTACCCTCTTTGGGAAATGACTACCTTCATAGCTTAGCTGACGAATGTTAACGGGACATAATCGACCTGCTAACTTTTTGTAAAGACGACAAAAAAGACCGTAAGAAAACCGCCAAGAAACAGACGAAAGCTATGGCTTCGCGTACTGTTCCAAAGGTTTTCTCACCGTCTCCACCTTTGTCGATATTTTGTTGTTTGTGTGGAAATAACCGAATTTTTAAATCCGAATGCTTGAAATTTGATCATGGAATATTGCTTTATATTTCATCCTATGCTCAAAATTTGAGCTTATGCATTTCTTGCGAACATGTTGTTCATCCGTTTTTTGTATGATTTGTTAATCATCGGCTCACAATGTATATACTGGCTTATTTACGAGGAGGGCTCGGGATTGAACGTAAACAAAACCATCAGCGTATTCCAGGCTCTTACCATCATCATTTTGGCTGTCGGTTTTTCCAACCACGTCACCATCATCCCACTGCTTTTGCATGTCGGAATGCGCGACTCCTGGGTCAGTGTTCTGCTTACGTATCTTCTGTCCAACCTTTGGCTGCTCCTTCCCTACTACATTGCCAAAACGACCGGCCAACAGTCATTATTCGACTGGCTGAGGCAGCAGTACGGCAAGTGGGCAGCCCGCTTTCTGATCTGGCCGGCGGCAATATATGTTTTATTCATCGCCGCATTGACGATCCGGGAAACGACGAAATGGGTAAGCATCACCTATTTGCCCCGAACTCCCGGCACAGTTGTAGCAGGCAGCTTGATCCTCCTATGCTTGTTCATTGCCGGCTCCGGAATCCGTCCAATCGCAATAACAACCGGCATTCTTCTTCCATTGGTCTGGCTGCTCGGCTATTTCGTTATGTCCGCCAATTTCCAGTACAAGGACTATTCCAAGATCTTCCCGATATTTACCGACGGGCTGGAGCCCGTCTTGAATGCTATGGTCTATGCGGGCGGGGGATTTATTGAAATCATCATCCTGCTGTTGTTTAAACATAACATAGAGAAGCCTATCCGACTGCTTTACTGGTTTATCCTGGCTTTTATTCTGGCGGGCCTGACCATGGGTCCCCTGATTGGTTCCATGGCCACTTATGGACCGGTGGAATCCGCTAACCAAAGATATCCCGCCTTCGAGCAATGGCGGCTGGTGACTATCGGCAAATATATAGCCCACGTAGACTTCCTGGCCTTGTTCCAGTGGCTTTCAGGGGCATTTATACGTATATCTCTTGCGATATATATCCTGCTGGATTTTTGTAAGCCCGATAGCCGGTTGTTGAAACGATTCATTCTCTTCATACTGCTCTTCATATTACTGGGAATCGCCGTCGCCCCTATAAGCGACATGAACTTCATAAACTGGATCAAAACCAGGTACTATCCCTACAGCTTCTTTGCCGTGCTCGCTTATTCCATCTTGCTTTCGCTGCTTGTGTTTGCTAAATCGCATCTGAAGAGGAGGAAGCCGAGTTGAATTTTTACCGTTATTTCCGACAACAGCTCCTGGGAAAATCAAAAGGAAAGGAACGAAACCGGACCGGCTGGCTCCCGAAACAATGGAATGAACAGGCCATCCGGATGCTGTTCGGCTCCAGCGCGGACATTACGATTCAAGTCTACCGGTTCGGCTGCCGTCAACAGATCAAAACGGTGATCGTATATTGTGAGGGAATGGCCAATATACAGCAGGTTAACGAGTTTGTACTCCCTCAGCTTAATCGCATGCTGGCCAGCTCCGAGCGCCTCGAGGATTCCTTCGTATCCAATCCGTTGCTGCAATTAAACGAAATCAAGGCGGCAGAGGATTTGCTTCATCACTTATTCGATGGAAATATGATCATCGTGTTCGAAGAGCAGGAGAAGCTTTATTTCGTCGATGTTGCCGACATTCCCCGCAGAACTCCGGAGGAATCAAATACGGAAGTTTCGATCAAAGGGCCGAGGGACGGCTTTACCGAGGATCTCTCCACCAATATCGCCCTGATTCGCAAACGGCTCAAGACCCCTTCGCTGCATCATGAGCAATTCCGCCTGGGCAGGAGAAGCCATACGAAGGTATCTTTGCTGTACCTATACGATGTAGCCCGTCCGGATGTCGTGGATGAGGTTCGGACCCGGCTTAACAAAATTGAAGTGGATGGTCTGCTCAGCAATGAACAATTGGAGGAAGCACTGTCGGATTACAGTCATTCCTTGTTCCCGTTATTCGATTATATCGGCAGGCCGGACCATGTCGCGGCCGGTCTGTTAAGAGGCCGTTTCGTCATTCTGATAGACGGCTCGCCTATGGCCATTATTGCCCCTATCAACCTGACCACGCTTCTGAAAACACCGGAAGATATGCATCTTCCATTCTACTATGTTGCACTCGAAAGGTTTTTCCGTCTGATCGGAATCAGCATTTCCATCTTTCTTCCCGGATTTTGGGTTGCTTTGACAGCCTACGATATAGACCAGCTTCCTTTCCACCTATTGGCTACCGTCAGCAACTCCAGAATCGGGCTGCCGCTTTCTTCTCCCATGGAAGCGTTCCTGATGATCGGATTATTTGAAATATTCCGCGAGGCCGGGGTCCGGCTGCCTAAGGCGGTAGGCCAAACGGTGACGGTCATTGGCGGGCTCATTGTCGGGGATGCGGCGATCCGGGCGGGAATTACTTCTCCAACGATGCTGTTCGTCTGTGCCGTTACAGCCGTTGCCACGTTTACGCTGGTCAATCAATCCCTGAGCGGCAGCGTTAGCGTCATTAGAATATTTGTGCTCATCTGCACCTCGATACTCGGAATGTACGGCTTTTTCATTTCCATGTTTGTTATCATAACGTATTTGTCCAGACTGGAATCCTTCGGGCTGCCCTATTTGGCACCTATTTCCCCATTATCCCCGCGCGATGTGTTATCGGGGATGCTGATCAAACCGCGGGACCATATCGATCACCGGCCTAAAATGCTCCATACCCTGGATACGACCCGCAAGAAGGGGGACTCTCCTTGAATAGGAAGCTGCTCATCTGCTTGCTTATGCTCACCCTCTTATCCGGCTGCTGGGACATTAAAGATATGCAAATCGTTAATTACGCCGTTTCCGTCGGACTGGATTATAAAGACGGCAAATATCTGATCTATGCACAGATGATTGAATTCACCTCGATAGCGAGACAGGAATCGGGCAAGCAGAGCAATCCTCCCCAGCAATGGGTTGGCAAAGGAGAAGGGGAGACCATTAATCAGGCAATCAATGATTTGCTGGATACGGCGCAGCAAAGAACATACTGGAGCCATGCCACCAATATCATTATGACCAAACGATTGCTCGAACAAGGGGTGGACCATATCGAGGATACGCTGTTTAGGTTTCGGGAGATGCGTTATACTCCCTGGATTTATGGGACAGAGGAGGAAATAGAGGATGTCTATACGACTCCCGGTTTTTTTAATCTTCCCTCACTGGCTACAATTCTTAACGAACCGATCGAGCTTTATAAACAGAAATCATACATCGCTCCGATGCAGTATTTCCGTTTCGTTTCTCTATTGCGCGAGCCCGATCAGACTATACTGCTGCCATCCATCTCCATCAATAAGGAGCAATGGCATAAAAACAACAAGGTCGACAAAAAACTTGAAATGAACGGAGTATATGCCCTGCAAAATTACGAGCTTAAAGGCTTTTTCGATAAAAACCGTCTAGCCGGGTTAAGGTGGTTGGAATCCAGAACGGAAAGAACGCCCCTCGTCATCCGCAAGGAAGGAAAATCCCAAGCGGTGCTTTCCATGAACAAGCCTGAAATTGATATCAAGCCGCACGTTGACAAACAAGGACCCGTCTATTCCATTCATGTGAAAATAACCGGGGACATAATCGAGCTTACCAGGGCCATGCCGGAATCAAAGCTTGTTGAAGAGGCGCAGCGGCATATTCGAGGGGAAATCATGACGACCTACAGGAACGGGCTGGAGAAGAAGGCAGACCTCTTTTCACTGCAGCATGTCCTTTATCGCAAGCATTATGGCCGATGGAGAAAGCTTCAGGCCGACCGTCCATTTCAGCTTAAGGAGGACTCCATTCAAGCAATTGAAGTCGAAGTCAAACTAAAGCATTCGGGAATGCTGAGAGATTCGATCAGGACACAGCCGGCGGTAAAATGAGAAAACCGGCAAAGGCCGTCAGTACAGTCTTTGCCGGTTGGATACGGGAAGATTCCGGTTTAACAGGCAGCACTCGGTACACGTTATCGCACCCCGCTGCCCTTCTCCCCTCCATACTAAAATTGAAAATAGATGAACGTATTCTGCTCTGTTCGTAACAGCAATGCTAACACGGCAATCACGAGCGTATAAACGACGGCGCGAACCGGCGCAGGAAAACGGTTATGCCAAGCCTTGGACCATTTGGCCGCATTGGCGAACAGATAATATTCCACAATATGCAGCAAATATAAGACGGCAACGAGGAGCAGGTACTTGTGTAATTCCTTCGGGAACAGGAAGGCTTCCGGAGTAAGCATGCGGGACAGCAGCGAGATGGCGTTCTGAAATCCGTCCACCCGGAAGAATATCCAGCCGATACATGTAAGATGAAAGAACACAATGACTGCAAACACGTGATAGATTTTGCTGGAATCGAGCTTGGCCAGTCCCAGCCGTTCCTTGCCTTTGCTGTACAGCTTATGGCCGATCAACAGCGCTCCGTGAAACATTCCCCAGATCACGAACGTCCAGGCGGCACCGTGCCAGATCCCGGAAATCGTCATGGCAAGGAACAAATTAATGTATTGTCTCACCTTGCCGTTCCTGGATCCGCCTAATGGAATATAGATATAATCCCGGATGAACGTGGATAAGGTGATGTGCCAGCGCCGCCAGAATTCCGTTGCATTCGAGCTCAAGTATGGAGTCTGGAAGTTGTTAATCAATTTAATTCCGAAGAAATAGCCGATCCCTACAGCCATTTCACTATAAGCCGCAAAGTCGAAAAAGATTTGAAACGCGAACAAATAAATGGCAACCCAGCCTTCGGCCCCGGTAAGCTCGGCCGTTCTGGCAAAGAAAGAGTCCGCATAACCGGATATATAGTCAGCCAGAACGATTTTCTTAAACAGCCCGAGTCCGAGGAAGGCGGCTCCTATTCTCATATTGCGACGGTCAAAGCGGATGGAGCGAATGCCCTCGATTTGCGGCAGCAGCTCCTGTCCCCGCATGATCGGACCGGCGATCAGATTGGCGAAGAAAGCGATGAATACCCAGAAGTCGAGCAGGGTGCGGCTCGGCTTGATCTTTCCTTTATAAATATCGACGACATAAGCAATCATCTGAAAGGTATAGAAGGAAATCCCGATAGGCAGCACAATTGTTAGCCAGAAAGAATCCTCGGTCAGCAGCTTCACGGACAGGAACTGCTCCATGCTGCGGATAAGAAACACCGTATATTTAAAGAAAACGAGATTTAAAATATTGACGACAAGTGCAATGGCCAGAATTAATTTGGCATACTTTCCGCGCAGCATTTTGGAGCAGTAATAGGTAAAGATGGATACCGCAATAAAGACAAATAAATGGCCGATACCCGCCACCCCGTAGAAGATTACGTTGGCGACGGAAAGCAAGAAGATCCGCCGGTTCGGCAGCAAATAATATAGAAACATCGTTATGATCATCAAGACCATAAATTCCGGAGTATGGAAAAGCATGTATCTGATCTCCCTTTATTTAGTGTAAGCTTCCCACAACAGGCCGCTCAGCGCTTCATGGCCTTCGGGCGTGAAGTGAGTATGGTCTGTAAACAAAGCATCGTCTATTTTCCCTTCCAGATTAATGTATTTAAACGGAGTGCTTTCCATCATTCGATCAATCCTGGCTATGTTCTGCCGATATCCTTCCTTGTTCACATAAGCTTCCATCAGCGTCTGATTGACGCCGTTAAAAACCACCATTGTGTTGGTGCCTTGTTGGTGCTTGATAATCTGGTTGAGGAAGAATACATCCGGACTGGCATCCGACAAGTCGAACGGCTTGTCCGTATAGCTGTTCACAATCTCATCCGATTTCAGATACTGCTCCAGCCCTTCCTTCTGGTGCCAAGGACGGGGATCACCAAGAGCATCATCCGGGATGGGAAGCCCCTTAGCACGCGTGTACGTATGCTTGACGGATTTAATAATAAAATCTTTATAACGGAACAACGACATACTCGGAAGCACATCTTCATGGAGCCAATGCTTATATTTCTCATAAAGCCCTTCCGGGACGCTGTAGCCGGTCGATTCAAGCTGCGGACGAATATGCGCGAATGTGTCGGGATCCAGCTTCCTGAGTTCATCCTTCAGCCAGAATACAGCGGGAGGCCAAGGGTTCCGCTCTACAAATGAAGCATAGCGAATATTGAAGATGACCCGCTCGGTCGATATGTTATGCTTATCCAGCATCAACAGCATCGTATAGATGTCTCCCAATTGCATAGCCGGCATCGATAGATTATAGATGGCCGGCGCTTCTTCTCCCATTGTTTCGCGAGCCAATCTCTCCATATAAACATTTACGGGTTGATCCGAGTTACCGGGACTTCCATAAATAATTGAATCTCCCAGCAGAATGATATAATTATCGGATTTGCTGCGGGAGATTTGCCGTTTGATCTTGTCCAGCGCCGCATCGATGTCATGCAAATTGCTCTTCGTCAGTTCGTAATCTATCCGGTTATGATAGACTTCATGATCCGGCACCAGCAAGGGGACCGCGAGTTGCAGAATAATCAAATACAAGATGACATACTTAAGTGCTTTCATGAGTAAATTTCACCTATTCCTTCATATTAAATATGGTAGATGATATTCTACCATAGAGGCCAAAAAAAGACAGGAATCCAACTAATTATACCTATTAAGACATAAGCTGTACAAGCAAAAAAAGAAAAGAATCGGGAACGGCGCATAATTTTGTCGGAGGGCTCCAAACTATAGGTAAAGGAAATGAATAACAATAAAGGTGGAATTATAATGTCTCAATCGGTAACCCGAATTCAGGAGCTGCTGGACGCTTGCCAACAAATTCTGGACCATATGGAGCTTCCCTCCTCCTCCCAATTTCAGGTAGAGGAGCTGCGCCATCTGATCAACAGCGAAAGAGAAGAGCTGACACACTATTCCGATGAACACGATACAGCTATCCATCTGAACTCCTTAAGGAACAGCGTGGAAAAGATGGAGCAGTTAAATGAGCAATTAATCGCTTATGCGGAACAGCGTTATAGCGATGCCTCCGGTGGAGCAGCGATGAGCTTTGAAGCACAGCCGTTGGAGGATCAGCTTCACCAGGAAGAAGCCTACCATGGCAAAATCGACTATAAAAGCTGCCTGAAGCTTAAGGAAAATCTGGAGAAAATTCATCAAGAACTTGGATGACTGAACCTGGATAAAAATTCGAGGCGTCCGATAGGGTTCCAAAGCGCTTAAGCCCGCCGGGACTATGACGTTTACCGGCGGGCTTCATAAATGATATGGGATATATAAGAGACTAGGACCTGTAACATTTGGCAGGAGCTGTGACGAAAATAGACTCCTTGCCCAAGGCTCCGTTAGGACTGTCCGGCGGGGGGCTCCTCCTTCCCGTTCAACAGCAGTCGGCTCGCCACCTTCGAGTTGAGGGAATGGGCAACCGAACAATATTTCTGCTCACTTAAGCGGATTGCCCTCCATATTTTGTCCGGCTTGATATCGCCGTCAACGTGAAAAGTCAGATGAATTTCCACAAATCTGCGCGGAGGCTCTTCGGCGCGGATCCCCGCAGCTTCTATTTCCAACCGGTCCGGAGCGAGCCTCATCTTCTCCAATATCATCGTCACATCAATCCCCATGCAGCCTGTAAGCCCCATCAAGACCAGCTCCATGGGCGAACTGCCGGCATTCTCACCGCCCACATCCGGCACGGCATCCATCATCACTTCGTGATTTCTGGAGGACAAGCTCTTGAATTTCCTCTTGCCCTGCCATTCTGTACGGATTTTCATTTCAATAACACCCCTTTACGTTTTCCGCCAAGCTCATCTGAGTCCATCATCCTCTAGTCTTCCCATGCCTGTCAAGAAGTCTTCTCTTTACTCTGAGGGAAAGCCAAAACACCTGCCAGGGCCATTCCTGTGGCGAGTAGCTGCTCCGCAGTCAAGCCTGCCCACAGCGGGTCATTCACCCGGAAGAAGGAGCCTGCAAGCAGCGCAATCCCATAGAAGGTTAGAAAGTGGGAGAATAGCTTGCCGCTGCCGAGCCGGCCTCCTTTCCGCCACATCCAGATATAAGAAGGGAGAAGAATGAGAACGATATAAAGATTAACCGGATGATATCGATAATTCGAATATCCGACGGCTATTCCCCAAGGCCATTCCGTCGCTTTCCCGTACTGCCAAATAAACAAATAATAGACGACCGCAATAAGCCCCGCCCAATAAGCCATCGTATCAAGCAGGAAAGGCCGGTCTATCCCCCGTTTTCTCCTCGCGGCCTCCAGATAAACCAGCGCCAGCCCTAAACCCAGCCATAGACCCATGCCGGAGCCGTTAACAAACAGCAGGCTTGCCGGATTGGTCCATAGGACGGAAGGGTTGAAAATCGCCGGACTGAGCTTCCATGTCAGCAGTATAATCAGAATGGCGTTTCCGATCAGATCTGGAAGCTCGCGCCCCTTATCCCCGACCTTATTCAATTTCCAGCGGACGAGCAAATATCCGGCTATGGCGGCAAGCGCGAGCAGCAGCCAGCTGGTACGGATCATCAACGGACCCGCCTGAAGCACTTCCGGCATACAGCCGCCTCCTTTACTTCGATTTGATCATTTGTTTCACTTTTTTCTCCAGTGTGCCAGGATCGACCAAGCCGAGAACCTTGTCCACTATGACCCCGTTGCGGTTGACGAAGAAGGTTGTCGGATAGGCTTGTACCTCGAATAGATCAATCACTTTATGTTTCGAATCGTCATCGAGCAGAACAGGGAAATCGAATTCGTGCCTTTCGGCAAATTCGCGAGCATTCTTTTCCTTGTCCAAGGTGGTGGCATTGACCGCATATATTTCAATCTCATCCCGGTATTTGTCATACAGCTTCACCAGCTCGGGAGCTTCCAGTTCGCAAGGACCGCACCAGGAAGCCCAGAAATTGATGATGGCCGGCTTCGTTTCCTCGGCCAGAGAATACATTTCGCCGTCCATACCTTTCAATTGGAAGATTGGTGCCTTGAAGCCTACAAGGGGCTGCACCTCCAGATCTGCGGCAGACTGCTTGTTCTGACCGTCGCTCCCATTCTGATAAACCGCAAGACCGATCAGAAAGGCAATCATAATTATGATCCAAGCTTGTTTTTTCATTGCACCGTCTCCTTTCCATCTTAGCTGCCTTCAATTTGCCGCGGATGACTGAACAGCTCAAGGCAAGTATCCATTGCATGCACCCCGTCCTCTGCACACAAGCTTGCAGCGTTTGTCAATAGTATTCGCACTACATACAATAGTGTAAATTATATGGTGAAAGGACGGGCTTATACACACCCGCCCAGAATCAACAGCAAATAGGGGGAAATGACGAGCATGAGGAACGAAACAAGCACTGCGGGAAAGCGGACGGCGGGGGCTTCTACCTTGCCGCCGGGTTCTATGATCTGCTCGATCCGGTAATTGATGGCCGTGTCGGCGAAGGATACTCCGATACCTCGCGGAGCTGGGGCCGCGCGCTTCGTCATTTTCAACAGCACATTTCCAAGCTCATAAGGCGTATTCATCTGCTGGATGACAAACCGGTCCGCCAGCAGCTCTTTCATGACCCGATAATAATGTGCGAGCCCGCGGATAAGCGGTATGTATCCGAAGGCATCCCGGCAGATCGTGACCACGAGCATCTTCAACGGGTCCCGCCTCATACAGTGATGTCTTTCATGCAGCAGAACCGCTTCCATTTCCCTGTCGGAAAGCATATTCAGCAAACCCGTCGACACAAAGATCCGCGGCTTGATAAGTCCTGCAGCCAGAGCAAACAAAGAGTCGTCACGAATCACTCTAATTGGAACGCCCCAATGGCTGTATCGCCGTTCAAGCATCATCGAGGCCTCGTGATCCGTCCGGGCTCTGAAATGTGCACCCCATTTGCATGAAAGATAGAACTGTGTCGCCATCCGCAGCGCTATTCTGCCGAACGTCACGAAGATCAGCAAGTTAACCGCGGCCGATATCAGAAAAAAGATAAAGGGCGATTCCTTAAAGGTAATCAGACAGAGCTTAAGTAAATTCCATCGCCCTTCAGCCCCCGAAAACTGCTGGACAGCATGGAGCCCCATCTGTAAGAGCAGAAGCAAGGACGCCGAACCGACAATAACAAAAGCCATTTTCGTCTTCAAGCTGCCGTTCACGTCTCGTTCCTTCTTCTCATCTCATGCAATTTTTGCTCCAGACGTTCAATCAATTCGGGGTCGGCTTGATCCAGAGAATCGATTAAATGATTGACGACGAGCGGTCCGAAATCGGTTATTAATCCGTTAGCCAGTTCCTTGGTCTGTTCACTCAGAAATTGCTCCTTCGTCTGAACGGCGGCATAATAGGAAACTTCTCCACGGGACCTCTTGGCCAGCCGATTCAAGTGGCCTTTCTCACACAGTCGGTTCATCACCGTCATAACCGCATTGAACGAAATGGGGGCTTCCTTGCAAAGCATTTCCTGAACCTCTTTAATGCTGGCCCTCCCCGTTTGCCAAACCCGCTCCATAATTCTCGCTTCCAGCGGGCCAAAAAAAC
The DNA here is from genome assembly GCF_042677205.1 of Paenibacillus residui. NCBI lineage: Bacteria > Bacillati > Bacillota > Bacilli > Caryophanales > Paenibacillaceae > Paenibacillus > Paenibacillus residui. The sequence goes on from NZ_JBHTIU010000027.1 coordinate 172,417, forward strand.
GGTTGAGCCCTTCCTCGTTCATATTATACTTGTCTACTTTCAGTTTTGATCACCCCTAACACTATGCATTGTAGTATAGTTGGCAATCCGCTGTCAATGAATGAAGAAGCAATTCAGCGGCCGGGATTATAAAGGAAAACCGCCAGGCATGGGGTTCTCCCGCCTGACGGCCAATTCACTCGTAATATTTCATTAATCCGCTTATCTTACGGGCTTGCTTACTTCTTCTTCAAATCTTCAATGGAGTTAATATCGACGTAGGACGGCACAACCAGCCCCAGCTTCGTACCAATCAAATTGGGACCGAGATCCTCGATTTTATCTTTGTGAGTCTCGAAATGTCTCTGGTGGGTAGTCGGAAGCCAAGCCGCCACAATGGCGTCTACGTCTCCATTAGCCACTCCTACCCACATGGGGGCAGCCTCAACCTGCAGTCCCTCCACTTTATAGCCAAGCTTGGATTCCAATACATGCATAACCACATTCGTGCTGGCGATTTCCGAATCCCAGGCCACGTAGGCGAGCTTCAGCTTCTTGCCGTCCGCTTGCGGCACATCCTTGATCCAGGCTTCCACTTTGTCCGCGTTCTCTTCCACCCACTTAGCGGCGGCTTCCTCCGGCTTCATTCCTTCATAGACATCTACCATCACTTTCTCCATATCGGCAGGTGTCCACTCGAAACGGTCAAGGAACTCGTAGGCCGCCGGGTCGTCTTCCTTCAGGCCCTTGCGGACGATCGTATGAATTTCTTCATCCGCACCGTATACCCCTTTAGGATCTTCGAGATATTTCAGATCATATTTGGCGAACTTCCAGTGTGGAGTCCATCCGGTAATAATGATCGGCTTCTTCTCCTTATAGGCCTTCTCCAGGGAAGCGGTCATGGCGGTATCGGAGCCTTCAATCAATTTCCAATCCGTCAATTCATATTCCTTAAGCACCTTCTCGGTCGCTTCCATGAGACCCGCACCCGGATCAATACCGATAATCTCATATTTCACCTGATCGCCGATAAAATCGGACTGCTCTTTCTCCCCGGAGGAGCAGCCTGCCAGCAAACCAAAACCTAATGCAGCGGATAGAACAACCTTTATTCCTTTTTTAAACATACCTATCTCCTTTTTTTATCTTTTTTCATCATCCCTTGTGACAGCCGATCCAGCAATATAGCCAGAATGACAACGGCCAATCCCGCCTGAAAACCTTCTCCAATTTTTAGCTGGGTAACGGCTTTATAGACATCTGCTCCCAGTCCTTGCGCTCCGATCATGGATGCAATAACAACCATGGACAGAGAAAGCATCACGGTCTGGTTAATTCCCGCCATAATCGTCGGGGCTGCGAGCGGAAGTTGAATCTTGAACAGCTTCTGTCCCGGGGTGGACCCGAAGGCATCGGCCGCCTCTACCAACTCGGCGGATACTTGGCGGATGCCCAGATTGGTCAGCCTAATGGTTGGCGGGACTGCGAAAATAACCGAAGCGATGACCCCCGGAACGACTCCGAGCCCGAAGAAAGTCACCGCCGGAATCAGATAGACGAAGGCCGGCATCGTCTGCATGAAGTCCAATATCGGCGTCAGCACATTGCGCACTCCATCGCGTCGGGCGCACCAGATTCCCAACGGCAGACCAACGATGATGGAGATCAGCGTAGAAGTAACAACTAGTGCAAGTGAATCCATCGTATGGTCCCAATACCCGAGATTCTCTATCAGCAGCAGCCCTATTACCGTGAAGATAGCCAGCCCCCAACGGGACACTAAGTAGGCAATGACGGCGAATATGCCGATCCACACATAGAACGGAAGCAAATGAAAGACCCAGGAAAAGGCGCCTACGGCTCCGCCGATGACCATCTTAAAGAAATCAAACAGAAACTGCAGGTTATCCGCCAGGAAAGACACCAGCTTCTCAATCCATTGATCCAAAGGGATTTTGGGCATCATGCTTCACCCCCTTTGTAAGAATGCGTCTGGTTGCCGGATAAAGCTCCCAGCACAGCTCCCCTGACGATTACACCCAGCAGCCTTCCATTCTCTCCAACGACGGATACAGGGAATCGCGACGTGCTGCACAAATCAAACAGCTCGTTCAAGTGTTTATCCGGAGGAACGACAGGCACTTCACGAATGATAATATCTTCCAATTTCTTGCCTTCCTGAACAGCAGCCGATGCATCCTCCGCTGTAATAACTCCGATCAGCTTCCGGGATTGATCGACAACGAACAAATTCGAAACCCCGCTGTCCCTCATCAGCTGCAGAGCCACCCTCGGCCCGCCTTTATCCAGGGTAATCGTCTCCGGCCTCCGCATCACATGCTCAGCGGTCAACACCTTGGATAAATCGACATCCTCCACGAACTTCTCTACGTATTCGTCCGCCGGCTGAATCATAATTTCTTCCGGTGTTCCAATTTGTACGACGGAGCCGTCTTTCATCAGAGCGATCCGATCGCCGATTCGCAGCGCTTCATCCAAATCGTGGGTTATGAACACGATCGTTTTCTTCATCTTCTGCTGAAGCTCCAGCAGCTCATCCTGCATATCCTTGCGGATAAGCGGATCCAGAGCGCTGAAGGCCTCATCCATCAGCAGAATGTCGGGATCGTTGGCCAGCGCTCGGGCCAGTCCGACCCGCTGCTGCATCCCTCCGCTAAGCTCGTCGGGATAACTGTTCTCCCATCCCTGCAAGCCAACCAGGGAAAGCGAGCGTATCGCTTTCTCACTTCGCTCGGCTTTAGTCCAGCCCTGAATTTCGAGCCCAAACTCCACATTCTGCAGGACCGTCTTATGAGGAAATAAAGCGAATTTCTGAAAAACCATGCTGATGGTGCTGCGGCGAACATTTCTTAGCTCCTCCTGCCCCATCTTCACGATGTCCCGGCCATGGACTAACACTTCCCCCAATGTCGGCTCGATTAACCGGTTCAATAATCGGACAAGAGTAGACTTACCGCTTCCCGACAGTCCCATGATGACGAAAATCTCCCCTTGTTGGATATCGAAGCTGATCCGGTTAACCCCTACGGTTATTTTCGTTTTTTCGTATATTTCCTTCTTTGATAGCCCCTGCTCCAGCAGCGGAAATGCTCGTCCTACCTCGGATCCGAACATTTTGGTCAAGTTTTTGACGGATATGACAGCCATCTTATTCCCCCCTTCCCTACGCTCATCTTTATACCCGTTAAGTTTACTCAAAGGACAAAAGAAAGGTCAACGCTAATAAACGTTTGTCTCGTACGTTCGGAAAAAACTTTACATACGATACATTCCATATACTCTGTTTTCCTCAATAATCCTTCCCTTGGGGTTTCTTTACTTTTGCAAGCCAGTTCACTACAATAACGTTATATCTTGTAGTGCGGTGATGTAAGGTCACTGCCCGCCAAGTCAAACATCCGTTGCTGTAACCCTTACGATAGGAGATCCTAGCGGGATGGACAGCCGATGAATATAAGACGAGACAATCCTTCTCGATGAGGTGTTGATGATGAACCAATGGGATCAATTAACCGACGAGCAGGCAGAGATCATCCAAAAGGCACGCGAGCGCGTAATCGAATCCGTCGGAAATAATATGGATTTGTACGGGATCACCGTCTCCACCGGGCGCCTTTATGGAATGATGTTCTTCCAGGACAAGCCTATGACGCTCGACGAAATGGGACAACAAATGAAGATGAGCAAGACGACAATGAGCACGGGTGTCCGTACCCTGCTTGATCTGAAGATGGTGAAGCGGGTATGGGGGAAGGGATCGCGGAAAGATCTCTATGAGGTGGAGCAAGACTGGTACCAGAACTTCGCCGACTTTTTCGTGATCAAGTGGCGCCATTCTTTGGAAATGAATATTCAGGTATTGAAGAAGTCCATCCGCGATCTGCAGAAATTGGCGGAGCAGGAGCCCGACAATAAGGAGCTGGCCGATATCATCCGCCACGATATAGATAAGATGGAGGGAGCGATCCAATACTATTTGTGGTTGGACCGACTTATTGACACGCTGGAATCCGGGGAAATCTATAACCTGGTGCCCAAGGAATTGCCATCGACGGAAGCCGCCAAGTAAGAGACGCTTCTGCAATAACTTACCGATAAGCTGCTTTTCGATCTTCGGACGAATGGCGGCTTTTTTTGTATTCCATTGGGCTTTTCGCCGGTGCAAAGGCAGGATTTCCGGTTCGGCTAATGAACTATATATAAATGAAATGAGGCTGGTTGACGGAACTGCTTATCCAAGGCGGGCCCTATCCCGATCGAGCAGCATCACCCAAATACAGGCCCCTGTTCATGGAGGCGATCCCTATGCTGAAACCGGAAAAACAGCTTGCCAGACTAAGAAATGTAATGGCCAATCTGCAGGCTCACTTGTCTCTTGCTGCCTATACGAAGGTAAATACGAAATGGCGGCAGATGAACTATATTCCCGATTTCAACCGTTTTTATTACATCTGTGAAGGCGAAGGCTGTCTCATCATCGATGGGCGGACCTATTATCCGCAGCCCGGCCAATTATTCATTATGCCTGCGGGTGTGGAGCAGTCTTTTTTCCCGATTAGCGAGCATACCTTCGGCAAGTACTGGTGTCATTTTACCGCCAAGATCGGCGATCTCAATCTGTTTCAACTGCTCGGGCTTCCTCATTATATAGAGGTCCGGGACCGCGCCGGGCTGGTCGGCCTGTTCGAGCAGCTAATCCGTCATTATGAGAGCGACCGGTTCACCGCCTATATGATGCAGAAATCGGTTCTGCTGGAAATCATCAGCCTGTTCGTAGAAGCTTCTCTGCAAGACAAGTACGAATGGAAGCCATTAAATGGCGACGAGCGAATGGGCAAAATTCATACCGTGCTGAAATACATCGACCAGCATCTGCATGAGAATATAACCGTTCAGGAAATGGCCGGTCTGCTCCATTTTCATCCCAACTATTTTATCCGCCATTTTCACGAAATCGTCGGCACCTCCCCCATTCAATACGTTCAGCAGCTAAAAATAGACCGGGCGAAAGCGCTGCTCTCGGCAACGGACCAGCCCGTCTCGGACATCGCGCGATCCTTAGGGATGGAGCCCTATTATTTCTCTCGCCTCTTCAAGAAGCACACTGGACTTGCTCCATCCGACTATCGTGTTTTGTTCTATCCGATTGTATAGCCGATCCATTAACGGTGCAGATTAGGCCCCAACGATTCAATAAACATCCTGTCACGAAGCTCTAATCCAATAAACCCGATTGCTGCAACGAGTCAGGCAACTGTTAAAAGGTTAGTTTTGTGCAAGTAGCGGTAAGCTTCTTCCATTTCATTCAAGCCGGCGGTCACTAAAATAAGAAGTAGGTTTGACAGCAAGCTGGAATGAATAAAAGTATGGAGGGACGTCCATGAACAGCAAACCACAATTATTAACCGATGAACAGATGAGAAAATTCATTGCCGAAGGCTTCCTGATTCTCAAAACCGATCTGTCCAAGGAGTTCCATCAACGGTTGTTGGAGCAGCTTAACGAAGTGTATCAGGATGAAGGGAACCCGGGCAACAATTTGCTTCCCCGCATCCGCGAAGTGCAGAAGGTGTTCGAGCATCCGGTCATTACCGGAGCCTTGACCAGCGTCCTCGGACCCGACTATATGCTGCATGCCCACCGTCACGGGCACTACAACAACTCCCCCCAGCCGGGAGGCTGGCACAAGGACAGCTATTGGGGATACCGAAGAATGCGCAATCATCATCCATGGTGGGCCATGATTATGTATTTTCCCCAGGATACTCCCATCGAGCTGGGGCCGACCGGAGTGCTTCCGGGCTCGCAGTATTACGATACCCGCACCTTCGAAGAAGAGAATCCCGCCGCGGAAGCAACCGCTAACGGGGAAGCCGGAACATTCGCCCTCATTCAATATGACATCTGGCATCGTTCGACGGCCAATAAGCTTGGACAGCACCGCTACATGTTAAAGTTCGAATTTATGCGTACCCAAATTCCGCAAGCCCCGAGCTGGGACCATCAAGAAAAGGAGTGGATCACCCCCTCCTCCTTAAGCCCCGCTGTCCGGCCCCATGAGGTTGTTTGGCGCGAGACATGGAACTGGCTGTCGGGTAAGCTGGGTCCGGACTCGACTCCCATCGGGGACGGAGCTCAAGCGCAACAGTGGATCGGTCAGCTGCAGATGGAGGATCCGGAGCTGCGTGCGGCCGCCGCGAACCGGTTAGGGCTGCTTGGAGCGGATGCCCGGGAAGCCGGGGCTATTCCGGTGCTCGCCCGGGCGTTGGAGGACTCCTTCGAGCCGGTCAGGCTGAATGCCGCCTATGCGCTGGCACGGATGGGCGAGCCGGGAACCGCCGCGCTGCTGCAAGCGCTGCAGCATGAAGATAAGCTGATCTCCCGCAATGCCGCTTACGGGCTGTCTGCCTCCGGGGCCGGTGCGGTTGCCGGTCTGACCGAAGCATTGAAGGGCGGCCGGGAAGAGGTCACGGTTCACGCTGCCTTCGCTTTGGGAGAGCTAAGGCATCTCGCCGAACCGGCGGTTCCTGCCTTGATCGGGCTGCTTGATCATCCTTCCGAACCGGTCCGGTACAGCACGGTGGAAGCGTTGTGCAATATCGGTTCTCCCCGTGAGGAAATCGTTGCCGCGTTGAAGCAGGCGCTGAATGATCCGGACCCGCAGGTGCGCTTCATGACCGGACTGTGCATTTCCAGGCTCGGCCCCCAAGCGGAAGCAGCGGTCCCCGAGCTGATTCAAGCGCTGGACGACGATAATCGCTATGTGCGTGCTCATGCCGCCGAAGCGCTGTATTATATCGGCACCGACACGGCCAAGGAAGCGCTGCTGCACTTCTTGCGCCAATCGCGCTGGTGCCCGTCGACGACTCCGGCCAGCACGTTCTACCCGTAAAGCTTTAAACCAAAAAACCGGCGGCTCCTCCAGGGAGTCCGCCGGTTAAATTATGGCTTTCGCATCAACGGAGATTTCATGCTATCGATCCAGTCTATAAAATCTCGAAGCATTCTCGCCGAAAATCCGTTCCTTGTCCTGTTCTGTTATATATGCGGGGAGACATTCATTCAGCAGCCCGGTCACTTCTTGGTAAGAGACCGCCAACAAGCAGACGGGCCAATCGCTGCCGAACATGACCCGCTCCGCCCCGAAGCATTCCACTACATGATGCACATACGGGATAAAATCGTTCGTTCGCCACTGCTCGTGATCGGCCTCCGTCACCATTCCGGACAGCTTGCAGTACAGATTAGGGAATTGGGCCAGTTCCTTGATATGGGTTGACCAAGGCTCCATAACACCTTCCTTAATATTGGGCTTGGCCAAATGATCCACCACTGCCCGAAGCCCGGGCACCTGCTTCATCAACTCGAGAATATGCACGAGATGTCTGGGCTTCACTAACAGATCAACGGGAAATTCGTCTCGAGCCAACTTCTCTAACGCAGAGATGACCTTGGGCCGCAAAATCCAGCGGTCATCCGGCAAATCCTGCAGCATCGGCCGGATCCCGAGGAAATATCGGTTTGCAGCCAATCTTGCGTACTGCTCATGAAAATCGTCCGCTTCCAGGTCGATCCAGCCGACGACACCGGCCAGCGTCTCTTCTTCCTCGCATAAGGCAAGAAGATATTCCGTCTCCTCTATCGTAGGCGCCGCTTGAACGACGATCGTCCTGTCGATCGACTGCTCCCGCAAGTGCTCCTTCAAATCGCCGGGCAAATAATCCCGATACAGAACTCCGGAATCCGGAGTAAGCCAGCCGTAATCCCCCCGGCTCAGCTTCCAATAGTGCTGATGAGCATCTATGCGCTTGAAGCCCGTTTTATAAAGCTGCTCGCTCATTCGTTCCTCTCCTCCCCTTCTCCATATTCAATCCATTGTTCCAATATCCTGGCCACGCCATCACGGTCATTCGTATCCGTTACGAGAGCCGCTTTAGCTTTTAATTCCTCTACGGCATTCCCCATTGCGACCGGGATTCCGCACAAATCGAACAGGCCCAGGTCATTATGATCATCGCCGAATACAATCGTATTCTCCGCTTTGATCCCTGACCGGTCGAGAACCTTGCGCAAGGCATTCTCTTTGGAGACCTGCTTATTCATGATTTGGATGAGCTCTTGACCATCGGTGCATATGATGTTCACTTTGCTCCGAAAGACCGCTTTCAGCTTGCTATAAATTCCATCCACGTTGGCGAGCAAAATTTTGGACGGAGAGACCGTCTCCATCTCGGTACCGGAGATGACTTCCAGCGGAGGAACATCCTCGGGAATCCCGAATATCCGACGATGTTCATCTGTCAAAATACAGTCCGCGTAAGCCGTGTCCTCTACTTCTATCGTCACGGGAATGGAGCCGTTCTGCTCCTTGATAAACCGGTAAATTTCCGCAGCCGTCGCTCGAGGAATCGCCAAGTGCTCATAGACATCCACAGCTTCATTCACCGTAAATGCACCGTTGTAACAAATCTGATAACCTAAAGTAAGCCACTCCGCAGGAAGCAGACATTTCACCGATCTTAGCGGACGCGCCGTAGCAATGATAACGGCAATCCCCCGGGCATGCAGCGCCATAACTGCCGCCTGATTACGGGGAGACACTTGCTTGTGCGAATTCAATAAAGTACCATCCAAATCCAAAACGATCGCTTGAATCGGCTTCATTCGTTTCTCCCTTGCCTGCCGTTAACGACTGCATAGCTGGCGGCTTTTCTATCCTGTTCTATACTTACCTATTATTATAGTAGAAAGACGGTTGAGATGGTAGATTTAACTAAAATTGTAGAATTGGTAGGATACCGCTCGAACGATTTCATTTCCGAAAATAACAGATTAAATCCAACTATAAGCCTAAGGGCATGGAAACCCATTATAGACATATCAACAATCAATGGGGACTCGTATTATCAAAGGGAACGAATATACTATATGTTTTCACCTTCCAGATTCAACGAAATTGTATTCAGGCAATAGATGTAATAGCCAATCCGGCAAAGTTGACCTATATCAAACGACAAAGAGACACATGGAGGGTAACGCCCCAAGACGGAGAAGCCCCGACTTCTAATCATCCCGGCAGAATGATCTCTTCATAAAGAAACGAGGCATCTCCCGGATAAGGAAATGCCTCGTGATCATAAGATATAATAGATCAGTTCGCAGCCTCTACTTCTTCATCCGTCGCCGATTTATCCAATCTCGGAGCTACAATGGAAACCAGAAGCTCATCTTCCGGGGACAGCACGGTCACGTTCTCCGGAAGCTTCAAATCGGAAACGTGGAAGGTCTCTCCCACATCCAGATGTTCAATATCGGCGGTGATGGCGGTCGGCAGATTGCCCGGCAGCCCTTCAACCTCAATGCTCGTTCCTTGGGTTTGCATGATTCCGCCTGTCTTCGTTCCTTTAGGCGTTCCTTTAAACTCAATCGGAATCCGGCTCCTGACCGCTTCATCCATCTTCACCTGCAGAAAGTCGACATGGAGCCAATCACCCGAAACCGGATGACGCTGCACTCCTTCGAGCAGAACGGGAACCGTCTCCCCTCCATCAATGTTCAGTTGAATAATTTGCGATGCTCCGCTCTTCGCCCAGCGTTGAAATTCCCTCGAAGAGACATGGATCATCCGATTGTCCGTATGCTTGCCGAATACAATGCCCGGCAGCCGGCCGGCCTTGCGCAATTCTTTCATCCCGGAACGGGACATTTTAGTTCGAACAGACGCTTGCAATGGTTGACTCATGTTCATTAGCTCCTTTAATTAAATATTCCTGATTCTAGGGCATATTCTCTTAAACGGTCACCAACATAACAACTTGCCATAAACTCCATAACAACTACGTCCCCATCGGCGGTCCGGCAGACGATTGACCATATCGCCGGCTTTGCGCCGCCTCATCACCCATGGTCGGCCGTTTGGCCCAAAGGGGTCGATTCCTCTGCGCATGAAGGATCGCTCGCGAGGAAGACGGAGGCCCCCTCTCTTCCAACGCCAGATCTCCATACACAAGAAGAACACTGAACACATGGGCTCATATCCTGCCGCGCCAGTACATGGTCGACAGCTTCCTCCCACCGGGCAAAAAAGTTGGATCTCCCGATTCGCGAGTATAATCCTGATCGGACCAGCATTTCGCGGGGCTGAGACTGGATGCCCGCCACAAGCACCAAACAATCCTTCTCCTGAAAATGACGGACAAGCATATGCAAATTGGCTTCTCCGGTAGCATCGATAAAAGGCATTCTGCCGAGTTCCAGAATAAGTGCCTTCGGGGTAGATTGGACCGTGTCCATAAGCGTATTTAAGAGATACTGTGCCGCCCCGAAAAACAGGGGCCCTTCCACAGAATAGATCCGCACCAGAGGACAATCGCCTGCGGCAGGCGATCCGCTTCCCTCTCCGTCATCCGTTGCCCGCAAAGGAAAAACTTTGTTAACGGTCAGCATTTCACTCATCCGTTTAATGAACAGGAGAGCGGCCAGCACAAGACCGATCCCGACAGCGGCGGTTAAATTAATGAAGACGGTAAGGGTAAAAGTAACCAGGGCTACAACCGAGTCACCGTTCCTCATTTTCATCAATTGGATAAAATGACGGCGCGAGGACATGTTCCATGCGACAACCATCAGAATGGGCGCCATACCGGCCAATGGAATTTGCGAAGCATAAGGAGCAAACAGCAATAAAACCGCGAGAACGGTCAATCCATGAATAACGGCCGACAACGGGCTGACCGCCCCGCTCTTAATGTTGGCGGCGGTACGGGCTATCGCTCCGGTGGCCGGAATCCCGCCGAACATCGGTGTAACGATGTTAGCCACCCCTTGGCCGAGCAGCTCGCGGTTGCTGTTGTGCCTTGTGCCGCTCATTCCGTCCGCGACTACCGCCGACAGCAGTGATTCTATCGCGCCTAATAGAGCAATCGTGAAGGCAGGGCCGAGCAGCATGATTATTTTCTCCAGTGTCAACTCCGGCATCTGGAACTTGGGCAATGTGCCCGGTATGGCTCCGAATTCCGACCCGATGGTAGCAATGCCGTCGCCAAAGAAGAAAGCTGCGAACAGAGCAGATCCGATCAGAGCAACCAGAGATGCGGGAAGCTTCGGAAGCCATTTCCCAATAGCCAGAAGCAAGCCCAGACTGACGGCGGCTGTAGCAACACTGCCCCATTGCACGGTATGGAGGCTGCGAGCCAGCTCGAGCACTGTCCCGACGAAGCTTTGCCGCTGCTCCAGGCCGGTCAATCCAAGAAAGCCGGCGATCTGCCCCGTGAAGATAATGACCGCAATTCCGGAAGTAAAGCCGATAGTGACAGGCCGCGGAATATACTGAATCACGGTCCCGAGCTTGAGCAGCCCGAGCAGCACCAGAATGATTCCCGCCATCCATCCGGCGATCAACAGATTCTCGTATCCGTATTGCAGCACAATGGCCAGCAAAATCGGGATAAAGGCTCCCGTCGGACCCCCTACCTGATACTTCGACCCACCGAGAAGCGCGATGATTATACCGGCCACAATCGTCGTGTACAATCCGTATTCCGGCTTGACTCCGGAAGCTATGGCGAAAGCCATTCCGAGAGGAATTGCAATGACGCCAACCGTCATTCCCGATATGAAATCCTTGCGCAAATCCGCAAGCCGATAGCCTTCCCACCGACTGTTAATCATCCACTTCAAGTTATTTCACATCTTTTCCAGTCATTATGTCCAACCTGCTATCAGCTAATGCCCTCTGCTAGAGAGGGTGAAAGAGAGAAACATGGCATCACCACCTCCGAAAGCTGACGACAATCCATTAAATGTAAAACAATCTATGAATATAGACGAAGGCACCCCGCTCCAGGAGCGAAATGCCTCGTTGCCATCACCTTATCATATGAGGAACCGACTGTCAACATTCCCTCTTTTTTCCACCGTTCCCGTTTCTATGTTTCTACTACATGAACGTCTTCAAATGCTGGCTTGGGTTCCTTTAGTCCAGTCTCGTGTCCCAGTCCAATCGCCGCCAGAGACTGCTTTCATTCCAGAGCAGGGCTTCGGCGGTGTCCAACCGTTCGTCCGCATGACGGCCAGACAGCTTCTTGACGCTGAACTGTTCGCCGACCAGGAAGCCGATGCCGTATTCAAGCCAGTCGGAGTACGAATGCTGAGCCATGTGCGCCACCCTTCTCATCAGGCTTCGAGCTTCCGCCTCTGTCAAATATCCGGCAAGCGCACCTTCCCTGCACAAGAAGACGTACCTTCCCCAATCCCAGGCTGCTATTCCGGCACCCGGCAGCTTATGATCGTAAGTCTGGACGATTTGATACTGGACATAGGATTCATGAGTGTTCCCAAGCGAATCGTTATAAGCGGATGGATCCGATTCCGGCAGCGTGGAAAGAAAGGAACGAAGTTCCGTGAACGACCGGTTATCCCCGGCCACCATCAGTTGATCGAGCCGCTGCAGAAGCTGCTCTCTGCTATGAATAGCCCAATCACACTCCAAGGAATGCTTGCATTGCGAGCGGGTTTCCTCCTTGAATTCCTCTGAATAGAACTCGTCCGGCTTGAGCCCCTTCCTTTCGAATAATATAGCACCCAGAGCCAGACACCATGTTTCCGTCACATTCTCGAAGGGCGCATCCATACGCTTCCATGCCGTTTCGTCTGATCCGGCAGGCGTGTCGCAAACCGCTGAAGACGGTCGAGACCACTGCCTCCTAAACCATCCCCGATTCCGCTCCGGCAATTGAGGCCGGTATACCTCCGTTTGCATCTCGCGCTCCCCTAGCCGGCGGCTAACATCCAGCAGCCTGACACGGGCATCTATATCATGCGGATACCGCTCTACAATCCTCACATATATCGATCGCGCGTCTTCCATCCGTTCCTCGAGGCAGTAGCTTCGCGCCTGACCGCTTAATGCCTGAAGGTGATCCGGATGATCCGCCAGAATATGCCCGTAGTCGGTCCTTGCCTTCTCCGGATTTCCCAGCTTCAAATATAAATCCGCCCGGTGCAGCAAGCCGTCGATATCCCCCGGTCTCACCCGGAGAAGCCGGTCGAAAGCAGGAAGGGCATTCTCCCAATCTCCCTGTATCACATAATAGAGGCCGATGAGTCTAAGCAGATCGGGATCTTCCTCATACAGTTGAAACGCCACCGCCAAATACGGTTCGGCCTGCTCCAGATCTTGCAGCATTAATGCCCGGCGAGCTTCCTCCCGGAAATCGAAGAACGCATCGAAATCACAAGCGGTGTCCTTCTTGACGGGTTGCCTGCGGACAGAACGATTCCCGTTGGACGCTGAACCGGGCCAGCTTGCCCGGACTTCCTTAAGCGCCTGCTCATAAGCCTCCCTTAAGCGTTGAAACCCTTCCGGATCGTCTTCGGGATGATGAATCTTCGATTTTCTGGCATAGGCTTTCCTGATGGACGCAACATCTTCCGTCGGTTCGATGTCCAAAATACTCCATATGATCATAGTCTTAATACTCCTGACATTGTTCCAATTCATCTTAAACCGCCTTCAAGCTCTCGGCTTCGCGACCGATTTCCCGCTCATTCTGGCGATTCAAGGCACCTAGTACTAATATACTATATTCATCGGAAGAAAGTGATCCTTTCTTTAGTAGGAAGTATGGCGATTTATTGATTCTATGGAACCATACCCGGACTGCCGGAGCGGCACAAGGATAAACGGCTATCGCCGTCCTTAGGACGGGCGCGTTTACCGATGAAATATGAGATCAGGTATAAGGTGAAACTTATACTTTCTTATATTTTGAAAATAAGCCGTTCCTTGATGGGGAACGGCTTTTCTCACAGCAAGCCCAATTGGCGCCCTTTCTCTACGGCTTCCGTCCGGTTGGAGACCTCCAGCTTGGCATAGATTTTGATCATGTGCGTTTTAACCGTGGCAATGGAGATGCACAGCCTCTCCGCTATTTCTTTGTTGGACAAACCGGAGGAAAGCACCGTCAGCACCTCCAGCTCCCGTTCGCTTAACAGACTTTCCGGTTTGTTCCGGTCCCACAGGGAAAGCACTCTATGGACAAACTGTCTCTCCCTGGCGAGCAGGTCGTCCTCCTGTTCTTTCACAAGTTCGATTAATGCCCGCCGGATGGCCTCCCCCTCCAATACAAACGGGGAAACCATCTCATTGGCATAGCTGTAATGGACTGCCTCGCGGATCAGATTCAACCGCTCCCTCTTGCTTCCCGTCCCGTCCATATCGAGAATAGCCAGCTTCAGCAAAATGGCTTCGACCAGAATCAGTTTGATCTTGTGCTTGCGGGCATCCTTCAAAATATCATCCAGTTGAGCCAAAGCTTTCTCCTTATCGCCCCGCGAGAATAAAATCCGCGCATACAGCAGCAGATCTTCATATCGGCGAGGACGATAATCTTCACCCTGTTCTATCCATTGGGTAAACGAATGGAGCAGCTCGGGGTCCGTTTCACCGATCAGCCATTGGAACTTCAATATCGAAGAATAGTAGAGCGGGTGCTGATAATAAATTCGAAACGCAGCCAGTTGCTTCATCCAATCGGCCGCTTCCGGCTTGTCGTCGCGAAGGAGACACATCTCAATTCGATTGTGAATATAGCTGACCTCCATGGAGATGTATTCTTTAGGCAGCATATCCTTCGCCCGTTCGAATAATTGATCCGCTTTATCCAGCTGCATCCTTTTGATATAAATGCCGCCCTCTCCAATCAAGCAATTGGCGGCCAGAGGGGTCAGATAGAGGTGGTCTTCCATCAAGCGGGTCAACGATTCATAGATCCGCTCGCACTCTTTCAATTCGCCGAGAGACTCCAGAAGCTGGCTTTTGCTGGTCCATGCAAAGTAACGAATGTAAGGATTATTGAACCGGTTCTCCAGTTGAATCGCCTTATCTATACATTCAAGCGCTTTCGCATATTGATCCCGCAGGCCGAGCAGCAGGGAACTGGACAAATAGATGATGGCCTTGGTCGCCTCGCTTAAACCCATCCGCTCGATCTCGTCTATCGAATTCGGATACATTTCCAGACCTTCCAGACTCTCATCTATGAAAAAACGCGTAAATTGGAAAGCATTCCAGAAAACATCGTCTTTCGGCTTGTCTTGCAGGCGATCCAAAATTTGTCTGCACTTCTCCATTTCCAAATTGCAGAAGTGGTAGAACAGCCTCTGGAACAATAGATCCCGGCTTTCGATAAGGTATTCCAGAGGAATTTGGCGCAAATAACCCCAGCCCTTAACCGTCTGGCGCATCCTGCCGATCAGTCCGAGCGCTTCCCGGTATTCGCCCGCCTGAAAATAATGCTTGACGCCTTCCTCCAGATCGCCAGACTGTTCATAAACGATAGCGGCCTTCATATGCCAACTGCGTTTCGTCTCCTCATCCCATTCCGAAAATTTCCACCGCAAAAATTCCCCGAACAAGTGGTGATAGCGATAAAGCCCTTCGTCTTCGTCTATCGTCACCAGGAACATGTTTCTGTCGGCCATCCTGTGAATGATAGAATTGGCGTGACCTATCCCCAACAGACGGTTACAGATCGCTTCGTTAAAATAGCTTAAAATGGAGGTGCGAATCAGAAATTGCTTCTCCTCGGGACTTACGGAAGATAATATTTCGTTGGACAAATAATTGATCATATATTTGTTAAGTCCCCGGTTCTGGCCGAACGGCAGCTCCTTCCGATGAGACCTGGCCAGCGCTATAAGCTGCAATCCGCCCACCCAGCCCTCCGTCCATTGGTTGAGCCGTGCGGCCGACTCCTCATCCACACCCGATTCCAACGTATGCTGAAGGAAAAGCACCGCTTCTTCGGCAGAAAATTTCAAATCTTGTTCGTTGATTTCCACATAGCGTCCGGAGACCATCCACTCGCCCAGATACAATTTCGGGGCTTCGCGGGTTAAGAGAATAAAGCGGATCTGGTCCGGGCTGTATTTCATAAACAGCTCAAAGGTTTGCAGCAAGGACGGATCGTCCAACGTGTGAAAATCATCCAGAACAAGCGTCAATCCTTGCACGGACCCCAATTGATTAACAAGGAAAATGAGCAGCTTCTCGATCTCCTGCTTCTGGGGCAGCGCCTCAAAAACGGCGTACAGATCTTCCATCTGCCCGCCCAAATCAGTCTTGATCGCTTCCAGCAAATAATGCCAGAACGAGAACAGTTCGTTATTGTCCGCATCCAGGTTGATCCAGCGAAACTCCTGCTCCGGATGCTCCTTCATGAATGAAGCGACCAGAGTGGTTTTACCGCTTCCGGCAGCACCCTGCACGACGGCTACTTTCCCTTCCTCCAACTGCTCCAGCTTCCGGAACAGAGCTTCCCGACGAATGTAATTTTTGCGCGGAGGGGGCGCTTTTAATTTAGCAGGTATCAGCCTTATGCCGTCCATCCTTATCCCTTCCGAATCCTGTGAATGTTCGGGTTGCAGCGAGCCGCGTCCCCCTCTTATCATGCCAGACCTCCCCACTAACATCAATATGCTTCCGAGTCAGAAGAACCGTCCAAATCCGTGATTTCCAGCCCTCCGAAGCCAAGCCTCCCGTGAATGCGGGAGGTATCCATCCGGCTGGCGGATGAAAAACCCTGCCTTGCTTTTATTAGCGGGCAGATATTCGGACAGGATACCACGGTTCAATACCTTCCTTCCGCCAGTCTCTTCCGGCAGAGCCCCCAGCCCGCGAGGAAGAACAATCCGGACAGCAGAAGCAGATAGCCGACAGACCAAGCCCAATCTTCCATAGCCGCCTCTCGCTCGAGAGCCTGCACGACGGTCAGGAACTGCTTTTGCGGCAGAACGGCTACAAGCCATTTCATCCCGCCTTCGGGCGTGAAGCTGTAGAAGCTGCCTGAAAGCAGCGAAGTCAACAAAATGAGGCTTCCTGCGAGCGTCATCATCTGATCGCTGTTCTCGATCCACGACGACATGAAAAGGGCGAAGGCGGTAGCAACCAGTGCCAGCAGGCCAAGCAGCCAGGCATATTGAAGCAGTCCAAGCCCGATATCGATATGGAGCAGCTGGGAGGCGGCGGCCATCAAGCCGAAGGTAGGAACGTAGACGATGATCCAACAAAAAAGGCACTGCGCAAACAGGTAGCTGCCTGCTCGAACTGGGGAAGTAAGCATTCGGCGGAACGTCCCGTTCGCCTTGTCCTCCGGAAAGAAGGTCATGAATAGAAAGCCTTCCAGCAAAATAACCATAACTAGAAATCCCAGTATATTGGTGCCTACCCCCCTCTTGCCATCCGCGGTCACCAACCGGTCGGGATGTGCCAGCGCCTGCTCCAGCTTCGCGGTAATTGGTTCGCCCTTGATCGCCTCGATGGAATAGCTTCCGTTCCCTTGGTCGGTCAAAACAGCGTCATACTTATTGCGGACTAGCTGCGACTTCGGTGGAGCGGCATCCAGCGGCTCCACCTTGTAAGCTTGGCGGACGTTCGCCGGCAGGGAATCCGGTTCGCCTACCACCGCGATTCTACCCTTCATTTCCAATGCCGATGTCAAATAAATGGCCAGCGCCATAACCGCTATCGTTATGCTTAACGTGAGCAGCAGATAAGCTTTGCGGTTCATCATGCGATAAACGTTATTTTTAAATACTTGTGCCATTCCGTTCATACATAATCCTCCGCTCTAAAGGAAAGTTTGCAGCCCCATGCCAAGACGAGCGAGCCAGCCAGACAGATCGCCAACGTCGGAAGCAGTATCCCGAGGTCGTAATCATAGATGATTCGGAAGACGCCTTCCGCCACCCACTTGACCGGAGACAGGCCGGAGATCGTCTCGGCGACCTTGCCCAATCCGTCCCATGGAAAGAACAAGCCCCCGGCCAGAGCGGATACATTGTTGATGATACTGAGCAGTTTGTTCGCCAATTCCTCGCTTTTGAAAATACAGCAAAACAGGATACCAAGCGAACAGGAAAACAAATTGAACCCGATCAGCAGAAGCAGAACGTATCCCATATTGGCTCCCCCGATCCCGATGCCGCAGACGGCTAACACCCCGGCGATTAAACAGAGGCAGGCGGTAGTGAATACGAAAGTGGCGGCTATTTTGGACAGGTAGATATAAGACCCGGGCAAGGGAGCATACAGAATCCGCAAATTGCTCGGCCTGATGCTTCTTTCCATAAAGCTGTTTGCAGCGGTTATCGAAACGTTAAGCACCATGAAAATCATTATGGTAATTCCGTAATAGTCATAAGAGGATACTTCTCCGCCGGCATAGATTCCGCTTCCTATATAGCCAAGCACCAGCACCAGCAGCAGAGGAAATATCGTATTCACGGAAACCAGAATCGGACTGAGCAGCAGGTTGAGCAAATCCCGTCTGAAGATGGCATAGAAGCCTCGTAGCCTCATTGCAAGCCCCCCTAATTCCGCAGCGTTCTTCCGGTCAGCTTGAGAAACACCATCTCCAAACTGGCCGATGAAGTAGCCATATTTTGAATTCTCATACCTGCATGGATGAGAGTGTGGATGATTCTGTCCAAATTTTCAATTCCCTTTAGCGTCGTCACGCGAATATGATTCTCGCCGACCTGCACCCGCTTCACCCCGTCAATCCGGTACAGCTCGTCTTCGTTCAGGCCGATCGTATTCTCCACGTCAATTTCGTAAAGCTTCTCCTCCTCCAGGCATTCCTTCAACGACTCCTTCGTCCCGTCCGCTATGATGCGCCCGTGATCGATGATGACGATGCGGGTGGAGATCTCCTCGACTTCTTCCATGTAATGGGTCGTATAAATAATACTGGCCCCCTGCTCCTTTAGCCGGACGATCGATTCCAAGATATGATTGCGGGACTGCGGATCGATGCCGACCGTAGGCTCATCCATAATGATGACCTGCGGCTTGTGAGCAATAGCGCAGGCGATATTGAGCCTTCGCTTCATCCCTCCGGAGAAGGTTCTCGGCTTGTCCCGCTTTCTCTCCGAGAGGCCGACGAAGGCCAGCGCTTCATCCGCCCTCCGCTGCAGCTCCTGCCCCCGCAATCCGTACAAGGAAGCGAAAAATTTGACATTCTGCTCGGCCGTAATTTCCTCGTAAATGGCCAAGTCCTGCGGGACGATTCCCAATTGCCGCTTGAAGCGGGCGGCATTCGCCCCCACCTTCTCCCCCTGAAAGAGGATCTCTCCGCGGTCGTAACGGAGTGCCGTCGACAAGATATTAATGGTCGTGCTCTTCCCTGCCCCGTTGGGGCCGAGGAAGCATAAAATTTCCCCCGGATAAACCTCGAACGATATATTCTGCAGCGCTTTGCGATTTTTAAAGCTCTTCTCCAGCAGCTTCACTTCAATAATCGGCTTCATCTGCACTATCACTCCTTCCGGAACCTATCGTACCGCGAAGGAATAAAAAAAGAATCAACCGAATGGTTGATTCTGAAGGTTGATTCTATCCGTTCATTCCGTTCCAAGGTCCGAAAGAGGAACGACCAGGGACTCTTCGAATGCGAAGAAGGCCGATCCCAGCTTCCATTCCGTATCCTCTTCAAGATCGTAACGCCCATTCGCGTTCAAGTCTGCGTAGAACACGACCGAGCCGAAACCGTTCGTCGGCCGCTTGAGAGGTATGGCTGCCGAGAATTCACCGTTATCCCGGACTTCGATTTTCCCTTCCGCCAGAAAATGATGTCCGTCCTCGACCTGGTAGAAGAAGTAAGGCAGGCTTACCCCTTTGATCTTGCCCGACAGCTGCAGCGCAAGCTCCGAGACGGTCTCGGGCAGAGGATCCAGAATCACTTCCGTCTCCCTGGTTACTTCTGCAAAAGCCCCGTTCTCCCACTTCAAAGTTTTGGAGGCTGTTTCGCCCATAAGCTGATCATAGGCCTGGTACGACACTTCTCCCGGCCCCGTCCGCTCCAATCTTACGGAGTAACGGCTTCCCTCCCCGCCGCTTATGTATAGCTCCGACTGACCTTCAACCGGAAGTTCACGAATCCGGTCATCGTCTCCAACGGAAAACAGCTTGTACAGCTTGCCGTTGCTGTTCATATTCTGGCCCAGTGTAAAATCCGGCAGGCCGTCGCCATTGTAATCCTCCATAACGAGCTCGAAGGGATCGACGAACGTCAAGGTTTGCCCGTTGTAAAAATCGTTGATACCGGTCGTACCGAGCACTTCGCCCGCCTCATCGCTGATTTCAAATACGAAATCTCCTTCATAATTGGCCCCCTGGTAAGGCCCGGGATTCCGGTCTTCATAATACTTGCCGTCTACCAGCTTAATCTTTAATATTTTGCGGCTCTCGGGAATCGGAGTCTCTGAAACCGTCATCGGAGTATCTACCGTGATCTTGTTATTATCGGCTTCCGGAGTGTTCGCGGGAACCGGCATGTCGCTGCGGGCTCCCTGTACCGGGTTCGAACAAGCGGCGGCTAGAACAAGCATTGCCATGGATAGCATCAACTTCTTCATATTTCTCCTCCTCGATCTGGCTCAAGCGAAGTTGTCGTTCCTTTCGGAAATAAGTATTAAGATCATAATACATTTGCTTTGGTATCATGTAAATGTTTTCCTTACAAAAAGCGGAGGCATCCCCTCACCGCGTTCAACAAAGCACCGCACAGAAAGTATGTTCGCCAACGAACAACTATGGTACAATTTTGATTAATGTGACTAAGGGGCAAGCAATAAACGATCACGGTTAAAAGGGGAGGAGCAAATATGAATCCATCACGTCCGGAATTTTCCACTGAGCTTACGGTAGAGGAATTCGATAGACATTATTGGTATAAAGAGGAACTGGAGAATATCTGCCGCCTGCATAACATCCCCGCAACAGGGACCAAAGCCGAATTGCTATTCCGAATCAAGAAATGGTTGGGCGGAGAAGTTACCACCGACCAGCGGAAGGCCAATAGTTCCATTCGAATGAAGAAAGAGCCCGTAGAAATATCGTTGGATACCCGGCTCATACCGGATGGCTTCAAATTTAATCAGAAGGCCCGGGAATTCTTTGCCCGCTACTATAAACAGCCCCGTTTCTCGTTTACCAAGGAAATGGCGGCGGCATTAAGGGAAGCAGAGCGCCGCGGGGATCTGGACATGACTGTCGCCGATTTGATCGATATCTATGAAGGAAAGAAACAAGCGGGCGGCCCGGAGGAAAGCACCTACCAGTGGAACCAATTTGTTAAAGACTTTAATCAAGATCCGAATTCGAAAGCGATCCGCAAAGACCGAATGAAGGTGGCTGCCCATCTGTGGAGGCAAGTGCGGGACCAGCCCGGACGGAAAAAATACTCTCCACGCCTACTGGAGAATTATTTGAGAAATAACTCTGAAACGACTTCAAAATAATTCCTATCCGAAGACACCTGGAAATACCCCATGTTCAGAGCCCTATAATCGCGACACAAGTCGGATAGCGCTATTGGCTATGAAATAAAGACAGCGACACCAGGTTGCTCTTTATGGAATTGCTCGATTGGAGCCGCGAAATCATCCTATCGGGCAGCCGGCTATTTGAGGTCGAACCGAATCTTTCCTGTACTAGAGGCTGGACTGGCCGCCCGGCATTCAGCCATGCAGCCCTCCCGTCAATCTCAGGCGGGGGCGATAAGCCCCGATCGGCACCTGGATCAGGCTGGTCTTCCTCTGCCGGGCCAGGAAATAGATTTCGTCCACCAGGTTCACGTCATAACCGAGAAGCGGGTGTCCTCCCAAGCCGAGTGCGGAAGCTGCCAGCAGCAGCCGCTGCACGAGCATGCCCGCCTCCATCTGCTGAATCCGGTATCCTCTATATCCGAACGTATTCATAAGATGGTCTTTGTCTCCGACGACATGCAGGCAAAGAGGCACCTGGGACAGATTGACGTTATGCCAGGTCATCCCCTGCTGCAGCCAAAGCCGGTGATCCCCGGGACGCAGAAGCGTGAGAGCATGTGCGGCCGGATCATATTGATAAGCGCCGTCCGCCACCCCCTCAACGCCCTTCAAACATCCGTAAATGGAAATCCGCGAGAGGACGGATTCCGGCGAACCGTTCAGGTCGTGGGCGTACACTAGAGAAGCGGCCGCTTCCTGGAGCAGAGCGGCCAATTGCCGCAGACTCACGGGACGCATGACGAAATCAAGATCCGGCGAAGAACGGCGGCGGCAGGCCGCCGCCAAATCGTAGGACAGCCTCTCCACCACCGGCAGTTCTACCCGTTCCTCTGCCATCACGCCGCCGATATTACCTTTGGCCTTAGGTGCCGGGGTCGGGGCCGAAGCCTGATGAACCGCAGCCTCGCGCCGTTCCATCCCTCTCTTGAACATTCGAAAGGCCGCTGCCGTGTCCTGCCACGAAGCCTCGTTCATCTTCACCAGCTTCCGGCATTCCTTGATCGTTCGCGACCGGCCATAATGTTTCGGCTGGATGGCGGGCAGCTCCCGGCATAATTCAGCGGCGGAGTCTATGTTTTCATGCTTCCGCCGGACGGAAAACCAGGTACGGGAGGGAGATGAGGACAGTGGAATGACCGCGTAAACACTCTCTTCCTCTCCCTTAAGGCCGAGCAGATGATGGATCGCCCGATCCAGAAACTGGAGGTAGACTCCCGGAACGAAACCGAACCGTTCGGCCGTCTCCAGAAGCTGCCCGATCACCACCCCGGTGTCGAGCCCGTGCAGACGGTAAGCAAAGCAGCTGTATTTGTATACATTTTTCCAAAAATGGACGGACAGAAAAACGGCGCCAAAGCAAGCCGACAGATCGCTGCGATGGCCGAGCGCCCTGGCCAGATAGCAGTCCATAAGGCCTTCACGCAGCAGCACCAGACGATGATGGGCCGCATCATAATGATAAACCCCGATCGGCAGCCCTGCGGTTTTCAGATACAGGTATAATTCATTTGGATACAGAGCCCCTCCGGATGGGGCAAACCTCCTGCGCAGCCAGATGGCATCCGCTCCTTGTTCCCCGGAACGAGACCCTAGCAGAGATTCGCTGAATTGCGTCAACCCGAAGACATACCAGAGAAAATGACCCAGCTTACACAGGTCGGGAAGGGCCGGCTCTGCCCGCTTTTCCAAATTTAACGGGATAGCCGCAGACAGCGGATAAGCGGGCAAGCCGCGATACAGCTTATACGGCAGCGGGGCGTCGGCCCAATCCACCTCCCAGTCCGGAGGCCGGACCTTGTCTGTATCCTTCTGCAGTTGATGAACAAATTCATCCAGATTCATTCTATCCCCCCTGTCCGTTCCCGTAGTGATATAGGATTTTATACATCTCTCTAAATCGTTCGTACCATTTAAAAAGAGACCTGCTCTATTATGTCCGGCTTGTAAAGCACGAAAACGAACTATTCATCGCTTAAGGAAAGGGGTGGGGATAAGGGTTCAACTGCTCCGGGGTGAGAGGCTGCTCCGCATGTCCAAGCTGAACCGGAACCCGCCACAATCTGTCCAGCCCCGTCAGACGTGCAAGAGAATGGCCGAACGTCATCGGCAGCATGCCCGGAACTAGAACCTTCACACAAGAGAGCCCGTTGCGCGCCAATTCCGGCGCGGTCTGATCCACGACAATGACCTCCAGCTTCAAGCGCCGGAAGTTGTCGAGGATCTCCCGCAGGTCTTGCGTCAGATCGGCATGTCTAGGCACAGGCTTGAACTCCTCCTTCACCGTTCGCGGCGTCTCCCTGTTATCCAGCAGAAAATGAAGCCGCGGCTCCGCCTCCGGCAGGCTGTACAGCATCGAATGATCCTCCATGTCCCTGACCAGAAACGGGTCCTGCAGCATGGGGATATATCGCTCCCGGTTCTCCTCGAACTTATCGCCAAGCGTAAGCAGCATGCCGGCCAACTCGTGAATCGAGCCTTTCATCGCTCGCACCGGATCGGGATGCGCTCCGGCCGCGCAGACGAGATTTCCTCCCTTGCCGGTCCGGTTCTTGGCTATGGCCCATACGCTGGGAATGCCGTGCTCCATGGTGGAGTTATACAAATAGACGTCATAATCGGTGACCGCCTGCAATCGATCGATCATCAGCGACAGCTCCGGGTCCCCCGCAGAGTATGGGTCCAGACGCGGTAGGGGCAATCGGGCATACCAGGTCATAAGAAACGAGTCCCGTTCCACCACTTCCAGCAAACCGTACAGAACGGCTTCCTCCAAGCTTCCTCCCAAGGCGCAGCCGTTGGAGGTTTCATGCACGAAGCGCTCCCCGCAGCCCGAGCTGTAATAGGCTAGCGATTCCGGCACCAGAAGCGGCCGCTCCTGCATAAAGGAGTAACCCCATACCCAATCCAACGGCTGATCCGGATCAAACGGCCGCATGGGAAAACCGGGCCGCTTGTACTGTTCCTCCGAGTATAGGCCAACCTTAACCGGATCCAGCGCCTGCCCCTCCAGTTGGCGAAAGCTGCCGCGGACCACAGTCCGCTTGCCGCGCGGAGTCATCCCGCAATAACGTTCCAGTCCCTCCAGAATCGCCGTTAATTCACTGATCTCATAAGAGTGGGTGCGGCCGGCGCAGCCCTCGTTATCCGCGAACAGAGGCAAATTCACGCTTGCATCGGCAAAAGGAGATACGAGATCCCGCATCGTTCCATTCAGGAAACCGCTGCGATGATCCAGGTAGTCGTTGCGCAGCCTATCCTTCAGCTCATTCAGGGAACGGCAGCGATAGCTGTCCGGATGCGGCTTCGGCCTGGGCAGAAGAGAGACCCGGGCCCCCTCTTCGGAATCATCCGGCGGCTGCGAACAAAGCGGGCATAACGGATCCGGGAGGAAGAAATGGCTGGAGCTTCTCAAAGTTTTCAGATGGATCAGATAGATTCTTTCTTCCCATCGGCTTTGTCCGCCCTGCAGAACATTATGGACGGCATCTGCCAATATAAGCGCCATTTGGCGCAGGCCCGTTCTTGAGGACCACGCATCGATCCCGGTCCTTCCCTCATCCTTCTCCCATTTCTGCTGCAGCTCCCACATCTCCCGGCGGTCACGGCCGGCCATATGCCGCCGCGTATCCGCGCACAAGGAGCAGCCCGGCCTTCCCGGACGAACGAGCGGGCCGATGACGCCTTCCCCGAAGGCGACGAAGCCCCGCAGCCAGGGGACGCCCAGCCTCTGGAGCGCCTTCCCGGTTTCGCGATGAAGGGCGGGTCGCCATGTATCGTGCAGCAGCAGCACTATGTCCGTCTCTTCAAGAATGGCCGTCTGCCCATCGGTCCGACGAATCGTTTCGTACCGGGGGCTCAGCTCGTCGGATACGAAGTCTGCCAATTGACCGCTTCCGATTATCGTAACAACCGCACTCACAGCGATTCCTCCTTTCGAAGAAGCACTCCGAATACCCCCGTCGGGCCTTCTTTCAGGAAGGGCTCCAGCGCCAAATCGCAGACCAGGAGCGGCCGTTCATGCTCTTTCAAGGTCCGCAAAGCATTAAGCAGCATCCCTTCCTCCTCCGAATCCACTGCGGGAAACTCCGTCCACTGTAATATCCTGTCTCCTTTCCGTACGGAAGCGGCTTCGAGAATTTGACCCGAAGGAAGTTTCCCGTCATTTTGCACGGTCATTAATGCCTGCTGCAGTGCCAGGCGCAGGGCCATCGTCCGATTCAAGCCGACTCCGCCGTACCAATGCCCGCCCGAGCCGACCCATACAACGGGAAAGCCGGACAGCCCTTCTCCCAAGGCGATTTCCGGCTCGCCCTGCATCGTCGTCAATGCCTGATAATAATAACGGCTGCGGCCATCCTCGGTCCCGTTCCACTGTATAGGATAGACTGTAGTTGGTCCGTTGGCCGTCCGGCTTCGCAGCATCTCTCTCAAACAAGCTTGCAGCCCCCGGCTGATCCCGGCCGTCGGCGTTTCGCCGGCCCCTACCCCGAGAACCAGCTCCGGTGCCTCCATATTCATCCCCTCGCGGCGATGGAGATAAAGCGTCTCCAGGAAGGGCGCGGCCATTCGTGCCGTATAGGCCTCCAGTCCGGCCAACCCCGCCTCCCGCCGTGCCTCCTCATGAGTAAGGCCGGAGCAAATGATCTCCGGAAGCAGCTCAGCCGGTCCCTCCGACTGAGGATCCGCCGCCTGCACCCGGCATTGGGAGAGCGGCAGCTGGATCAAGTCCCCCTCGTCCCAAATACGTAAAATCCCGGCTTTATCCGATGTTATCCGGGTGAAATAAGCGAAGAGCCCGCTCGTCCCCGAGCCTGCTCGATCCTTGGCCGCGCCTCGCTCCAGGCGGGCTTCCACATCATGTATCCATTCGGCGCCCGCATACCCTGTCACCTGAGGGTGGGGAAGGAACGGATAATAGTCTCCTTCCAGGGTTTCCAGATCCAGCAGGAACAGATGCTTGTTCAGCTTCGCTTCGGATATTCCCGCCGCCGTCTTCAGCCATTCGAACACGATCACATTGGCAAGCATGGCCCCTGCCGGGATCGAGAAGAGATGATGCTGCGGCTCTTCCTTGCACAGAGCGGGCCGGTGTATTCGGCGGATGGCCGATTCCCAGCAGCCGTCCGTTTCCGGATGAATGAGCGGTCCGGCCATACCCGTCTGCTGAAGGATAATGGCGGGGAGCAGCACCTTCTTCTCCTCTTTGCACACGGCATGGAGAAGCCGCAGCTCCCCTTCCCCTCCGTTCTGCGATACATACAAGACAGCATCGAAGGTCCTTACCAACTCCCGCCAGCCCTGCGCCCCTTTCCGCTTAAGCGACACCTCCTCCACCGCTACCGAAGAATCCCACTTGCGGGCATGCTCAACCAGCTCCTCCAGTCTGCGCCGGTCGGTCGGCACCGAATCCGTAACCAAGAGGCGGAATCCGGGCAATCCGGATTCGAGCAGGGCCGCCGCCAGCGAAACCAGGAGCGGTCCGCACCCGACCGCCAACACATTGGATTGCCGGAAGCTTTGAAAACGGTAGCCCCCCGAACCGCCCAGGCTGTCCAAAAATTCAATCTGCGAAGCATACTTATCCAGAACCTCGTCAGGCAGCTGATGCGGGCGGTCTTCGCTGAGATCCCGTATGAAACCGTTCTGAAGCAGCACCCTGGCGATTTCATAGACCTGATCCCGATGCGCGTCCTGCAGCCCGTCGGTCAATTCCGCCAATGTATATTCGCCGCTGAACATGGGGATCAGCATTTCGATCCACTGGCGAATTGCCCTGCCTTCCATACGGAACGAAACCATGTTGTTGCGAAAATATACGCCTCCGTCCGATTCGGGAAGATAGAAGGTGTCCCGATTCACCTTTAAACGCATAGAAGGGTTCAAAACCGGCATTTCAATCCTCCTCATCGAGCCTTTTCATATCTACCGACATTCTATTCTCATTCCGTCTATCGCCATACTTTAAATCCTATGTAGAGAAAGATGTCCGACATGACTTTCTTGTCGACTTGTTGCACAGCTCTATTGAAGCTATTTCGGTTCCGCAGAGAGAAGCCATCCTTCCGGTCCGGACAGGGCGGCATCGGGCGGCTCCATTATGTATAGTCTTGGGCCTCTTTCCCTTCATGTACTTCCGGGATGGAGAGAAAGAAGCCGTCGGACCGCGCAAGATTCCTTGTGATGCCATATAGCCTCGCGCGGATCAAACCTCCAGACGGTCTTGATGCTTACGCACTTGACCAACCGGCCAAACTAACGGCAGCGAGCACAGCTTTGACAGCGTGCACAATTAAAGCAGCGAGCGCAATTATGACAGCGGAAGCAGTTGCTGCAGCGGAAACAGTTAAAGCAATTGAAGCAATTGAAGCAGTTAAAGCACTGAACAAAGCAAAATCCGATGCATAGTCGGCCCGGATCCTGGTTCTGGGTCAGGGTATCCCACGAAGTGACCTGACCCGTCTGAAACCCGGTAGCCTCCAAGTTCTGGAGTTGATTTTTAAACTCGTTCATTCCGTTTCCTCCTAATTTTAAATGTCGGATGAGACCCAAGGATAGACTCGGTACGGGAATAACCCTGGGCTGCAGATATACCAACATATGTTAAAAATCCGCTTTTGTTACTCTTTCATTCGCCCGAATAGGCGTAACGGATAACTTCTCTTTGGAAGTAAGCATTGCATAGAATAAACCCACTAAGTGACGCTTAGCTCTTATAGCAAGCGTATTCCGTCCGCACACAACGGAGTCGGTGTCTAAACCTTCCTCTAAATGCGGTCGATCTTCTTGCTTTGCTTCGATAAAGGTTTATACAAGTACTTAGCGAGGAGCCCCGGGACTATAATTTATACTCATAGAAAAAGGGCCGCCCTGCTGCCCATCGGCTACAGAGAGACCCTGCTGTCAATCCATTTGTGTTCAATTGGCCGTCGTCTTGCATTCGTTGCAAATTCCGTAAATTTCAAATCGGTGATTCAGAATGTCAAACTGCTCCGGAAGTCCGGAAACATGCCACATGGGACAATAGTCAAAGGTGACCGTTTTCTCACAATTGACGCAGATTAAGTGATGGTGGTGATGGGTGGAGCAATTGGCCTTGAACTTCAAGCCGCTGTCCAAAAAATAAAACTGCTCGAGGATCCCCATTTCACTAAGGAGTCGCAAATTTCGGTAAATTGTATCGAAGCTTACGCTTGGATATTTTTGCCTCATATACTCGTAAACATCTTTGGGCGACAAGTACTCATCAGTAGTGGAAAACAATTCGGCCAGTCTTCTGCGCTGGTCGGTTATTCTCCAGCCCTTCTTGGACATCGCATCCAGCATCGTTTGAACTGTTTGATTTTCCGCCATTCGACTACCCCTTAAACAACGTAATATGTCTATAGTGCACGAATGAGGAAAGCTAGTCAAGCGGCTGCCAAGCTTCGGCTTCGTCTCTGATTTCATACGCGGAGCGACTTTTCCTAAACCTTAAGGCGAGTGCTATTCGTTCAAGGCATCTTGAAGGGCGCTGAGGTTCTCCTTCATGATCGCGATATAGTCCAGGTTTTGCCCGGCTTCGTCCGCGGTCAGCCCCTCGATCGGGTTAAGCACGGCTGTTTTGGCCCCGGTTTCCTGCGCTAGGACAGCCGCAATTTTCGCATCCGCCAAAGTTTCGAAAAATAAAGTTCCCACTTCGTTTTCCTTGACAAATTTCACGATGTCAGCCATTTGTGAAGGAGAAGGCTCCTGTTCGGGAGAAAGTCCCGCTATGGGAAGCTGAATCAATCCGTAGCGCTCCGCCAAATAACCGAAGGCTGCATGCTGGACGACAAATTCCTTGCGTTTCGCATTAGCGGCCATCTCACGGAAGGCTTTGTCCAAATCCTGAAGCTTGGCGATATATTCCTCAGCGTTCTTCTGATATTCATGCTTATGGTCCGGATCGGCCTGGGCCAACCCCTCCATAATATTCATCACCTGCTTTTGAGCCAGAACCGGATCGGTCCAAACATGAGGATCCAGCTCTCCTTCGCCATGTCCGTGGTCATGATCGTGACCATTTTCTTCATGGTGAGCGTCTTGGGCATGCTCCTCGTTATGTGTGTCATTGTCCTCGCTGTGATCATGGACATGAGCTTCTCCATGTGCTTCTTTGTCATGGCCATGCTCTTCGGCATGGGCGTCATGGGCATGCTCGTGGTCATGATCGTGGTCATGATCGTGAGCATGGTCGTGAGCATGGTCGTGAGCATCCCCTTCAACCGATTTTTCTTGGTCATGGTTATGTCCGTGATCGTGTCCGTGAGAATGGTCGTGGAAATGATCGTGGGAGTATGGCATCAGCTCCAGACCCGCGATAGCCTCCACTTTAATCAGCTGAGGATGATTAATGCTGTCCAGAACTTGATCGACCCAATATTCGACCATGCCCCCGTTATATACAAAGACATCCGCTGCTTGAATCACTTTCAAATCCTGGGGTGTAGGCTCCCATCCATGCGGCTCGGCTCCCGGCGGGATCAAGGGGATGACCTCCGCATGCTCCCCGGCAACATTGCGGGTAAAATCATAAATCGGATAGATCGTCGTAACCACCTTTAGCTTCTCCGGCAGGTCTCCCACGGCCGGAATAGTCTCATCGTTATTCAAATCCTTCTTCGCTCCGCAGCCTGCCAAAATCAACAGGAGAGCAGCGGCAATGACTAACGTTTTATTGAATGCAGATTTTGAACTCATCATCTTCCTCCATAAAATTCTGCGCAACGCAGACCCCGTCTTGTACGTTGCCAGTAAGTTGTAAGTTGTTTATTAGGATTGAGAGGAGCGAGAAGCCGCCCCTGCCTGCAAAGCTGTATCTTGCCCGGCCGATTTACGTTTTCTGATCTTTATAAATTGATGCCAGCCGCGCTTCGCCCCTAATCCGATTAACAAAAACACCAGCAGAACCAAGGCAATGGTCCCTCCGGGCGGCGTGCTTAGCTGATAGGCCAAGGTCAGCCCTGCATATACCCCGGTTAACCCGAAAAGCATGGACAGCACAACCGCCGAGGCAAAGCCCGCAGCAATCCGAATGGCGAGGGCGGCGGGCAGCACGATTAAAGCCGAAACCAGCAGCACTCCGACAATCGGCATCGCGGCCGCGACCGTCATTCCGGTCAATACGCTGAACGAAAACGACAGCAATTGAACGGGAAGGCCGTTCGCCCTGGCCGTCTCCTCATCGAAGGTCATCTGATACAGAGGGCGGCGCAAGAGCCATAGGTAAACCCCGCCCACTACGGTGACGATCAACATAAGCCAAAGCTGCTGCTGATTGACGGCGACCACGGAGCCGAATAAATAGGCGGAGAAGCTTTTATTTATACCTTGATTCAAGCTCATCAGAACGACAGCGGTCGACAACCCGCCGGTCATAATAATGGCGACGGACATTTCGCTGTAGGATGGATAGAACCGCCGGATGATTTCTACCGCCGCCGCTCCGGCAACCGCTACGGCAAATCCCGCCAGCGTAGGATTGATTTGCAGGATCGTGCCGGCGGCTACGCCGGCTAACGAAACATGAGACAGCGTATCGGCCATTAAGGCTTGTCTGCGAAGCATCAGATAAACCCCCAGCACGGAAGCCAGCAAAGCGATTAATCCGCCAGCGTAAAATGCCCGCCGCATGAAATCGAAGTGCAGCATTTCCATCTCCCGTACTCCTCTCTGTGCAATTGGATGATGCGGTTGGTATAGCCGTTTACCTCGGCCAAATCATGCGTAACTATAACGACCGTTCTTCCGAAGGCCTTGACTTGACGGTCCAGCAGCTCATAGAGCTGTTTCCTGCTTTGGCTGTCCAGACCCGTGGCCGGCTCGTCAAGGAACAGCAAATCCGGTTCCTGCGCGAGAGCGCGGGCAATGCAAATCCGCTGCTTCTGTCCTCCGGACAATTCGCCGATTTTCCGGTCCCGAAGCTCCCACAGGCCGACTTGGCGCAGCGCATTTTCCGTCTGCTGCCGATCTTCTGCCGTCCATCTTCTCGGCCATATTGTGTTGGCGAAGCGTCCGGAGCCGACTAATTCCCAGACTTTGCTGGGAAATCCGCTGTTAAAGGAAGCGATCCTCTGCGGAACATATCCGATAGACAGCTTGTGGCCGCCAACCCCTCGCTCCGCCAGCCAGACGCGTCCGCTCCACGGCTTCAGCAGACGGAGCATCAGCTTGAGCAGCGTTGTTTTGGCAGCACCGTTAGGACCGGTAATAACGACGAATTCACCGGTATCAAGCTCCATACTGGCATCTTGCAGGCATGGCGAGTCCGTGTAACCAAAGGTGACCTTCTCCATCGCAGCCAGCAGCATATTCTCCCTCCTTTTCAACTATACGTAATTATTACGATTAAATTTTATAGTTTTATATACTACATTATGTTCTTCGATTTGTAAATAGTAATACTTATTATTTTCATAAAGTGTCATGATGAGAAATCTATATAAGCTGTAACGGACATGAGAGACTCTATTTCGTCAACCTAGGCCGTTTTCTTAGACGGACACAGACACGCTTATTTCATGGAATTCTCCTGCTTTCGCCTGCATTTCCTGGAAATGAGGCCATCGGAGTTCGTTGGGATTGCCGGAAGGTCCTTCAGAACCGATTAAGTGTGGTGTCCCTTTTATCCTCATAAGAATCTTGAAGTTGGTTTAAAAACAAATACCGGGAATCGCTCCGCTTATCCCTTTAAAGATCGTCAAAGTAGTAATAGTCGGGATAGACATAAGGGGATTCCGGTGCATCTATTTTTTCGATGTTTTCAGCATCGATTTGGACAATTTCATTATCATTGTACAGAGTTTTACCAATGGTTCCGGTTATCCTCACCCACGTATCCTCCGCATAATTCCCGGCCGAAGAAGCTTCCACCATGACACCGTAAGGGGAAGCATCCGCCGCGCAGCAAGAAATTGCAAGCCGCGCCACAGCGAACTGGTTAGGCGACATTTCGTTCTCCCGATATACAAAGCCGCTGATTTCAACAGGTTTTCCAATAAAATTGTCCATAAAAAGGTCTAGCGTGGAAAGGATCTCCATAAAGCCTTCCGCTTCAATATCAATCTTCTCCTGCAGGTACAGCTTCATCCCCAATTTAGCCAAGTCGTCGAAAAATTCCTCCGCCCGGAACAGCTCCTGCAGCTTCTCTTCGTCTACCGCAGCCTGCGACCCGGCTTGTTCCTTCCGCTCGCTCCCGTTAGAGGAATCGTTATTCCCCGGACGGTCAGCATTCGCTTCCATCCCTAGACCGGATGGAACATCGGTCATCCCCATCGGAGATGGCGTCGTTACGGGATTTGCTGAACCAGCCGGCCTGGAAGAAACGTTGTTCGCGCCGCTGAAATTCATTCCTTTCACAGAAGCCACACTGCTCCCCATTACCATGTTTGGCATAAGAAAACCGAGAAGAAGAGGAAATAAAAACAATCCGTAAATCATGCCGTTCATCAGCATGGACCGGGGAGGAACATGATCACAACCGCAGGACTCCGCTGTGCCGAACAGAGATTGCACCGCTGCAAAGGCCTGATGAATGGCGAGAGCAGTCAAACCGAAAGCGGCATATTTCACATAAGGCTCCATTCTCGGGGCTATGTAATACATCATGTCTCCCGAGCGGACAAGGTGAATGATATAGAAAGAGAAACCTGCAAGAATAGCGGACCGCAGCAAATAATGAAGGGTCATGGAACGTTCTCCCATCCTTAGCAACCTCACTTTGAATAGAGATGATCAATTTCCGCGCACTTTATATCCCGTTTACAAGAAAAGCTGGCTGAATATATTAGACCCGATAAAGACCGAAAACGTGATAAGAACGATCAGCAGCAGCACAAACCGCGTTCTGAAAACGGAAAGGAACATCAGCGTTGTTTTCAGATCAAGCATGGGGCCAAACACCAGAAAAGATAACAAAGAGCCCGCCGAGAATGTACCGGCAAAGGACGAGGCGACAAAGGCGTCGGATGTGGAGCAGAGAGACAAAATATATGCATAGCCCATCATAAACAGGTGAGAGCTGTATTCTCCCTGGCCGATGGCCAGCAGTTCACCTCTCGGGACAAAGGTTTGAATAGCGGCGGTTACCATCGTTCCGAACATTAAATATTTGCCCATCTCAAAAAATTCGCTTGCCGAATGCTCCAGCATGGAAAATAGCTTGCTGTTGCCATTATGAGGGCGGTGCTTGTGGTCACTGCCGGAATCCGCACAGAGGGTAGCCGGACTGTTTTTGAGCGGATTTTTCTTAACAAAATGGTGCACGAAGAGTCCAATAAAGGCACCGACCAGGATCGCGAGTCCCATCCGGGAATAGAGAATGTCCGGCCGGGTGCGGAAAGCGTTATACGTGGAGGCATAGACAATCGGATTGACAATCGGCCCTGTCAATATAAAAACAACTCCGACATACAGCGGCATTCCTTTGGCGACGAGCCTGCGAATAATGGGGATTAATCCGCACTCGCATACCGGAAATATAATGCCAAGCAGGACAGCAGACATAATGCCCATCATAGCATTGCGAGGAATGAAGCGCTGAATCATGCGATCCGAAACGAAGGTTTGCATAAAAGAGGACACGAGAACCCCGATCAGAATAAAGGGAAGCACTTCCAAAATCAAACTGATTAGCACTGTTTTAAAGGACTGGAGTTCCACAGAGCCGAATACGGGAACAGCCGCGGCCAAAACTTCCGGATTCATCGCCAGCACGAGTAAAAAGCTGATCAGGACGATGATTAAACCATTTAAGGCCAACTGAACGGGATTAGTACGCAACATGGAGCCTCCTTTAATGTTAAAGCGGCGGATTCTCTACTGCAGCGATACACAAACGCTCGAGCATGGCCTTTCCGTAACCGCTGCAGGACATGCATTGCTATATTATATAATAAATATGTGTAAATATTACAATTAAAGGCGTAAAAAAACAACTACAACACGAGATTTTCATGCAGTCTCTGTCTGAATGACATATCTTAATTACCGTCCGGGCCTTTCCGCTGCCATCTCTCCGACGTTAGGAAATTCATCCGGGAAATCGCTCCAATCCTCGTTCATCTCTTCGTCGGACAGTAGACAACGGTCCAAGGAAGCGATCAGCTTATCCTTATCCATATCGATCCCGATGAAGACCACTTTATTGACCCTGTCCCCATATGCCGGGTCCCAGTCTCGGGCCAGTTCGGCTTCTTCCTGCAAGATTTCACGCCTTTCTTCTTCGCTTAAAGCCGCAACCCAATATCCGGCCGGCCCGAATCGGATCGAAGGACCGGCCTGGCTGATGCTTTGTGCGTAATCGTTACGGGTAGCGAGCCACATAATTCCCTTGGCTCGAACGATCTCTACGGGCCAATCCTCCATCCATTCCATCAATCTCCCCGGATGAAACGGCCTGATTCGTTCATATACGAACGAAGAAATACCGTACTCTTCCGTCTCCGGCGTATGGAAGCCGTTCTCCAGTTCCCGAATCCAGCCGGCAGACTGGCTGGCCTTCTCAAAATCAAACAAGCCGGTATTCAGTATCTCCGCCGGATCGACCTTCCCCTGAACGGTTCGAATGAGTCGGGCACGCGGCTGAAGCTTGCGCAGCACTTGCTCCAGCTCTTCCAGGTCCTCTTCCGCCACCATATCACATTTATTCAGGATCAATACATCGCAAAATTCAATCTGATCGATCAATAGGTCGACAACATCTCTCGTATCGTCTTCATTTACAGCTTGTCTGCGCTCCAGAAGAGTTTCGCCGGACGAAAAATCATGCCAGAAGCGATTCGCGTCAACGACCGTCACCATGCAGTCCAATCGGCAAAATCGGGACAGGTCTACCCCCTGATCCTCGTCAATATATGTAAATGTCTGGGCCACAGGAACCGGTTCGGAAACGCCGGTTGATTCGATAAGGATGTAGTCGAAACGGTTTTCCATAGCCAGCTTCTCCACTTCTCGCAGTAAATCTTCCCGCAGCGTACAACAGATGCAGCCGTTGGACATTTCCACCAGCTTCTCTTCCGTCCGGGACAGGCCTCCTCCATCCTTCACCAACCCGGCATCTATATTCACCTCACTGAGATCGTTGACGATAACGGCCACACGCAACCCATGGCGATGGTTTAGAACATGGTTTAAAATTGTGGTCTTCCCTGCACCCAAATATCCGCTAAGCACGGTGACCGGAATTTTCTGCTCATTCATTGAATACCCTCCTTTATTTATAGCACATATTTAATCGTAATGATTACGATGATTTGAAGTGTATCATGATTGATTTCGTCATGTCAATCCAATCTCGGGAATTGCTCTGCTCTTTATAACTCAGCTTTCGCAGAGCGAAAATCGATTCAAAGCGTTGGCTGGACGGGCGAAATATAAGTTAGAAACCCATTGCTTTCTAATGGGTTCGGGACGATTTAACTGTATTTATACAGGTAAATTCAAGTGAATGGCGGAAAGAGATTGAAGTAAATGGAAACTCTTCCATTTTGACCCTATGCCGCTGACCGCGACACCATCAGATGATGAAAATGGATGGATTTTCAAGGTAGAATAGAGTTGAATGGCTTCAATAGTGTGAAATTTGAAAACTAAATGGATTTCATACAGTTAGATTTCTATATTCAGAAGAAATATGGAAACTAACTGGAAAACCTACAGCTAGTTTGCGCCAAAACAGCCGTTTCGCCCAAAGTTGCCCATTTTAACTGTAGTTTATCCAGTTAGTTTGATCATTTTCGCCCATTCGCTTGAATCTACCTGTACAAAATACAGTTAGACGCGCCATTCCGTTTGCACGGCACCAGCAGACGGTGAAAATAGACGGATTTTCAAGGTAGACGTGCCGCTCCGCTTGCAACGATGCCTGCAGAAGGTAAAATAGACGGATTTTCAAGGTAGTTTCCATTTCGCTTTCAGAGGAGCAAACTAGCTGTAGAAATCCAGTTAGACGCGCCATTCCGTTTGCACGGTTCCAGCAGAAAATGAAAAATAGACGGTTTTTTCAAGGTAGAACTCCAAGTCGGAAAAGCGCCACCGGTACCCTCAAACGGGCGCCATCAGACGGTTGAAAATGATGGTTTATTTTCAGAGGAGATGCCCTTCGATGGCTGTGTTAAGAGGTTTTTAGGCGGGGGTAAAACCAGCTTGCTTCTTCATTTAGTGGAGAAAGTCCGAGTTGTTTTTCATAAATGTTGCGGCGATACATAGTGCATGGCCGAGATGAAGTGAAGGCAGGCCGGCAGGGACTGCAAGTTACTCCGGGTAAGCAGTCACCGCCGGTCCTAAGTGTCCGGTTGTTGTTCGGGCTTGAGCTCTCAATATAGATTGAGATACAATTCTTTTCCGTTGCCTTTGCGCGAGGTTTTGGGCATACGGATCTCGACAATTCCGTCCTTCATCACAGCTTTGCTCCGGTTTGCAGAGACAAGAGCAGGCAGCTTGACTTTATATTCACGCTCTCCCCAGCCTTCCATTTGCAATGATGCGGGGTATACACGAATTTTCAACATATACGGATCAATTTCCTCCGGCAGCTCGAACCTTACGAAGACGGAGCGGTGGGTCTCGAATACTTCCGGTTGCGGATTCCATTGAGCCGGGACCGCCTCGGGAATACGTTCTTTCAGCAGACTTTGAACGTAATTTTGAATCCAATTCGAATCCGGGAACAGGGAAGCCGTCCCTTGCTCCGAGGAGAAAGGAAATTGCCCCTTCGTCAGTTGATCCAACAGCTTCTGCAGCTCCAGCGGCTCTTTAAAAAAGCTCTCCATCTCACATCCCCCCACTTCTCTTCGTACATTATACGCATCAGCGGAGAATTAGGTACGGACCCGGATTATGGATGGGGCGTTCACAACTTTTCCTCACTATTCATACAACAGCTTACTTCCGGGAACGGTGATCCGCACAGAGTAAGTAACCTTTTCTCGGGGCAAGAGGCTTCATGTCTGGCGTCCGCCCTATACATTTATTTGCTTAAGACTGTCATAACTCTGACAATTAATGATGATGCTGACGGGACCAAAGTGAAGAAGGATCGCTGCGGCGGACAGCATTCCATTGAATGGCGATTTTTTATCTGACTTGTTGTAGTTTATTGGATTAGAGCTCAGGGAAATTTTACAGAATCGTTGGGCCTAATTCTGCACTGTTTAAGAAACTTGCGAAGGTTCGTGCGTTCTGGTGAGGTCCGCTGAAAAGCTCGTGCTGATTTTGTTGGAGGAAGAAAAATGCCCCAGCCTGGATAGCTTTCCGACCGTGCATACAGATAAAATATCAAAGCCCGTCCGGCCAAAATCACGGGAGTTCCGATCGGCGACGGGCTGACAATTATGAATTACGATGTAGCCAAGCTGACATTCTGTGCTGTTTCCGGTCTGGGCGAAGGAAAGGCTGCACCCGCGACACGGTCTCTTACCCGATGAACTCCAGGTTAATCCGGACGTATGCCGGCTTGTACCTCCTAGCTTGAACTCGGTTTACAGGATCATACCGCTGAATACCATTAACAGATTGATTACTCCGTGCCATAGGATCGCGGGATAGAGGCTGCCTGACCGGAGGACGACCGCTCCGTAGAAAATACCGCCGCCGGCGAACAATAGGCAAATCCACCAGTCGAAGCCCAGGGAGTAATGCTGAAGTCCGAAGCCGAGACTCGTGACCAGCAGAGCCGGTTTAGCCCCTATCGTTTCTCCAAATCTCCGCAGCAGCACCCCTCTCCAGATAACCTCCTCCAGGAAGGAATTAATCACGGCGAAGGATATCGCGATAAGGACAAAGCTCAGATCGAGGAATGCGGTCCGCTGCATGACAAAAGGAGCAAACACCAGCAGATTAATAAGAATCGCCAGCATCAAAAACATCTTCACGCTAACTTGATGAAAACCGGAATCGATCCATGGAAAAAACAGCTTGGTTCGAAGATCGGGCTTGTTCAAATAAGGAATCGGCTTCTCCCGAAACCATAACGAAAGCAAAACCATTGGGGCGACTAACAAAAGAAGGGACAGCCGATTCAGCAGAACGGTGCTTTCCTGTCCTAAGGCAAGGCTTTCGAGCCAATGATTGAATACCCTGTATAGCAGAAAACCGGCCATATACCCGAGAATAGTCGTATGAAGAGGATAATACCGCTGATTGATCCGGGGCAGCGCCGCTGCAAGCAAAACAGCCAACCCGGCCAAATAGGGCCTACCGCCTTCCAGTTGGGTGAATATGATCATCAGTACGAACGAGCCCGATAACAGAACCTCTGGAAGGAACCGCCTCTCCTTCCCTTCGGTGCGATAAGAATGTGCTTCATTAGATTTATCGTATTTTAATCCAGTCAACGGATGCCCCCTATACGCTTCGGCTTTGCTCCAATTTATTCATTGTACCGGGTTTGCCCTGCCGTGACAATCCCATCGTTGTTACGGACAGTCGCTCGGATGGGCCCATCATTTTTTGACAAGCATCTTTAACAGCGAAGCCGCCGAGCGGAACCGGGAGCTTCCGCCTATCGGCCGTATGGACCGGTAGGTCGTTAGCGACACTTTGGCATCTCTAAGCGCGTATGAGAAATCGTCGTCCAGCATGAGACGGTGCTCCCACACCCTCTTGGGCCAGGAGGGCAGAAAGCTCTTGAGCTCGTCATCCTCTACGGCCGGATGAATATACGTCTCGCTTATCCCTTCGGGAAGCTCGTATACTTTCTTCACCAGCATTTTCTTGAAGCTGTCATACGTCTCGCCCTCCTCTACATGGTAAGGATGGGTGAGCAAATAATCCGGCATCCCGACGCCCAGCGTATCCGCAAGAGCGACAATGCCGGCCAGCGTCTGCTCCGCGTTGGGAATGGAGGCCAGGAAGTCATCCTTGGCGTAAATCTTGCGAAAGATGCGGAAGGGCAGTTTTCTCTTGGCGCATTCCCAGAAGACGACCGGGAGATAGGTCTTACCGGTGGCCAAGCCGTAAAGACTGCCCATGTGGTTGTCCACATGCGATATGTTCAGGCCGGCCTTGGCCACGGCCTGGAATTGGGCGTTGATCTCTGCTCTAACCGCTTTCGGTTCGGCGTTCCTTTCGAATTCCTCGATCGTCCTGTACATATAACCACTCTCGTCATGAAGAGAAGGCAGCCCCGTCAAGCTGCGCCAGCGATGCCCGTCGTATTCGCTGGTCAACGTCAAATGCAGACCGACATTGACCTCCTGCCTGCTGCGGCACCATGCCGCCGCCTCTGCAAATTCCGGTGCCGGGGGCATAATCGTCGCCGAGGAGACCCTGCCTTCTTCAAGAAGCTGGAAAATGGCCTGATTCGCTGCCTTGCACTGGCCGAAATCATCGCAATTGATGATTAAAGATCGCTTCATGCTTTCCCTCCTATTCCGTGTGACGGGTTGGATTGTCGCTGGCTTTAAGCAATAAAGATACCAAGTACGAGATAGTAAGCAGAAGGAAGGGAATCACGCTGATCAAGGTCCGGAACGCCTGATCCGCATTCGGACCGGGGTCGTTCCCGCTGACATAGCCGAACAGCAAGCCGACGCACCAGAAGGCGAGGGCCGACAGCAAGCCGCTGGAACGGGTGATAAATCCCCCCACCGCATTATAAATGCCCTCTCTTCGGCGTCCGGTTTTCTCATAATCGCGGTCCACAATTTGTCCATTCAGGACAGCAGGAGTAACCAGAAAACCGGACATTCCCAGCCCAACGACAATTCCCGCCGCAATGCCTCCCCCGAGCCCCTTCGCAAACCATAACGGAATAACGGATAGCGCATAGACAAGCAAGGCGAAGCGCCAGCCTCTGAGCCCGCCGAGCTTGCGGACGACCCAATACCAAAAAGCAACCAGAGGGATAACCGACAGAAAAACGGCCGCGAGCAGCACAGAAACCTGAGATTCGGGAATATGAAGCGAATATTTGGCATAGAAGGGGATCGCCGAGCTGAGGAGACCATTGACGGTTTGGGCGAAAGAGTTGGCGATATTAAATATCCAAAACGTCTTGTTCTTGAAGGTTTCGCGGAAAGCGGCCAGCATCTTGAGCGGGGGTTCCTTCCGCGCTTCTTCATCTTCCTGCACAGTCATCATGCAGAGGAGCATCAATACAGCGAAAACAGAGGCATAGATCCAGGCCATACCGGAAAAACCGATCCAGGCAAATATGACCGGAGTAAGCGCTGTGCCTATCAGGATCGCCACAATCTGATAGCCTTGCTGAATCGCCGAAGCTTTGGCCCGCAGCCGGTCTCCGCGAAACAGCTCCGGAAACAGGGCGCCGTAATTTACCCACAGGATGGCGGCAACGCTTTCATAAACAATAAGAGCAATGAGAAACCATGTAAAAAGCTGCCGGTCCCCCGTCCCCTGCGGAGCGGAAAAAATGAAGACAAAAGAAGCCATAAATAAAGGGATGGCCGCCATAATCCAGGGCTTGCGGCGCCCCCAACGGGTTCTGGTGCCGTCGGACAAATACCCGAGAATCGGATCATTCACCGCATCCCACACCATATAGATAGTGCGGGCCAAAGTAGCCAAACCTACTCCCAGTCCCAGCTTGTCAATATAATAATAGCTGTAGAAGGAGCTGAACGCCTGAACGGGAATCATCATGGCCAGCATTCCAAGCGCATAGGTGTAAGGGGAGTTGATCCCAAGCTTCTTCATGGTTCTTTCCTCCAAGTCCTTATCGGGTAGCCTTGCAGGTACTTCGGGAGGCGATCAATCACAGGAACTATTTTCCAATTATTATACGATTCTCCGATGCTTCCGGTCAATCATTCCCTTACTCGCAAGGATAAACGGCTATCGCCGTCCTTAGGACGGGCGCGTTTACCGATGAAATAGAAGAACAGGTATAGATGAAAACTTATACTTCTTATATTTTCAAAAAAATCCGGACAGAAATGAATTTTCCGTCCGGATTATGCTGTGCGTGCGCCTTATCTAGTCGCGGGTCGCTATGTAGTCGGGCCTCGGCTTCTGGCCGGAATACGGCGCAACCAGCTTGTTTTCCACGCTGTTATACACCATGAATACGTTGCTTCTGGGATAGGGAGTAATGTTGCTGTTGGATCCGTGCATAATGTTGCAGTCAAACAGCAGTATGGAGCCGGCTTTGCCGGTCGGCATCTCAATGCCGCCTTGTTCGACAAGCCACTTCAGGCTGTCGTTGTCCGGCACCCCGTAAATTTGCTTGCGCAGGGAAGATTTATAATTTTCGTCCGGGGTTCGGCCTACGCACGAGATGTAATGCTTATGGGAGCCCGGAACGACCATAAGCGCACCGTTATACGCATAATTGTCTTCCAAAGCGACGGAGCAGCTAAGCGCTCTCATTCGAGGCATTCCGTCCTCCACGTGCCAGGTTTC
This sequence comes from Paenibacillus residui, assembly GCF_042677205.1. Lineage (NCBI taxonomy): Bacteria > Bacillati > Bacillota > Bacilli > Caryophanales > Paenibacillaceae > Paenibacillus > Paenibacillus residui. Next base: position 214,129 of record NZ_JBHTIU010000027.1, read on the forward strand.
AAAATCGGAGTGCCAGTAAAATTCTTTGCCTGTAAAGCCCGGCTTGAAATTGATCCGCGATTGGTGGATATAAGCTTCGCTGCCGAGAATTTGCTGCACCGCTCCTACAATTCTGGAATTTCGCGACAGCTCCCGGAAGATCTCATTGTCACGATGTACAGCGAAGACGGAGCGAACTTCATCCCCTCCCGGCTCGCGAATGACTTCCGGTACACGCCGGTCGGCGCTTTCTTGCCAGACTTTATTCAGCTCCTCCTTCAGCCCGGCTGTCTCTTCCTCCGAGAAGAACGAATCCAGGAACAAATAACCGTTCCGCTCGAAGAAATCAAGCTGTTCCTTGCTCAAAGGCCCGGTAAACCCGGCATCCGGATAGACGACCGGATCCTTGCGGCTCGTAATGGTTGGTTTATCGTGAATCCTCGATGGATAAAGGTCGATCTGGTTATCGTTACGATTTAAGGCCGTATTCGTGTTACTCATCACAATCTCCTCCTTCGAAATAATCGCGATAGACGACTCCCTGGCTAGCGGCGCAGGCAGGGCTAACAGTATGGTCCCCGCCTGCTTCCTCTGCCCTTTCTTTTCTCCTGAACAGCGATTCCCCACAAATTATTTTTTAATCGGCAAGCACCGGGTATGTTCCTTCTTCATCATGCACTTCACGCCCCGTACAAGGCGGGTTGAATACACAGACCATCCGCATATCTTTGGTCGCCCGCAAATAATGCTTCTCATGGCCATCCAGCGCATATACGGTTCCCGCTTTCAGCGGGTACACCCTCCCGGTTTCCTTCACCTCTATTTCGCCTTCCCCTTCAATGCAATAGACGGCTTCCACGTGATTTTTATACCAAATGAACGTTTCGGTTCCCGCCTTAATAATCGTGTCATGCAGCGAAAATCCCATTCCGTCCTTCTGCAGCAGCAGCCTGCGGCTGTTCCAAGTAGGAGTATCTACGTCGTTATCCGTTCCGATGATCTCATCCAATTGGCGTACAATCATTATCTCCGCTCTCCTCTCTTTACTCCGATATCAAGAAATATAGCTGCATAATCCGATTGAAGTTCACCCGCTGTTCTGTTGTCCGAAGTCCATTCCCGGAATTCCGGAATTACTTCACATGACGTCGTGAAACGGCATCCACACTGTCCCGGAAAATATCCAGCCCCCGCTCCAGAGCTTCATGGCCAACCGTTAGCGGAGGCATGACCTTCGCCACTTCGCTGTCCGGACCGGACGTTTCCATTATGAGGCCTTTTTGGAAAGCTTCGGCGCAAACTTCCTCGGCCATTCCAGGCTGTGGAAAGGCAATTCCTTGAAACAGCCCGCGGCCCCGTCTTGCCGCCTGCAGCGATGGATTCGAGCGGACGATTTCCTCCAGACGCTGACGGACCCGCTCGCTCTTAGCCGACACTTCCTTCTCCAAGGAACCGCTCTCCCAATAATCGAGTGCTTCCGCTGCCGCAATGAATGCCAGATTGTTGCCCCGGAAGGTACCGTTATGCTCCCCCGGCTCCCAGATATCGAGGTCGGAGCGGAACAGGGTGAGGGCTAACGGCAGGCCGAAGCCTCCGATGGCCTTGGACAGGCAGATGATATCCGGCGTAATTCCGGCTTCGTCGAAGCTGAAGAACGTCCCGGTCCTTCCGCAGCCGGCCTGAATATCGTCGACAATAAGCAGAATTTCATACCTGCGGCAAATGTCCTCAATTCGGCGCAGCCATTCGAAGCTGGCCACATTAATGCCGCCTTCCCCCTGAACGGTCTCCAGAATAATCGCGGCCGGCAAGGAGACCCCGCTGCCGTTGTCCTCCAGATACCGCTCGATATACTCCGTCGTATCGACCTCTTCTCCGTAGTATCCGTCGAACGGCATCGATACCGTATAATGAAGCGGGACACCGGCCCCCTGCCGTTTAAACTTGTTGCCGGTGACGGCCAGGGCACCGAGGGTCATTCCGTGGAACGCGTTGGTGAAGCTTATGACCGTCTGACGTCCCGTTATTTTACGGGCCAGCTTCAATGCGCTTTCGACCGAATTCGCTCCGGTCGGCCCGGGGAACATCACTTTATAGTCCATCCCGCGCGGAGACAGAATCATTTGCTCGAATTTCTGCAGCAACCCTTCTTTGGCTTCCGTCGCCATGTCGAGGCTATGAGTCACTCCGTCATTCATTAAGTATTCGATCAGCTTCTGTTTGATCCGGGGATTGTTATGCCCGTAATTCAATGTCCCCGCTCCAGCGAAAAAGTCGATGTACTCTCGTCCTTCCCGGTCCCACAGCTTCTCGTTGCGCGCCTTGGCAAATACTGTGGGAAAGCTTCGACAGTAGCTCCTTACTTCGGATTCCAGCTTTTCAAATACATGCAATTCCGGCTTCTTTTCATCCGCAACATGGACCATAACGGCGGCATTCCTCCTTATGATTTTAAAATAGTCGTTGCAATGGGGCCGATCCGGTACAGCTTCTCCTCTTCATGCTCCTCCCCCGGGAACATCTGGGCCGGAAACCCTCCGGCTTCCACCATTTTCGTTTCCAAACTGTCCGTTAACCGGGCGAACAGCGCTCTGGAGGGACCATTGGAAGGGGAAATGGTCGTTTCCAGATACCGGATGTCCCGGCAGCTTTCTCTCTTCAGAAGTTCCTCCAGCAGTCTCCGGCCGACCCCCTGGCCCCTTTCGGACTCGGCCACTCCGATCTGCCATACAAACAGTGTGTCCCGGCTCCCGGGTACGGGGCAGGAAGTAACAAATCCCGTCAGCTCACCTTCCTTCTCGGCAATGACGCAGGTTTCCGCAAAATAGCGGCACAACATGATGTAGCAATAGATGGAATTGACATCTAACACCCGGCTTTGGCGAACCAATTCCCATATTCTTGCCCCGTCCTCTGCCTGCGGTTTCCTGAAGCGGACCTCGCTCACGCGGACGTCCCCCCGCTGTATCCGTTGCGAAACCGGCTAAGGAAAGCTTGCAGCCGATCGCTTTGCGGGTTTTCGAACAGCTGGCGGGGCGGCCCCTGCTCAACGATGGAGCCTCCATCGGTAAACACTACGCGGTCGGCAATGTCTCTGGCGAAGTCCATCTCGTGAGTGATCAGCAGCATGGCCATCTCTCCCTCCAGGGCGATATCCTTGATCACCTTCAATACCTCGCCTACCAGCTCCGGATCAAGCGCGGATGTCGGTTCGTCGAACAGCATCACCTTGGGCTGCATGACGAGGGCTCGGGCAATCGCTACCCGCTGCTTCTGCCCTCCGGACAGTTGGGCGGGATATTGATCCGCTTTATCGGCCAGGCCGACCTTATCCAGCATTTCCATCGCCTTCTGTCTGGCTTCCTTCTTCGGAACCTTAAGCACGTGGATCGGGGCCTCCGTCACGTTGCGCAAAATCGTCATATGCGGAAACAGGTTGAAGTGCTGAAATACCATTCCGATCTTGCTTCGCACCCGGTGCAGATGCTTCTCATCCGCCCTTACGAGGCGCCCTTTGACCTCCTTATGCCATAATGGCTCCCCTTCCACCTCGATCACCCCGGAGGTAGGCTCCTCAAGTGTCATCAAGATTCGGGCAAGCGTCGTTTTGCCCGAGCCGCTCGGCCCGATTACCGCGACCTTCTCGCCGGGGGTAATATCCAGATCAATCTCGTTCAGCACTTGATGATCCCCGAACGATATGCTGACCTTGCGATAGCGCACGATGGGAGAAGACGTCTCCGGTCCAGCCGGACTTTTCCCTTGCAGGGCCGAGAGACCGTCCCTTTCGATTACTTGAATCCCGGAATCGGATTCCATTTCTATCACCGCCTTTTTCAATATGAATACTTGGTTAATGAATAGTACAACCCCTTATTTCCTTACAGATCTTCTCTTCTATCTGCGATTCAGCTTGAGCTCGAATGTGCGAACTACAAGCGATGAAGCATAGCTCAGAACGAGGAATAACAAACCGGCCAGCGTGAAAACCTCCACATAACGGAACGACTGCGAGCCAAGCGATTTGGCGGTCGTCATCAGCTCGACAACGGTTATCGCGGACAACAGCGGGGTTTCCTTGAACATGACGATCAGATAGTTTCCCATTACCGGAATGATCGGCGGGATGGCTTGTGGGAGAATGACCCGCAGCCATATCTGACCCTTGGTAAAATTGAGAGCGGTCGAGGCTTCCCATTGCCCCCGGTCTACCGCTTCAATGCCGGACCGGTACACCTCGGACATATATGTGCTGTAATGCAGTCCCAGTCCAATGACTCCACAGAAGAAAGGGGACAAGGCGATTCCAAATTGCGGCAATGCGTAGAACAAGAAAAACAACTGTACCAATAAAGGCGTATTCCGGATAAATTCCACAAAACCGATGACCGGATAGGATATGAGCTTATACCGGGAACGTCGCATGACGGCGAGCAGCAATCCGAACAACGAGGCAATGGCGAAACCGGCCAGCGTAGCCGCGATGGTGATCGGAAGGGCATGCAGCATCTTCGGCAGGATATCCAGGGCATAATCCCAGTTCCACATGATTATGACCTCCCTGCAGCCGCTCTTTTTTCAAACCAGCGCACGATGAGTGTCAGGACATACGCGATTATGAAGTAAATAACGAGCAGCATGATAAATATTTCGGTGGTGTGGTAATTGGAATAGGATCGTAAGATCATTCCTTGATAAGTCAGGTCCATCACCGTGATAAAAGATACGAGCGAAGTCCCTTTTAACAGCTCGATTAACAGATTCCCGAACGCCGGAAGCATGCGGACAAATGCCTGAGGCAGGATCACGAGCCTCATCCGCTGTCCCGGGGTCATGTTAAGAGCAATCGTCGCTTCCGTCTGTCCCCGGGGGACGGCCAGAATAGAGCTCCTTACCACTTCAGAGCCATAAGCTCCGGAATTCAAGCCCAGTGCCAGCACGGATGCCATAAGGGCCGACACCCTGACATCGATAAGCATCGGCAGAGCGAAATAAATCCAGAACAATTGAACCAGCAGAGAGGTTCCGCGAAAAATCTCCACATAAATTACTGTAACCCATCGAATGATACGAAATTTCGACAATCTCCCGAAGCCGGCAATAAACGACATAACAAAGGCAAAGATCGTAGAATAGATCGTGACCAGCAGTGTTATCTTGACACCGCGCATTAATGTCGGGAGAAAGTCCGCCCAAGAATCGATAAGGACCACTCCTTTAATGTTCCATAAACTTACGGTTTAGCCGCTTCCTCAGCAGTCATGTCTCCAGGAAGCTCATCTTCTGTGAAGCCGAAGGGCTCCAATATTTTCAGCAATTCCCCGGATTCCTTCAGCTTTTCGAGTTCAGCGTTGAAGGCTTCGCGGAATGCGGTATCTTCTTTACGGAATGCAGCCGCACCATACCCCCGGACACTTTTACCATCAATGACCGGTTGTTCGAAATCGGCGACTCTTTCTATGTTGGGATCTTTGGTCGAATCGAGCATTGCCTGAAGGGATGGCCCCGTCATCGTAACGGCTTGGACTCGATTGGACTGAAGCGCGGAAATAGCAGAGGGTTGATCAGGTACAGTTACGATCTGATTGTCAGCGACGCCTACTTTCTTCAAGTAGTCTATTTCGATTGCGCCGACCATGACCGCCACTTTTACCTCTGGATTTTCTTTAATATCTTCATAGCTATGGAGGTTATGAGGATTGCCCTTGGCAACGGCAATCGCCTCGCCAATACTGTACTCAGGATTGGCAAAAGCAACTTCCTTGCTCCGCTCCTCGTTAATGAACATGCCTGCGGTAATGATATCGAACCGCTTGGCCTGCAGACCGGGAATCAATGACCCGAATTCCGTCAGAACGCCATCCATCTCTTCAATTCCCAGATTGTTGAGAATGACTCGGGCGACCTCAACGGCTTCCCCCGTCAATTGCCCGTCAGGGGTTGCATAAGCATATGGATTCTCGTTAGCAAACCCGATACTGACATAACCTTGGCGCTGCGCCTTTTCCAACGTGTTTTCATTCTGAGCGGCATCCTTATTCCCGTTCCCGCACCCTGCCGTCAGTCCCAGACAAGCGGCCAGCAGCAGAGTGCCTAACTTTTTTCTCATATCTGTCTCCCTTCTATTATTTTTTGTACGTGTCTTATGGTAACATTCCCTCGCGGATATCTCATCCTTCATATCCCGGGATTATCTATCCAGAGACCGGCTCATGCGGGGTGATGGAAGATTACCTGACCTATCCCTTTTATTCAACCCATATCCTCCCAAATCCTCATAGATCCGGCAGGATGGCTTTTCCAATTCGGGCAATTCTCCTAGAAATCCAGCCTATTCATGTCAAGTTCTATGACAAACCATCGCTTTCCGCTCGCTCTGTGCCCGGCAATGTCCAGCGTAAGCAGCCCCGAAGGGAAAGAATTTTACTGCTAATTTCGTCCGAATCTCCTTCTTTCGCCCGGTTTCTGACCGTTATCCCGTTGCCTCAGAAAGAACAGATGTCCCCTATCGTTGATCAATCCGCCTACTTTTTCATACTTTCCCATCTTTAAAGACTGGTTCTCCCTCTTTAAAGCTTCCAGATGAAATAAAACCCTGACCCATCAGTAAGGCCAACGTAAAACTGAGCGAAGGGGATAACAGCCAAAAGGACGCTAGAATGAAAACGTTTGGTTTCCAGCACAGCACGAATATGACTGAGCCGTTGGGATAACAGTCAAAGAATCTGAAGCGGAGAATGACCCGGTTAAAGAAATGCCGAGCAATGGAGCTGCGGGGAAGTGAACAGATAACGTCCGTCATGAAATAACGATCAAGGATAAACGGCTATCTCCTTCCTGACAACAGGCGCGTTTACCGATGAAATATAAGAACAGGCATAAGGAGATTCTTTCTTAATTTCAAAAAAAAGAGACAGAGAATGTTTGACATCCTCTGTCTCGCGTGTTTTTCGGGAGCGCCTATCTATTGCGCTATTATTCTTTCTTCGCCAAATAGATGTAATCGGGTTCTCCCTTCTGTTGATCGACCGTCATTCGCTGAACGCTGGGGAAAAACTCTCTTAGCCGTGCTTCGAAGTCCGGTGCGGAGGAAGCGCTCCAGAAGGAAACGACTCCGCCGGGGTTCAGCCTGCTGCCAAGCAGCGTCAGCCCGCTATTATTATAGAGTGCCCCGTTCTCCTCATATACCATCCAATCCGGCCCGTTATCAATATCAAGACAGATTACATCAAATAATCTCGCGCAGCCGGCCAACCATTCGATCAAATCGGCGTGAATAGCCTCGGCTCTTGGATCGTACAGCGCATTATGGTTTAACTCTATGAGGTAAGAGCGATTCCATGCCAGGACAGCCTCTTCGATCTCCACGACGGTCGCTCGCTCGACCCGATCGTCCCGCAATGCTTCCGCAAGAGAAAAACCGACCCCGAGCCCGCCGATCAGCACCTGAGCCGGATTCTCACAGCAATCAAGGGCAGCTTGGACCAACAGCCGTTCCGATGCTCCGTTATAGGTCGCCATCAGGAAAGTTCCGTTGCTGATGATTTCGAAGTGCTGCCCTCGCTTTTGCAATTGAATGTCGCCTCGGGGCGAAGAATGGCGCTCCAATCTTTCCAGTATACCCGCCGATTGATTTCTGTTCATACCTTGCTCCTTTTACCAAAGGATTCCATCCTTTGTTTTCCTACCATTGTATATAGTTATTCACAAGGCTTCAAGTATCATCCGGCGGGCACCGGGTTCCACTTTTATTTTCGGTTCAACTGCTCCTTGGCTTTCTGAATCATTTCCTTAACCATAGCCCCGCCAATTTTTCCTCCAATTTTGCCCGCATCCTCGGTTTTCATTTGTCCGTTGCCGTCCCGGTTCATTTGAATCCCAAGGGAATCAGCCACCTCATATTTCACTTCATCGGGCCTTGCGGGATTGACCCGGTAGCCTTCCCTCCTCATTACCTCAGACTTTAACTGGTTCAATCCTTGTCCCGCTTCCGGAACCAGCAGCCGCCTTCTTCTCGCCATGAATCATTCCTCCTATTGCATATTAGAGTGGATAATCTTTAGCGTTAGCTTTCCCCCTTACAACAAAAAAACAACGCAGGTCCATAAACCCGCGTTGCTTTTTAATAACTATGTTTACTATAATGCCCACTGCATGTCACGCATCTATTTGTGCTCTGCCAACCAGCCAGCCAAGTTCGCAATCTCCGCGTCTTCCAGCTGACCTTTGAAAGCAGGCATCATCGGGCTTACGCCATTCATAATTTTCAGGCGAATTTTGTTGCGATCCAACTTGGCTCCAACGGTTTCCAGACTAGGTCCGGCTCCGCCTTCCAAGTTGCCCCCATGACAGCTCAAGCACGTTTTCTTATAAACTGCTTCAGCAGCCTCCGCATCTACCGGTGCGTTATTTTCCGGAGCTTCTGCTTCCGCTTTTTCTTTAGCGATCTCCGTTGCATTCTGGTTTACCGCATACACAAGACCGGATAAACCCAGTACGACCGCACAGGCGCATAATGCAGCCATGGCCCATTTGTACATGTCCTCGTCCCTCCTTACTGTAATCATACCACCTTTATCCAGGCTCTGTACAGTGCTCCGTTTGAGCCAGCCATAAAGCGCGATTGAGCAATCGCGTAAAACATATGGAAGGAATGAATAAATAACGGTCCTCCACATATGATTTGTTAAACACTATCATTATATCCGGAGGAAGCCCATGATTTCAATTGCTGGAGTACATGTTGATCCAAACCGTCTGCCGGCGCACTGGAGCCAGACGGCTCCCGCACACCATATTTTGTCCCAAATGGCTGCTCACCAAACGGTCTATTCGTATACCAGACCGGAAGAACTGGAGTTTGAAATCCGGCTGAGGATTTCCATTATGGACGAATCCATCGGCATGGAACAAAGCAATGTCAGCTTTGCCGACTTCGACAATTCCCGCTGCAATCCGGCTTATTGGATACTGACCCCGCAAGGAGGATTCCGGCTGCGCGGCAATGTCCGCCCCTCCGCAGCCATTCGGGATATTTATTGGAATGGTCATCTGTACTCATTCGAATGTGCAACAGCCATCATCATTCTATACTACAAAGCGGTACTGAACGTCATTCCGGACGAGTTGTTCGATCGGCTGTTTGCCAACCTCTACCTGTTTAGCTGGGAATACGACAGAGATTTGGCCGTCCGCACCGTGCGTACAAGCGAATTCCTCCCGGCAGACGTGCTTTATTTCGACAATCCCGATGTTGACCCCTTGAAGCCGGAGTGGCAGGGGGAGAATGCCGTCAATCTCGGCAACGGGCTGTATTTCGGCCATGGGATCGGGATAAGAGATGCGGCCGGTATCATTATGTCACTGAACCGGCATCGCCGGCGCGGGGCCACCCGCAGCGCTCATTTATTGAACCAGGCTACCAACCCCGGATACTTATACTTGTACCGGGTCTCGGCAGGTTATCGTCCCGCGGTCGCCCGAATCGGCAGAAATACATATCCCATTTGATTAGTCATTGCCGATTGCGCTCCTGTCTCCAGGTCATGCTTGCGCAGCGAGAGCCAATGCTCCACAGAGGCCCGCGTTATCTCCCAGACCAGGCGGCACAATGTAATCCTCCGCAGCGTTCAGAACGGCCTCATGCTGGACATAGCCGTTAAGCCATTCAAGAAGCCGGCTGCGGACAAGAGGAAATAACTGCTGCTGCTTCATGACGCCGCCTCCCATAATGATCTTCTGCGGGGCCAGTATGAGAATGTAATTAACGAGGGCCTGGGCCAGATAATCGGCCTCGATAGCCCAAGCCAGGTGATCGGTTCCCAGCTCCGATCCCTTCACACCCCAGCGCGCCTCTATCGCCGGTCCCGCGGCTAATCCTTCCAGGCAGTCCTTATGATAGGGACAATGTCCTTCATACTGGTCCTGCGGGTGTCTGCGTACGATAATATGCCCCATTTCCGGATGCGACAGGCCATGGATGAGCTGACCGTTGACCAAAGCACCTGCCCCGATTCCCGTTCCAACCGTTATGTACAGGCAATTATCCAGCCCCCGGGCCGCCCCGAATTTGGCCTCGCCTAGTACGGCTCCATTCACGTCCGTATCGAAGCCTATCGGAACATCGAAATGCTTGCGGAGCTCTCCCAGAAGATTAAAACCGCCCCAATGCGGCTTCGGGGTGCTTGTGACATAACCGTAAGTCGGGCTTCCCGGACGCGGGTCAATGGGACCGAAGGAACCGATTCCAAGTGCGGCTATAGTCTTGTTACGGAAATACTCCTCCACCTGAGCCAAGGTTTCATTCGGAGTAGTCGTCGGAAAACTGACCTTGTCCAAAATTTCCCCGGACTCGGTACCGATCCCGCAGACAAACTTCGTCCCCCCCGCTTCTATTGCTCCTAGAATCTTCATTCTCCAACTCTCTTCCTTTCCAGTTAAACAATCCGCCTTTAATATTATACAGAAAAAACGGCCCCTATGAAGAACGGAAAATGGGCCGTTTTTTGACTTTTCATTGCCAGTTCCCGGGAGCAACCTTTTATGTCTGGAAAACGCTTCTATCTTTAGTACTCCATAAAATTATAAGCTGATCAATCCAGCCATTGGGAACGTCTGTTCAAAGCTCCTTTGGGCACGGCGAACGCCTGGGCCCGTTTGAAATTGACCGGGGCTCCCCGCACGATCGTTAACGCCTTATAATATTCAATGTATGGGAATCCGTAGGTTTCACCCCGTGCAAAAGCGTAGGCATTCATGCCCTTGACCCACGTCTCGAAAGCATCCTCGGGAATATCGACGAAGACCTCCGGCTCGAACCCCTCCATATCCTCCCAATTCTCGGCGAAATACATGCGTCGGGTATAGTGGGCCGGAAGCTCTCTTTCAATCGTTTTTAACGCGGCGTAAAAATGCGCATCCTGTACGATGGAATAAGTGTTGGAATGATCTTTATGTATGCTGTTTTTCCAATGGGTAATAATGATGTCCGGCTTCACCTCCCGTATAACGTCCGCTACCTCGTATTTAATTTTTTCGTCCACCGGCAGCTCGGCATCCTTATAGTCAAAAAAACGCACCTCAGCACCAATAATGTCCGCGAATTGATAAGCCTCTTCGATTTTTTGCTTGCGGTATTCATCGGGGGTAAGCCGGGGATGCCCCTTCTCCCCTGGTGTCAGGTGCAGCATCGTCACTTTATGGCCTTCCTGGGTATATTTGGCCAACACCGCGCCCGCCGTCAGATCCATATCCCCCGCATGTGCGCTAATCGCCAAAATATGGGATTTCTTCTCACCGCTCATCGTTCTCATTCTCCTTTACGATATATTATTTGGATAATGTCCTATAGAGGTTTGGACATGACATGGAAGGTTCGGGTGACCGTAAAGCCCGTTTTTTTATACAAATGGCCTGCGGCGGTTTGTTCTCCCGTCCAGAGAAACCACGCCCCATGCAGTCCCTGAGCCCTCATGGATACCAGACAATCGTACAGCAGAATTTTGCCCAAACCCTTGCCCTGCTGGCCAGGGTCTACCCCGAAAGGACCGAAGCGCTCGGCGACGCCCTCATACCCGCCATGCATGCTGAAACCGACCAGCTTGCCGCGGTCTCGCACAATATGGATATTGGACAACGGAAGGCCGCGAAGCACCCCCTCCCGAATCGCTCTTCCCCAATCCGGATTGAAAACACCCGTGGCGAACTGAATAAGTTCATATAAGTCCCTGTCCTGCGCCTGGCGGAACACATACCCTTCCTCCATCCGCTTCTGCTTCAGAACCGAAACGTCCTCCGGCACGCTCAGCCCGACCAGCGAATAATCCATCGCCACCGGCGAATAGAGCCGGGTAAACCCGTTGTGCAGCAAGAATGCATAGCCTTCCGGATAATGGGCTTCATCCAAGCCCGGAACGATATAATTGGGCGCATACGACGCAAAATAGACCTGCGTCCGCTGCAAAGATTGCAGCCATAGCAAGCCTTCATTCAACAGCCGGGTCCCGACCCCTTGCCGCCTGGCTTCGGGAGCCACGAAGAAGAACGGGATCCATCCGGAGGAAGGCTCCAAATCCGTTCCATGCATTGGGAGAAGACGGCGAACGGCATAGACGCAGCCGAGCAGGCGGTCGCCGGATTGAGCCACTCGCAGGCCTTCGGGGTCAAAATTGGCGTCAAGCAGCACGAGATTGCGAAATCTCTCGTCAGTCACCGGGTCGCAAGTCAAACACCGGTTCCAGAGTTCAACAATGGACGATTCGTCTCCAGGCTTATAGCTTCGGTAAGCGATCATAGGTTATGGCCTCCTATTATTTCCGAACCTCTTCTGAAAGACTGTGGGGCAAGAATATTCCGCGAATGTTGGATCAAAAGGATGCTGCAACCGCATTATGAAAGCATGCTCTTAACCGGGCCACCGATTTGTCTCTTCCGTAATGCACCCGATTGGTCAGCAGAATGGCGCTGATGTCACGCTCCGGGTCTATCGTCAGGCTGACTCCCGTAAATCCGGTATGACCATAGGCGGAATCCGAGAATAGATCACCGGATACATCCATTTTGTCACCCTTCAACACCCAGCCCAGCCCTCTGCGGCCGGATAATGCAAGGGTGTGGGTCCCTATAGATACCTGGACGCAAGCCTCGGGAATCACCGCGCGGCCGTCTTCCGTTCGTCCTCCGTTCAGCCACATCATGGCGTACTTTGCCAGATCGCCTGCGGTGGAGAATAAACCGGCGTGACCGCTAATTCCTCCCATCGCATAGGCATTCTCATCGTGAACCTCACCTCTTTTGCATCGTTCCAGCAGCTCAGTGTATTCGGTAGCCGCTATCCGCGGCTTCCAATCTTCCGGAGGGCAGTATGCGGTGTCCTTCATGCCCAACGGATTGAAAATCTGCTCGCTGGCCACCCGATCCAGGGAATCTCCAAATACTTGGGCGGCGATATGCCCCAGAAGCATATACCCGAGATCGCTGTACACGATTTTCGAATCGGACTTGTATTCCAGAGGGAGTCTGCAAATGGCTCCGATGATCTCCTCCGGTGTCCAGCCATGCAGGTAAAATTTCTGATGCGCCGGCAGTCCCGAGGTATGAATCAACAAATGCCTGATCGTAATATGCTCTTTCCCGTTCGTTCCGAATTCGGGAAGGAACCGGGCCACCGGATCATCCAGCCGAACCAGTCCATAACCTATGCTCTGCAGCACTAAAGGAAGGGTTACCGTAACCTTCGTCAAGGAAGCACAATCGTATATCGTCGTTTCCTCGGCCCTTACCTTCTCCCCGCCATGATCGACGGCATATCCGGCGGCATAGGAGCCGGCTACTTTGCCCTGATGAGTGACAAGAGCAACCCCTCCTGGAATCTCCCCTCTGTCCACTTCATCGTCCAACAGGCGAAAAGCGGCCGTCAACCCATAGATTGTATTCGGCTGCGCGGAATAACGAAGATGCGAATTCATTTTCTGCCACATCCTTTTCTTACAACTGGTCTTAACCAATGACTTGAAGCAAGACGCCGTTCTCGTAAGCTTCCGGTACCGTTTTGTCATCGCTTTCAGTTGATACAATTATAACACCAGGAAATAATATTTCAATATATAATATCAACGAAGAATATTATTTACAATTTATCTTTTCCCGGTGAATATCGGCCGTAAAACAGGCCTACTCTATAACTAATATTTGGCAGGACGAGATTTTATTCATATCGGAAATGGCAATAGGTTCTATGTTGTCATCGCCAAATAGAATAGCCCCATCCGGATTGGCCGCCTTAGTTCTTCTAATCCTTGCTTTCAAAAAAGACGTGTTCGGCCTTGATTTCTTCCCCGAGCGTCATTAGTCCGAACGAATATAACGGCTGCCTGCGCTTGTCCGTCGGGGAACCGGGATTAAACAGCAATACCCCTTCATGCCTCATATTGAGTGGAACATGCGAATGTCCGAAGATGACCGCATCGACGGCATCTTCCTTAAAAGCTTCAAATGCCCGGATTTCCGTCGTCTTGCCGACGCCGTCCCCGTGAACGAGACCGATCTTGAATCCGCCAAGCTGAATAACCTTCCGGCGGCCAAACCGGTCATAAATATCCCAGCCGTCCGTGTTGCCGGCAACTCCTTCCACAGGCGCGATCAGGCTTAATTCGTCATATACCCACATCGATTGCCAATCCCCCGCATGGAGGATTAAGTCTACTCCTTCGAGTCCTTCTCTTACCGCTTTCGGAAGCTGCTTCGCAAAACGGGGCATATGTGTGTCGGAAATGACTCCTACTTTCATTTCTCTTCTTCCTTTCTTTTTGGCGTCTTTGGATTTTTGTTCAGTGCTATAGGTGCTTCTTCAACTGACGGAATACTGCGGTCATTTCCTCCAGGCTCATTCGTACAAGCCCGCTCGTTGAAGGGGCTACGAAATCAACGACTCCGGGGACAGACGCTTCCGTCTGGACTCCCCAGGAGACGCTCTTTTTCCCGCTGTATTGCTGATAGACCCCTTTGCCGACAAAACAAACGATCTGCGGCCGATATTTTTCAATTTTGACACGCAGCTTAAGACGTCCTTCCTCATACTCCTCCTTCCCGATTTCCGCCGCCGTCCTGGTCGGCCGCTCTACGATATTGGTAAAGCCATACCCGAGCTCGAGCAATTTTCCATCCTCTTCCGGGGAATATAATCTGGAAGTTAACCCGGCGGCAAACAGCACTCTCCAGAAACGGTTATTCGGATTGGCATAATGGTGTCCGGTTTCGCCTGATTTCAGGCTCGGATTATATCCCACGAACAGAATCTTCAAGCCATTCTGCAAATGATCCGGAAGGGTATCCACCTTGCGGCCTCCTTCATTAAATAGTTTTGGAACGAGTTCCGGAAAACAATCGAATAGAGGAATTTCCCTTTATTTGCTATATTGTGTATGAATATCGATCTCTTGTAAACACGGTTGCAAAATTAGGCTTTGAGCCATAATAGAGGTTGCCGTTATTTCTTATTATAGCTTATCTGTGGTATAGCTCTCACACCAAGCTGAAGAAGCCAACCCTTTTTCTTTCCTTTATTCCTTTTTACATTTTATAGTATAATACTAACCATTCCTTCGTCATCGCCCTGTCTGTTCTTTTTCTGACCCGTCGGACGTATATTTGAATTCTATATCTTGTGCAAAAGGAAGTGATGAACATGCTGGCAGCATCCCTCCTCCGCCTTACGGTTGCCGGAATATGCGGGGCTCTCATTGGATATGAGAGGAAAAACCGGATGAAGGATGCGGGGATACGAACTCATTTTATGGTTTCTGTAGGCGCTGCATTGATGATTCTCGTCTCCAAATACGGGTTTCAGGATCAGATCGGCTGGGATAATTTAAGTCTGGATCCTTCCCGTATTGCCGCTCAAGTCGTTAGCGGCGTCAGTTTTTTGGGGGCCGGAATGATCTTCCTTCAGCGCCAAACCGTTAAGAGCTTGACCACCGCGGCCGGCATCTGGGCTACCTCCGGAATTGGCATGGCCATAGGGGCGGGGCTGTATTGGATCGGAATCAGCGTAACCGTGTTGATTCTCATTGCGCAGGTTCTGCTGCACGGCCGCTTTAATTGGCTGGAAGGACCCAAGACTGAGCAATTGGTGGTCCGTATGGAAGACCAACCGGGAGCTGTAGAAGCCCTGCAGCGGATTCTGGCCGACAAGAGCATCGCCATTCTTAACTTCCAGGCCGAGAAATGGTCCAAGAAAGAGGACCCGGTCATCGAGCTGGAAATGGTGGTCCGTCTTCCGAGCCACCTTACTCTGCAGCAATTAATGACCTTGATTCAGGAAGTGAATGAAGTTAGAACCGTTAACATGCATTGAATGCCTTACTAAGTGTGGCATAGCCTTCGAAATATTCTTCTGCAACCTGACAGTGTGTCGGCTAACCTTTTTCGCGCGGCCTCTCTCACAAGAAGGACCGGGATGTGATGATCCCGGTCCTTCTTCATTAAGGAATAAATCTGTCTTTAAATCGCTTCAGCACTACACTGAAATACGATAAGCGAGTAATAATTACTCCGCCTGTTGTTTTCGTTTAAACACAACGTGCTCCAACACTATGGACAGAGTGACTCCAACAATCAATCCGTTTCCAACAATATAGCCGAACACCGAAGGCAGATTCGCCCAAGCCGAACCCGGCACGAACATAAGGCCTACGCCTGACAGCAGAGAAAATCCAATGATGAACAGGTCCTTCAAGTTCAATTCCATCCGTTTATAATCTCTAAGTCCGAACCCGAGCAACTGCCCGAATACGGTAAACAGAATAGCGTAGCCTACCGGCTGCGGAATGGTGCTCAGCCATTGCCCCACTCTGGGTAGAAGGCCCAGCACGATAAATCCGATGGACGCCAGCAGGAAGGGCAGCCTCGAAGCAATACGGGTAAGAACGACCATACTGGCTGCGGCCGTCAATGGCACCGCCGCAACCGTGCCGAACAGGCCGGCCAGCAGCGTTCCGATTCCTGTCATGAAGGAGCCTCTGTTGATCATGGAATCGGTCACCTTCTCATCAGCGGCCGAGGCGAACACCTGTATACTCGCGATCAGGTTGGACAGCAAGATCGCCGACGTAATGACGCAGGTTATGACAATTCCAGTATTCCATTGCGGGACCCCGAAGGGGAATACCTGCGGCAAAGCTGCCCATGGAGCCTGCTCCTCCGGGAATCGCACCATCCCGAGAAGGGCGTATAGCAGCCAGCCGGTGCCTAAACCGATCAATACCGCCATGCTTTTAAGCATCCCTTTAGCCTTCATCATGATTCCGACCGTGAATGAAATCAGCAGCAGAGAGAGTAGAACGATCTTCGGAATCACCTGGTCGCTCCCCTCGTATCCGATTCCGAGAACTCCCTCCACTAATGATTTCGAAACCTGCATACTCAGCAATACAAGGAAAGTGCCGGTAACGACAGGTGTAAACAACGCCCTTAACCGGTTAAGCAGCCGGAATACAGCCAACAGGATAAACACTAATGAGCTCACGATAAGGCCCATCTCCAGCTCGGCCAGCAAAGTTTGCGTCGTGCCTCCCATCTGCATGTTCATAGTGATTAACACCAGGAAAACTCCCCACCACATTCCGGCAGGCCCCTCTATAATCGGGAGCCGGTGTCCGAACATGACCTGGATTGCCCCGATCAACCCGCACAGAAACAGCGTCCGGCTGGTGTAGAACGATATTTCCTCCCCGCTTAAGCCCAGGGTAAGCCCCAGAACAAGCGGAACGGTAATAAAATTTGCCAGCATGAAAATAAACCATTGAATGGCGGACAACCAAAGCACCGTTCCTTTGGGGCGTTCATTCAATTTGTACAGCAGGGCTTGTTGATCCGCGCCGCCCATCCTTCCACTCCTCTCCAACAATAGAAAACAGCACCTAAAGAGAAGGGCAAACCTCCTTTAAGTGCTGTCCGGTTCATCCGGAAACTTCTATCTTAATCACTGCAGTTAGCAGGCTCCTCCGCTTGCGCCTGCTCCACTTCAATTTTCTGGGATACTGTGTCTCTGACGACCCCCATAACCATTTGAAGCAGGTAGTTGATATCATGCTGAGTTTGTTGAAATTGACTTACGATAGGAATCCCATCAAGCTCATTTTGCAGTGCTTCGATTTCTCCTTCGATTTTCTTGACCATTTCCGGGTTGCGAAATGTCTTTTCGAAGGCTACGGCCTCTTTTTGTTTTTTCTTGATTTGTTTAATCAAGCTCTGCACATGATCGTTATTGCGGATTTGCATCTCTGCTTTTTTGTAATATTGAACCTCTGTTGATGTGGAGATCAGTGCGGCCAGCTCTTTGGCCTTCTCCATAATATCATCCCGTATAATCAAATCTTTAGTATCGTATTGATGCATCCCGTTCTTAAGAACACGAGCCTTTCCGCTCATCGAATTCATCCCCTTGTTCGTAATAATGCAGGCACATTATCTATATGGCGGTGCGGACGGAATCGGGCACCAATTCCCCTTTAACCAGCCATGTCTGTGTTTCGACCACGCGAACGTGAACCCGTTTCCCAATCAGATCCCGGGTTCCGGCAAAATGCACAAGCTTGTTCGTACGTGTCCGGGCGGAGAGCACATCCGGATTCGTCTTGCTTTCTCCTTCGACAAGCACCTCTACGACTTGTCCCAGCAGCTTGTCGTTGCTCTTCTTGCTAAGCTCCGTCATGAGCTCGTTCAAACGGTAAAGCCGCTCTTTCTTCACGGATTCTGGCACGTCATCCTTCATGGCTGCGGCCGGAGTCCCTTCCCTGGGGGAATAGATAAACGTAAATGCGGAATCAAAGCCTACTTCTTTAACCAGAGACATTGTTTCCTCAAATTGCTCATCTGTTTCACCCGGGAATCCGACAATGATATCCGTTGTGAGGACTACGTCCGGAATAGCTTCTCTTATTTTGCGGACCAGCTCAAGATAGCCTTCCCGTGTATACTTGCGGCTCATCTTCTTCAAAATTTGCGAGCTGCCCGACTGAACCGGCAAATGGATATGCTCCATTAGATTTCCCTTCTGGCTCAGCACCTTAATCAGATGATCGTCGAAATCCCGCGGATGGGAAGTGGTGAAACGGACTCTGGGAATATCGATCTTATGGATATCATTCATTAGATCTCCGAATGAATACTCGATATCCTCAAAATCCTTCCCGTAGGCATTCACATTCTGGCCAAGCAGAGTGATCTCCTGAAATCCCTTCCGGGCCAGATCACGAACCTCGGCAAGCACATCCTGCGGGCGGCGGCTCCGTTCCTTACCGCGCGTATATGGAACGATACAGTACGTACAGAACTTGTCACAGCCATACATAATGTTAACCCAAGCCCGGACCCCTTCGCGTCTCTTCGGAAGGTTCTCGATGATATCCCCTTCCTTGGACCATACCTCAACGACCATTTCTTTACTGAAGGTTGCATCCTGCAGCAGGTTTGGCAAACGGTGGATATTGTGGGTCCCGAAAATCATATCGACGAAAGGATGCTTCTGCATGATCCGGTTAACAACCGCTTCTTCCTGAGACATACATCCGCAGACTCCAAGAATAAGCGACGGCTTCTCCGCCTTCAAGGATTTCAGATGCCCCAATTCTCCGAATACTTTATCTTCGGCATTCTCGCGAATGGCACAAGTATTCAGCAGAATAACGTCCGCCTCCAGCTTATCCTCCGTAGACTGAAAGCCCATCAGATCGAGCATTCCCTTCATCGTTTCAGTGTCATGCTCGTTCATCTGACATCCGTAAGTACGGATCATATAAAACTTGCCTTCCCCGAAGCCCTTCAACGATTCCGGAATGGAGAAATCATAATGAACCTTGACTTCTTCCTTCCCGCGTTTCTTGGCTTCCTTCAAAGAGGGGGGCTGAAAGTATATGGAATAATCCTTCTCGGTTGCCTTCGGCTGGTTATTCATTATACAGCTCTTCCTCTCATCAAAATCTTATCCAATCCATTATACCATTGTACCGTATACGAAGACAAAAAAGGAACAAATTTTTTGCCAAAGCCGTGACATCGGAATGCTAAAAAAGGCTCATGATCGGCAAGCCAAATCATGAGCCCGGTAACCTTGTAAATAAATATCCGTAAAATTATTTGAATTCCGCCAGCAGCTTGTCAAAGTCTTCTTCGCTAATTTTGAGGTCCTGATGCGCCAACGGCTCCTCTTTGAATCCGGTGACCATATCGGCATAGCTCTTCTTGTTGGTATCTTGATAGATCAGGCCCGTAAGCATGCCGTTCGTTTCCATCAGCTTCATCATGGCCATCGCCCGGTTGGACGGATCATAATCCGGAATATCATCAATCTCTACAATATTTTGCTTGAACCAATCGTAGGTATTGATTTTGTTGAATGTGACACAAGGGCTAAATACGTTCAGAAATGCGAATCCTTTATGATTGATGGCCTGCTCGATTAATGATGTCAGCTGCTTCAAGTTGCTGGAGAAGGATTGAGCGACGAAGGTTGCACCTGCGGCCAATGCCAACTCCAAGGGAGCCAGCGCGGTTTCGATAGCACCATGAGGGGCACCTTTCGTCTTGAAGCCTTCCGCGCTGCGCGGGGAGGGCTGGCCCTTGGTCAAGCCATAAATTTGGTTGTCCATTACGATATAAGTGATATCGATGTTGCGGCGAATGGCATGAATGGTATGGCCCATGCCAATGGCAAATCCGTCTCCGTCTCCTCCCGCCGCCACAACGGTCAGATCGCGGTTGGCCATCTTCAAGCCTTGCGCGATCGGCAGCGCCCTTCCGTGCGTGCCATGGAATCCGTAAGCGTTAATATATCCGGAGATTCGGCCGGAGCATCCGATCCCGGATACGATAGCCAGCTGCTCCGGCTCCAGCCCCAAATTGGCAGCAGCCCGTTGAATAGAGGCTTGTACGGAGAAATCGCCGCATCCGGGACACCAGTTTGGCTTAACGTTATTTCGAAAATCTTTTAATGTTGCCATGCGATCAGCCCCTTGCATTCTTTATGAATTTCCGACGGAAGGAACGGATTGCCATTATATTTCAACACGTTATGAATTTTGTCGGCGCAGCCAAAATGCAGCTTAATAAGCGACGCAAGCTGCCCCGTAGCGTTATTTTCAACGACGACGATTTTACTTGCCTTCTCAATATGTGGTCTGAGCTCATCAACCGGGAACGGATGCAGCAAGCGGACTGTTAAATGATTGCTCTTGATCCCTTCGGATGCAAGTCTGCCGCGAGCTTCGTCAATCGTTCCTCCGGTGGAGCCCATTCCAATGATCAGCATAACCGCATCTTCATGCGGCGCATCCACATGAATCGGCTGCTCCACCTTGATATGCTTCAGCTTTTCCATCCGTTTCTCCATCATCTTCTCGCGGTTGACGGGGCTCTCCGAAGGACGCCCTACCTCATCATGCTCCACACCGGTAACATGGTGAATTCCATTCTTGATTCCAGGCAGAACCCTTGGAGAAATGCCATCCTCCGTTACAGCGTAACGTTTGAACAGGGTGCCGTCTTCACGTTCCGGCACATCCCGGAGCAGGTTTCCGCGATCAATGACTATCCGGTTATAGTCCAGAGGCTCTGCGGATTGCTTGCCCATGCTTAACTGCAAATCGGTCATGACAATGACCGGACACTGGTACTTCTCGGCCAGGTTGAATGCCTGAATCATGTCGTAGAAGCATTCCTCAACGGTGCTGGGCGCGATGACGATCTTCGGAATTTCCCCATGGGTGCCGTAGATCATCGCATTAACATCGCTTTGCTCCTGCTTCGTCGGCAAGCCCGTGGACGGACCGCCGCGCTGAGTATCCACAATAACAACAGGCGTCTCGGTCATGCCGGCCAGTCCGATCGCCTCCATCATGAGAGACAAGCCGGGACCTGCGGAAGCGGTCATGGAGCGGACTCCGCCGTAATTGGCTCCGATAGCCATCGATACGGCAGCTATCTCATCCTCTGTCTGGATGACCGTGCCGCCGAATTTAGGCAGTGCCTTGATCAAATATTCCATAATCTCGGAAGCGGGGGTGATGGGATAAGCCGGCATAAATCGGCAGCCTGCCGCCAATGCGCCCAAAGCGATGGCATCGTTGCCGATCATGAACAGCTTCTGCTTGCCGTCGGCCGGAGCCAGCTGAAATTCCGGCAGAGGACCTCCGGCTTGATCCAGAATGAAGTCGGCCCCACGCTTGACCGCTTCCAGGTTCTTCTCTACGACCGCGGCTCCCTTGCGGCCGAACTCTTCTTCAACCGCTTTGTTGAATACGTCTAGCGGAAGCCCCAGCAGAGCCCAGGAAGCGCCGGAGGCTACCATGTTCTTCATCAGAGAGGTTCCCAGCTCTTCAGCAATCGCCGTTATCGGAACGGCAAATAAACGCGCAGAAACTCCGTCCGGGATAACCGGGTTGAATTTGGCGTCAGCCACCACAACCCCGTTCGGGCGAAGCTCCGCAGCGTTTAAATCAATACTCTCCTGATCGAAGGCAACCAGAATATCCAGATCATCCGAAATAGCCCGAATCGGCTTCGTGCTGATCCGAATCTTGTTATTGGTATGGCCGCCCTTAATCCGTGAGGAAAAGTGGCGGTATCCGTACAAATAATAACCTAGGCGGTTCAATGCGGTAGAGAAAATCCGGTCCGTGCTCTCCACGCCTTCGCCTTGTTGTCCCCCAATCTTCCAAGACAATTGATCAATCACAAGGTCCACCCCTTTTAGCTCATCACTGTATCATCACAAAATTATGACAAAAAAAGCATCCTAATGATGCTGTTTCTCAAGATGTCCCAACCTTTCCGGATCGGCCGATCTCTGGCCATTAAACAGAGCAAGGTCGCTGTTAATATAATTTTAACTTTACAAGTCGGCAAAAAAGATTATAATGCGCTCACCCAATTTTACGCCTTTAATTGCCAAAAAGCAAGGGGCGACAAACAACGC
The DNA here is from genome assembly GCF_042677205.1 of Paenibacillus residui. Lineage (NCBI taxonomy): Bacteria > Bacillati > Bacillota > Bacilli > Caryophanales > Paenibacillaceae > Paenibacillus > Paenibacillus residui. The sequence continues at coordinate 236,579 of NZ_JBHTIU010000027.1, forward strand.
TTTAAATAGTTATTTTCGATCAAATGCATATCGAAATTAGAACGATATTTCATTCTCTACTCTATTCCGGCAGGTTCTTGAGCAGATAGGTTTTCCAATTTCCGGACAGAAACCGCTCCGCCTGTTCGGTCGTGTACCGCTTATGAAGTTCATCCACCAGCTGACAATAATGCGCGGGATTCTCCAATCCGGGAATTTTAAGATCGGTCCCGTCGAAATCCGAGCCGAAGCCGACGCAATTCTCCCCGCCCAATGAGCAAATATGCTCGATGTGCAGAAGAAGATCCTTGATCTGGGGATGCTCTGCACGAACGAAGGCCGGTACGAAGGTTATGCCTATTCTGCCGTTCTTCTCAATGATTGCCCGAATTTGATCATCCTTCAGGTTACGCACATGGGGACATATACGGTAGGCGTTGGAATGAGAAGCGATAAACGGGCGGGAAGACTGTTCGCAAAGCTCCCAGAAAGCTTTCTCCGACAGATGAGAAACATCCAAAATGATTCCAAGACGGTCACATTCGTTAATGAATTGCTTGCCACGGACAGTGAATCCTCCTTGCCGCGGTTCCCCTACTCCGTCAGCCGCCCAATTGGCATGATTCCATGTAATTCCTATGCTCCGCACTCCCAAATCATAAGCCGTTCGCAAGTTGCCCATGTTGGCGGCGAGTCCTTCGACCCCTTCCAGCGTGAGCATGGCTCCCAGCTTCCGCTTATCTTTCAGCAATTTATCGAAATCTTGGCGGCTCTTGATAAATTCAACCTGGGGGCAGGCGGCAATTCGGGTGCGAAACAAATCAATGCAGGTCAATACATGATCGAACGAATAATACGCAGGGTTGTCCGGCAAATAAATGGCAAACCATTGAAGGACGACGCCCGCTTTAACCAGCCTGGTGTAGGAAACATCGGCGTCTCCATTCCCTTCCGCAAATTGCACCTTTCTATCCAAAAACATTTTGTATAGAAGGTCGCAATGCGTATCGATTATGCTCATCCGCTGACATCCTCCCCTTTTCTTAGAATGAATGTCCAAAATAATAACTACAAAAAACCTGTCTACCGTAAGTAAACAGGCAATAATTTATCGCATGGCCGCTTTCCGTTAGCACAGGTTCACCTTGGTTCGACAATAAGCTTAATGGCCGTCCGGTCCTCGCCGTCAATGACAATATCGGTAAACGCTGGAATACAAATCAAATCCACTCCACTCGGCGCAACAAATCCTCTTGCGATAGCCACGGCTTTGATGGCTTGGTTCAAAGCTCCCGCACCGATGGCTTGAAGCTCGGCAGCCCCGCGTTCGCGAAGCACTCCGGCCAGCGCTCCGGCGACGGAATTTGGATTGGATTTTGCTGAAACTTTTAATACTTCCATGAAAAGTACCTCCTCAGGAATGATGGATTGATTCCAGTACCCATCTTATTCGAGAATGCTGTCAAAAATTCCTGCTATCGGAGGTTTAAATTTTCAAATTATATCGAATCGTTTGACTATTCCATCAAAAGCTGATCTTCATAGTAGCGGATGAGCTCAATACGGTCGGCTAACCCGGTTTGTGAATTTATTTCCAGGTATACGGCGTGGAAATGCCATTTTCCTTCATCCACTTGAAATCGAACCGGAAGCTGTGTTTTGAATTTTTGCAGCACGGCCGTTCGTTCCATGCCGAGAATTCCGTCCCGCGGGCCGACCATGCCGACATCGGTGACATATGCGGTACCTTGGGGCAATATCCGTTCATCATGACTCTGTACATGGGTATGGGTGCCGACAACTGCCGATACCTTGCCGTCCAGATGCCAGCCCATCGCTATCTTCTCAGAGGTCGCTTCAGCGTGAAAATCGACAAGAATATGCTTGGTCTTCTTGGCTACCTGCTTAACCAGCTCATCGGCCTTCTGAAAAGGGCAGTCCAAGGGAGGCAGGAACGTTCTCCCCTGCAGGTTGATAATAGCCAGCTCTTTCCCGTCCGCTTTCAGCACGGCCGTCCCTCTGCCCGGGGTCCCTTCCGGAAAATTTGCCGGTCTGACCAAACGCGGTTCATTATCGATAAAGTCGAAGATGTCCTTGTTATCCCAGGTATGGTTGCCCATCGTAATTCCGTGCACGCCCTGCTCGAACAAATCATGGGCTATCTGTTTAGTAATTCCCCTACCGCCGGCCGCATTCTCCCCATTGGCAATAATGAAGTCAGGACGCCATTTTTTTCTTACATAGGGCATCATTTCTTTCACAGCTTTACGACCTACGGATCCGACAATATCTCCAATAAAGACGACTTTGATAATATTTTCCTCCCTATTCTCCAAAATAATATGCAAAAAGTGGCTTTATATAGCCACTTTTTGCCTTTGCCATTTATTTGGCGTATTCCACGGCCCTCGTTTCACGAATGACCGTAACTTTAATATGCCCCGGGTAATCGAGCTCATTTTCGATTTTCTTCGTAATGTCTCTGGCCAGACGGAACGCTTCCGTATCATCCACGTTCTCCGGCTGAACCATAACCCGGATTTCACGGCCCGCTTGAATGGCGTAGGATTTCTCCACCCCATCGAACGATTCCGATATTTCCTCCAGTTTCTCCAAACGTTTAATATACGTTTCGAGCGTTTCTCTCCTTGCACCCGGTCGGGCCGCGGATAAAGCGTCTGCCGCCCCAACCAGCATCGCGATGACTGATGTCGCTTCGCAGTCCCCATGGTGGGAAGCTATGCTGTTAATCACGACAGGATGCTCTTTGTACTTCTTACCAATTTCCACACCAATCTCTACATGGGAGCCTTCTACCTCATGATCCAGTGCCTTGCCGATATCATGAAGCAATCCGGCCCGCTTCGCCAAAGTTACATCTTCTCCCAATTCTCCTGCCATCAGACCAGCCAGGTAAGCTACTTCCATAGAATGCTTCAGCACATTCTGTCCATAGCTTGTTCTGAATTTTAACCGTCCCAAAATCTTGATCAAATCAGGATGCAGGCCATGTACTCCCGTCTCGAACGTTGCCTGTTCTCCGTACTCGCGGATGCGTTCGTCCACTTCCTTGCGGGACTTCTCGACCATTTCTTCAATCCGTGCCGGATGAATCCGTCCATCTGCAACCAGCTTCTCCAATGCCGTCCGGGCAATCTCCCGGCGAATCGGATCGAATCCGGACAAGATGACCGCCTCCGGAGTATCGTCAATAATCAAGTCGATTCCGGTCAGCGTCTCCAAAGCTCGGATGTTCCTTCCTTCACGCCCGATGATTCTGCCTTTCATCTCTTCGTTCGGAAGAGAGACGACAGATACGGTCGTTTCGGCTACATGGTCAGCCGCACAACGCTGAATCGCAAGCGTAATGATTTCCCTGGCTCTCTTATCTCCTTCTTCTTTGGCCTGAAGCTCAATATCCTTAATCAGTTGAGCAGTTTCATGACGAACCTCCTGCTCTACTCCAGATAGGATGATCGATCTGGCTTCTTCCATCGTCAAGTTGGAAATTCGTTCCAGCTCGGTCACTTGATCTCTATATAATTGATCAATTTGTGCTTGCGTTTCTTCGATCCGCTTTTCTTTGTTGGCAACCTGTTCCTCTTTACGCTCCAGAGATTCCAGTTTTTTATCCAACGATTCTTCTTTTTGCTGTAATCGTCTTTCCTGGCGAGACGTTTCGTTTCTGCGGTCACGAATTTCTTTCTCTGCTTCTGCCCTTAGTTTATGAATTTCATCCTTGGCTTCCAGAATCGATTCTTTCTTCTGGGCTTCCGCATCTTTTCTGGCGTTTTCCATGATCTGTTGGGCAGCGTGTTCAGCACTCGAAATCTTAGCTTCTGCGAGAGATTTGCGGACAAAATAGCCAATCCCAGCTCCCAGAAGAAGTCCAACAACGAGTGAGATCACGGCCCATAGGATCGTTGAAGAGCCCATCTTGTTCACCTCCTCGTTGATTCCTCCAAGGGATTAGCTTGGGGTGAATTCATTCGGTTTTTAACCCAATTGTTTCAATTCGTTAAGCGTGTTCATCCAGCTGTTGGTAGAGAGCATTCCCGAATTAACGGGGCTTTAATAATTGGTACAACATGGATGTTGTGGAATTCAAACGATTTCCTTTGGCAGTGTTCAAGTAAAATTGGCGGGTTTACTTTCCCATTTCCCGATTCGTTCTAGAACCAGGTTGAATAGAAAAATATACATAGTTATTTTATCTTTTGTCAAGAAAGCTTGTCAAGCAAGGAGAGCTCTCTTAGGCGAAGTATATTATGGTACTTTCCAATAAAGACGCCGGTTGCCGGATAAAAAAATATATTTAACTTCATTAATAATCATCATCATTAAATATAGTTTCTGTTGCTTCATCCTCTGAATCCCGATTAATTAATGTATTTACGACCCTCTTAACGATTGCGGAGGAATATCCCCTTCTTAATAAATAAGCCGCAACCTTTCGTTTTTTATCGCGAGGTTCTCCTTTTGTCTGCCGCCATTTCTTGTCTCCCAATTGCACAGCTGCTTCCCATTCTGCATCACGGTCCAAATCGGCCATTGCTTTCTCCACATTTTCTTGGCTGACTCCTTTTTGCCGGAGCTCGTGACGCACCCACCTTGCTCCTTTTTTCTGCATGCGGACTCTATGCTCTACCCATGCTTTGGCAAAGTCCAAATCGTTGACGTACCGCTGATGAATCAGTTTTTCCAAAACAGTGTTTGCCGTAACACCGTCATAACCTTTCGTCTTCAGCTTTTCCTTGATTTCATACGCAGAATGCGGTCGCCGGCCGATGACGCGAATCGCATAAAGATAGGCCTGATGCAGCTCCTCCTCCTGGATGATTTGTCGGATTAGCTCCGCCTCCAGGCTGGCTCCTTTAAGCAATCTATGTTTAATAACCAGATCCTCATGTGCGGCGAACGCATATTCTTCATTTATATATATGTTGTATCGCGGATGTCTCTTTTGCTTCTCGACCCGCGTTATGATCGAATGTTTCTGGTCCATCCCTGCCTCCTTATGAAATAACCCCACAAATAGCCTTCGAAGCTTATACAGAGTCCTTTGCGAAGCTCTCGGAAATTATGTATAAACATTCAGGTATCTTTGGACACCTAGCCTAACTAATTCTCTCTCAAGCCAAAGTGATCCCCTCTTCGGAAATCAAAATCATGGGGATCCTCCTTATGAAAAACACTAATGGCCAACTAAAGTTTTCTTTGCGGAATACTTTACGGATGGCCAAATTATAAAATGTCAACATTGCAAAGAAAACCGCACCCTTAAGGTGCGGTAGATGAATCAGTTTTCAAGTGTTAGTTCAAAGTCTTCATCGTCCTCTTCCTCTGAGGAGGAAATAACCGGACCTAAATTGCTGGAGTCGCGAATTTTACGCTCAATAGCCTCTGCAATCTGAGGATTATCCCGCAAGTACTGCTTTGCATTCTCCCGGCCTTGTCCAAGACGTTCATTCTCATAGGAGTACCAGGCACCGCTCTTATCGATAATATCCATTTCCGTTCCGATATCGATAATGCTGCCCTCCCGGGAAATACCTTCTCCATACATAATGTCGATATCGGCTTGTTTGAAGGGGGGAGCAACTTTATTCTTCACGACTTTAATCCGGGTGCGGTTCCCGATCATGTCGTTCCCTTGCTTCAACGTCTCCACCCGGCGAACATCAAGCCGGATCGTGGAGTAGAATTTCAACGCTCTTCCTCCGGGAGTAACCTCCGGATTTCCGAACATAACTCCTACTTTCTCACGAAGCTGGTTGATAAAGATGGCGATAACCTTCGACTTGTTAATCGCACCGGACAGCTTACGCAGCGCCTGAGACATCAGGCGGGCTTGCAGGCCGACATGGGAATCCCCCATCTCTCCTTCAATCTCAGCCTTCGGAACCAATGCGGCTACCGAGTCTACGACGATAATATCGACGGCTCCGCTGCGAACCAGCGCTTCCGCGATCTCCAGTGCCTGCTCACCGGTGTCCGGCTGAGAAAGCAGCAATTCGTCTATATTAATTCCCAGCTTCTTGGCATACTGGGGGTCCAATGCATGCTCCGCGTCGATGAAAGCTGCCTGACCGCCGATCTTCTGTACTTCGGCAATGGCGTGCAGAGCTACGGTCGTCTTACCAGACGATTCCGGTCCGTATACTTCAATAATTCTTCCTCTCGGGAAGCCGCCTATTCCCAACGCCAAATCCAGTGCGAGAGATCCGCTCGGAACCGTCTCAACCTGCATGTGAGTCGATTCTCCCAACTTCATGATGGATCCCTTGCCGAACATCTTCTCTATATTTCTCAATGCCATGTCTAACGCTGCACGCCGATCTGACAAACCAATCACTTCCTTCTGTTAATATAGTTCTATGATACCTCTTTTTGGGCTCCCTGCCAAGTAGTTTTTCGAACATATATTCGTTTTTTTTATTCAAGAAGAGTATCGCACATCTACGAGAGGACATGCCTAACTAAACAGTCAAGGCTTCTCTTTTCCGCATGACACTTGGTGATGTCAGTATGGTTCGAATGAAGTTCGGTACTTAATTGCAGTTATACTAAGCGGCCGTTATTACATGCACCTTGCAGGTAGTAACAATCATCATGCGTAGATGCGCTCAGAATGGAGCCCGATTAATCCTGGCAGGCCTGCCGAGCAGAAACAAAAAAAACCGCAGCAAAGAGTTAGACTCTCCCGCTGCGGTGCTTCCGCTCATAGACTATTACATAGAAGTATACAGGTAAATTGAATTGAAATCAACAGAAATGTTGCAGAAGCCGAGCTTGCACTTTGGAGCCAGTAATGACAGCTCCGGTCAAACGCGGGATAACTGGAACCAAAATGTTACCCTGCCTTGTTTCCAGCACCTAGTTTAACAAACGGACCGCAAGAACGCTATTCTCGAAGAAATCTCGTCTTTTTAAAACTAACGGAAGGCACAGTAACTAAACGCAAATCGAAGAGATTATGCACCCTCTTATCGCTCTTGAAGTCTTTGCCAGAGCAAATATAGAGCGGCTTTGGCAGCTCTTAATTTAATCAGCTCCCGGGTCCCGGAATAGCGGCCTTCCACGACCGTAGTCGGTTTCCCGCGCTCGGCCAAGCCGATATAGACCAGCCCCACCGGCTTCCCTTCCGCCGACCCGGGGCCGGCGATGCCGGTAACCGACAGAGCATAATCCGTACCCAACAGCTCCCGCACTTTCCCGGCCATCGCTTCTGCGGATTCCTTGCTGATCGCACCCGGAGCCTCAGGCCCCTCCAATAAACCGGCGGGCACTTGAAGGATGGTTTCCTTGACAGCATTAGTGTAGCTGACGATACTGCCGCTAAACACCGAGGAGCTATCCGGTACGGAAGTAATCAAATCGCTGATCAGACCGCCGGTGCAGCTTTCCGCTGCAGACAGGGTCATTCCCCTCTCCTTAAGCTGCTCGTAGATGATCTGCTCAATCGGCTTATCTTTAGTTGCATAGAGATGCTTGCCCAATCGGCGGCGAATCTCTTCCTCCACCGGCTTAAGCTTCGAATTCGCTTCTTCCTCCGTAGCAGCACGGGTTGTCAGACGAACGGTGACCTCCCCTTCCTTGGCATACGGGGCAATCGTCGGATCCTGCTGAGCTTCAATCAGATCCAGCAGCTCCTTCTCCAAGGCCGACTCCCCGATTCCCGCAAATTTTAACATACGGGAATATAATGCCCCTCTGCCGTCCGCAAGGCGAGAGAGCCAAGAGGTGCCGTAAGTGTCAAACATGAGCTTCATTTCACGCGGAGGACCAGGCAGCAGCATGTAATGGGTTCCCTCATGGGTCAGTGCGACTCCGACGGCCAGCCCGTTATCGTTCATCAAAGGATCGCTGTCTGTCAGCATCAGCGCCTGTCTCGCATTGCTTTCCGCCATGGCCAGGCCGCGATCGCGAAACATGGACTTGATTTTGTCCAGCGACGGCTCATGCATGATCAATTCTTTCCCGGTAAATGCCGCCAGCACATCCTTGGTCAAATCATCCTTCGTAGGCCCAAGCCCTCCGGTGCAAATGATCAGATCCGCCCTCTGTCTGGCAGTATCCAACGCCTGCCGCAGCCGGCCCTCGTTGTCCCCTACAACCGTTTGGAAATAAATATCTATTCCCAAAGCTGCACATTGTTGAGATAAATATTGAGCGTTCGTATTTACTATTTGCCCTAATAAAAGCTCGGTTCCAACTGCAATTATCTCCGCTTTCATCCTTACTCCTCCTAACGCTGTATGCGTCCAATGGCAAAAGAAAGGCTCCCCAAGGAGCCTTTGTTATTCTTCCGCAGATAGCTCGAGGACATGTTTATTTCGAATGAAATAATGAATCCCCGAATAGATGGTGAGAATAGCAGCCACCCAACTGGCTATAACATCAAACGGAAAACCGATAAACGCAAACGGGAAGTTGTTAACGAGAAGTGCAATAATCGCCGTAATTTGGACTCCCGTCTTCCACTTTCCCCATTTGTCCGCCGCTACGACCAGTCCCTGAAGCGCAGCAATTTGCCGCAGTCCGGTTATCGCAAACTCTCTGCTGATGATAACGATCGCTATCCAGGCATCGAGCTTCCCCATCTCTACAAGAGAGACGAGCACGGCAGAAACCAACAGCTTATCCGCAAGGGGGTCCAGAAGCTTCCCCAGGTTGGTGACAAGCTTTCTCTTGCGGGCGATATAACCGTCCAAGCTGTCCGTACTGGCCGCTACTATGAAAATCAGGACAGCAATGATTTGGTTATAGGTGATGCTGAAGGATTCGATCTCGATTTGCGGCATTTTGATGTTAACCAACAGAAAAAAAACGATAATCGGGACTAGAAATATCCTAGCCAGCGTTATTCGGTTGGCTAAGTTCATGCAATAGCCTCCCCGGATAGATCATATTCCATCGAATGGGAAATGCGCACTTTAACCAACTCTCCGATATTGACCTGACAATTCGTGACAAAGACCTCTCCGTCGATTTCCGGAGCGTCATATTGGGAACGCCCGATATAGACGTCATTGCGTCCGTCATACCGTTCGATCAGCACGTCCAGTTCCTCGCCGATTCTTCGTCCGTTTCTTCGTTCTGAAATTCGTCTCTGTATCTCCATCAGCGTATTGGCTCTATATTCCTTAACATCCTCCGGCACCTGATCCGGCAGCCTGGAGGCTGGGGTATCCTCTTCCATGGAATAAGTAAACACACCTAACCGGTCAAACTCCACCTCTTCAATAAATTTGACCAAGTTGGCGAAATCCTCTTCCGTTTCCCCCGGGAAGCCGACGATGATTGACGTTCTCAGTGCAACCTCCGGGATGCGGTCGCGGATCTTGCGTATCAGCTCGCGGGAATCCTTCTGTCTTCCCGGCCTTCTCATTCTCTTTAAAATCCTGTCTTCACTGTGCTGCAAAGGCAGATCGATATACTTGCATATTTTCGGATTGGTGGCAATCGTCTCTATTAATTCATCCGTGAAAAATCCAGGGTAGGCATAATGAAGCCGCACCCATTCAATCCCCGGCACTTCGCTCACCTTATTCAAGAGCTCCGGCAGCATGAATTGTTCGTACAAATCTGTGCCGTAATTGGTAGAGTCCTGAGCGATAAGGCTGATTTCTTTAACCCCTTGCTCGGCCAATTGAGTGACTTCCGCAAGAATGGACTCTATGCTGCGGCTGCGGAATTTCCCCCTCATGATCGGGATGCTGCAGAAAGTGCAAGCGTTATCGCATCCTTCGGCAATCTTCACATATGCGGTATAACGTGGAGTGCCGATCCGCCGCGGCAGAATCTTCTCATAATTGAAGACCGGATTGCCGACCATAATCGGCTTCTTGCCGGCCAGAGCTTCATCAATAATATCGTTTATATTGATAAAATCTCCCGTTCCGACAATACCGTCGATCTCCGGCATTTCTTTCATTAATTCTTCCTTGTACCGCTGAGTCAAGCATCCGGATACGACCAACGCTTTCAAATTGGCGGTATGCTTCAAATCCGCCATATCTAAAATCGTGTTGACGGATTCTTCCTTAGCCGCATCGATAAAGCCGCATGTATTGACAATGATTACTGTGGCTTCCTCTTTGTTGTCTACGAGAGAATAACCCCGTTCATGAACCAATCCGGACATAATCTCCGAATCGACCATATTTTTCTCACAGCCAAGTGTAACCACCATTACCTTCTCAGACATTCGTAAGCCTCCAGTACCTTTTCCTAAAAGTTCGGTGAGTTATTTACATTTCGGGCCAAGTTTGGTCATCCAACCTGTCTCTATCGTTAAGGACATGCTGTCGTATCGAAGCGCTTCCCGCCAAGCTGCGGCATCCGCCAAGCCCTGTTCCAAACTTGTTTCTCCGTTCATTGCATCACCGGACTTCCAATCCTTATCCTTTAAGTATAATATAATGTAATTTACGGTGTCAAAACGATACTTAACCGCTCTCCTCGCGGAAAGAGCGGTTTAACGGAAGTTTACAAATTGCAGATCCAGCGGCAGATCGGCTTGCTTCAGCAATTGAATGACCTTCTGCAAGTCATCCTTGTTTTTACCGGATACGCGAATCTGGTCTCCTTGAATCTGACTGCTTACCTTCAGCTTGGAATCCTTGATCATCGTATTAATCTTCTTGGCGCTGGCCTGATCGATCCCTTGCTTTAAGGCAATGGATTGACGTACGGTGCTCTGGGCGGCCGGCTCAATTTTACCGAATTCCAGATTTTTCAGAGAAATGCCTCTCTTCGCCATCTTGGATTGAAGGATATCGATAACCGCCTTAAGCTTAAACTCATCGTCGGAAATAACTACTAATTGATCCTTCTCCAGCGAAAGACTGCTCCTGCTTCCCTTGAAGTCGAACCGGTTGGCCAGCTCTTTCTCCGTTTGGTTAATCGCATTATTTAACTCCTGCATATCCATCTTGGAAGTTACGTCGAAGGAATGCTCTGATGCCATCGAAATGTCCCCCTTATCTTCTAAATCAATGAATTGAATACATTATAGCAACATTTGGTATTGAACAAAAGGGAATGCGACGAGAAAAACTCCTGTCGGAGCATTTTATGGACGAGCGACCGCTTGTTACGCCAACAGCCATCATTTTCACCTTCTGATGGTGCCTTCTTTGACGGTACCGGTGACGCTTTCACGGCTTGGACGATTACCTTGAGAAGAAGTCCATTTTCTGCTGGTGCCGTGCAAGCGGAATTAGAGCGTTTAACTGGATTTCATACACAGTAGTTTGCACCTCTGTAGCGAAATATGGAAACTACCTTGAAAATCCGTCTATTTTACCGTCTGCAGGCATCGTTGCAAGCGGAGCGGCACGTCTAACTGTATTTTGTACAGGTAGATTCAAGCGAATGGGCGAAAATGATCAAACTAACTGGATAAACTACAGTTAAAATGGGCAACTTTGGGCGAAACGGCTGTTTTGGTGCAAACTAGCTGTAGGTTTTCCAGTTAGTTTCCATATTTCTTCCGAGCATAGAAATCTAACTGTATGAAATCCATTTAGTTTTCAATTTTCACACTATTGAAGCAATTCAACTCTATTCTGCCTTAAAAATCCATCCATTTTCATCATCTGATGGTGCCGCGGTCAGAGGCATGGGGGTCTAAATGGAACAACTACAGCTAGTTTGTAAAAATAGGCGTTATCAACAAAAAACCTTGATTCTAAATGTAATTCTTCCATTTACTTTGATCACTTTCCACCATTCCCTTCAATTTGCCCAAACCCATTAGAACCAACGGGTTTCTATTTGTGCAACATTTATATCCAAACTTATATTCCACCAGGCATATTAAACCTTTAAATCGATGGTTTCGCTCTGCGGAAGTTGAGTTAAAAAATTTCATGGCGGCAGGAAACTTAATTGAAGTGCAGCGCTTTGAAACATAGATTTCGAAAGAAAAATCCCTGCCTCCGCAGGGACATATTGTTCCTTTGCTAAAAAATATCTTCTTCCTATCGGCTTTAAATGGGTGGCGTACGAAATCCAAACATCCAAACACAAGATGGGCGATCCCGTATTCGATCGGGCGCAATCCCATGCCTCCGGCCGCATAAGGCTTGATCCCGTCCCCAACCTGATGAAAACCTAGCCGGTGTACACCCGCAATTCTCCCAACTCGTTCTATTGGGTTGAACTAACCGGCCTATCCTTTGGGAGAAGAAGAAATCCGTCAGCTAACGGGCATCATTCTTGTCAGTATTCTTGGCATCAGTCTTGGTATCATTCTTGTCAGTATTCTTGGCATCAGTCTTGGTACCATCTTTGTCGGCAATCTTGGTATTATTCTTGACTTCATCTTTGCCAGCATTCTTTGAATCGCCCTGGGCAGCTCCGCTTTCGCTCTTCTCGGCGAATTCGAATTGAAATCGTTTAGGGTTCGGCTGGTCTCCAACATTAATGGACACTCCATTCACCTTAAGCTCTACGGCATTAGGCGCCCCTAAATTTAGATACACAGGCTCGGTAAGCTCCCAGGTTTTGCTGGCGCCGTTCTCCAAAATTCCCGAGTCTATCGATTTCTTCTCAGGCAAAGCATCGAGTCCGATCCAGCATCTCTTTCCGGTTACCGTCAATTCCAGGTTTATTTTGTCCGTTCCGTTTATTTGATAATAATCCACTCCGCCCTCACTCTTGACAAGCTCGACCACGGGCTGCGGTGTGGGGGTCGGTGATGGAGCGACCGATGGCTGCACAGAAGAACCGGGCGAAGGGGTGGCTGTTGCGTCCGGGTTATTGATTTCGGAGGTATGCCTATCGGTAATTTTATGCTTGTCAGGCTCCTCCAGATCATTTCCGGCAACGTGGTACTTGTTAACGAAGAACCATATCAGGAAAAGAATCAGAATCAGAAATGCCCACAGCATAATCCCGGTAACCCATTTCCCCCAACCGTCTCCCGTTTTGGCGCTGGCCCTGCTGCGGGTGACCGTCTCGATCGCCGTTTCCGGTTCCGTCGGCGGAAGGACATTGCTGTACAGCTTGAGCAATTCGTTAGGATCCAGTCCGACCGCTTCCGCATAGTTTTTGATAAAGGCGCGGACATAAAAATTACCGGGAAGCACCTTGTAATTCCCTTCCTCGATCGCTTCCAGATAACGCTTACGGATTTTCGTCGTTTCCTGCAAGTCTTCCAGTGATATTCCTTGTTCCAGTCTTTGCTTCTTCAGAATTTGGCCCAGCTCTTGCACACATTCACCTCCTGACTATTTCAGCCTTTAGTCAAAAATCCCCGTATCCGGAGTTAACTACGTCATAATTGATTTCTTCGCCGGGTTCATGTCTCAGTTCAATAATCACGTCAAAAAGATCATAGTCGAACGGAGAGTGCTTTATAAAAATGTCGGGATGCTCAATGACCTTCGTGGAGGGCATCGCCATAATTTCCTGCACGAGCATCCGATGCTCGTCCGAGGCCCGCATCGTAGACACAATTCCGTCCATAATATAAATATGATCGGGATTCAGCTCACCGGCCGACAAATGGCTGCGCATCGTCTGCTTGAGCAGCGTCGAAGACACGATAGTCCATCTCTTGTTTGAACAGACACTGCCGGCAATGATCGACTCCGTCTTGCCGACTCTGGGCATGCCTCTTAAACCGATGACCTGATTGCCGTCCCTCTTAAAAAGCTCTCCCAGAAAATCAACCAGAAGCCCCAGCTCGTCGCGGGTGAATCGGAAGGTCTTCTTATCATCCGAATCTCTCTCCGGGTACCGACCGTGTCTGACAGCCAGCAGGTCAACAAGCCTCGGAGTGCGAAGGGCATTGATCGTAATATTGTCCACCTTTTTTAACATTTTACCCATAACTTCTATTTTATCATCATCATCGTCATTCGTTTGCAGAAGCATTCCCCGGGTCCGGTCCTCGACCCCGTTGATTGTCAAAATATTGATATCAAGCATTCCCATTAAGGAAGCGATGTCCCCCAACAAACCGGGGCGGTTTTTATGTATTTTGTATTCCATATACCACTGCTTCACTGCCAAACCGCGCCTCCCCCAATTTAGAAGTAAGGTGTTTTACCGGTTGCTTATATAAATTCTGGGATTGCCCCAATAGAAATTGACGAATATTCAATTGCCAATCCTCCAAAAGCAGCAAAAAAATAAGGCTTATTTCCTGCTTCGATATCCTAATTCTACAAATTTCGTCATTTTCCTTCTCTATCCCCTAATTTACTTTGTCAAAATTTAAAAACTTTACTATAAGTATACCATGGTTGCAAAAGAAAAACCTCCAAAAAAGGAGGCATTTTTTTTGCTTTTGTCAGGACTCTTTTACCCACTTGATCATCAGCTTTGCGATCATTTGCTGCTCGTTAGTGTCGGCCACATCCCACAGCTCCTTGAGCATGCGTTCTTCATTGTTCTTGGGGTCGATCTTATCCGCAAGAAATCCGCCAATCTGATAAGCAAGCTTGGAGATGGTTTCCTCGCTCATCCCTGCTTTTTCTGCTTCGCTGACACGATTCGACAGAAACTCTTTCCACTTTTCTATAGATTTCAATACAGTTGTTTCCACCTGGAATTCCTCCTTGGGGTAATGAAATGACAGTCCTAATATTTGCAGATTAAGCGACAAATATTCATTCCCCAATAGCGGTGTAATCAGGTGAACCAGCCTCCGTTAGGGCTGATGATCTGTCCGGTAATATAGCCTGACTCCGGAAGGGCCAGAAAATAGACCAGGGCGGCGATTTCATCCGGTTGGGCAAAGCGGCCGGCCGGAATTTCATTCTCTATTGCCGCCTTCTCCTCTTCATTGAACTGGTCCATCATCTCCGTTTGAACTACTCCTGGAGCTACCGCATTGACAGTTATCCCGGAAGGGCCCAATTCTTTGGCAAGCGCCTTGGTCATTGCATTGACCCCCCCTTTGGCCGTTGAGTAGACGACTTCGCAGGAAGCCCCGGTAATCCCCCAGACTGAAGAAACATTGATGATCCGCCCGTATTTGCGGCGAACCATCTCCTCCATAAACATCTGAGTGCAGAGAAAGGTCCCTTTCAAATTCACGCTCATGATATGGTCCCAATCGTCCTCAGAAACCTCGGAGAACAAACCGTAATGGGCTATTCCCGCATTATTGACCAATATTTCCGGCATCATCCCATGCTTCTCCAGCTTATCCCTCATTCTCATGAGCTGCTCCTTGGACCTGAGATCGGCCGTCGCGGTGACGACATTGGCCCCGAGTTCCAAACACCGTCTGGCCACCTCATTAGCCTCTTCATGGGAGTTTCGGTAATGAACGACAATGTTCATGCCTTCTCTTGCAAATCGCTCGGCGATGGCGGCGCCGATTCCCCTGCTGGCCCCGGTTACGAGAACCGTTTGTTGTGGAAAGGGCTTCATGCTCATCCTTGTGCATTCCTTACGACGGAAACAGCCATCCGCTCCCATTGGAAATGATCGCGCAGACGTTCATTAACCTCTTGCAATGTCATAGCCTCATATTTAGGCAGAATGGTGAAGAAGTCGCTTCCTTTGAACAGATAGCTGGTAAATTCGTTGGCCATCGCTTCCGGCGAATTAAGCATGCGCAAATATCCGCCCATTTTCTTTCTGCGGCATCTTTCAAAATCTTCTTCCGCTATTCCTTTCTCCAGAACGGGCGTCAAGAGCTGCTTCACTCTCGACAGAAGCTCCTCCGGATCGCGGGTATCCCCTCCGATCATGGAGAAGGAATATCCGGGAGTACAGTTATAACTGAATCCGAAGTTGTCGGAGATCAGGTTCTCCTCGTACAACGTTTGGTAAATTGCCGAGCTTTGGCTGAACAGGCAGTCCATCATGACGGCTGTGACCAGTTCCTTACGCAGCAAAGCATCCCCTTCGAGCTTACCGGATACTTCCTTGAAGCCAAACAAGCACTTCGGCTCGGAGACGGGAAGCACCGTCGTCTTCATCTCCTGCTTCACTTCGGCAGGCTCCGCCGGAAATAGCCGGTTAATGCTTCCCTGGGGAGAGAAAGTCTTGGCTTGCTGGTTGCCGCGAACCCATTGCATAACCTCTTCCGGGTCTACTCCGCCCACGACAAACAAGCACATATTGCTCGGATGATAGAAGGTGTGATAACACTCATACAGCGTTTCCTTCGTAATTTCCGCAATGGATTCGACTGTTCCCGCAATATCGATCCGCACCGGATGATTATGGTACATCGCCTCGATCAGGCCGAAATAAACTCTCCAGTCCGGCTGATCCTGATACATTTTGATTTCCTGGCCGATAATTCCTTTCTCCTTCTCTACGTTCTCATCCGTAAAATAAGGATGCTGCACGAAATCCAGAAGTGTGGTCAGGTTTTCCTTAATATGACCCGTAGCGGAGAAAAGATAGACGGTCCGGTCAAAGCTGGTAAAAGCATTAGCGGAAGCCCCGTGCGATGCAAAGGTAGCGAAGATATCTCCGGTTGGCTCTTCGAACATCTTATGCTCCAGGAAGTGGGCGATCCCGTCGGGCACCTTCACTTCTTCCTTCCCTTCGACGCGAAAATGATTATCGACCGAGCCATATTTTGTAGAAAACGTGGCGTAAGTTTTTTGAAAACCCTTTTTGGGCAGAACATACACGGTCAATCCATTGTCCAGACGGTCAACGTATAAGGTTTCATTCAAAGATTCGTAGCGGATGGTCTCCATCTTACTCACCCTCCTTATCGCGCAAGAAGTAAATCGTATCGAGGCAAACATCGTCGGCCACTTCACGGATTTGCTGAGGGGTTACGGCTTCCACCGCCGCAATCAATTCGGGAATGGACCTTTCCTTGCCCGACAGCACGCTGTTGAAATCAAAGCCGATCATCTCGTATGCGGAGTCCTGGATCTCTTTAAGCTGATTGACGATCATGGCTTTCGTTTGGGACAGTTCCAGATCGCTGATCTCCCCTCTGACCATCGCGTCGAGCTGTTCCCGGATAATCGATACCGCTTTCTCATAATTATTGATTTCAATCCCCGATTGAATCGTAATAATTCCCTTATGTCCATCCAAGCGGGAGGAGGCGTAATAAGCAAGGCTTTCTTTCTCTCGTACGTTCATAAAGAGTTTGGAATGAGGATATCCTCCCAACACCCCGTTATACATCAAGGCGGCGGCATAGCGTTCGTCCCCATAAGTAATGCTGCTTCTCAGCCCCATGTTCAGCTTGCCCTGCCCGACCTCCAGCCTCTCGATTACCGTATTGACATCCCGCTTGTCCCCGCAAGCCGCCGGCTTGGTAACATATGCAGGATTTTCCGAACGTTCGGAAGCCAGCAATTCCCTTAAGATAGATTGAACTTCCTCGCTCGTCGTATTTCCGACCACATACAGATCGATCGGAGAGCTTTGCAGCCACTGCCGGTAAGCCGAGTACAGAGATTGTTTATCCAGCTTCTCCAACTTGTCCAGTTGCCCGAGAGGATGAAGGCGGTAAGGCTCGTTCTTACACATTTCCTCCAGGCATCTTTCCGCGGCATAACGGATTTTATCATTGATTATGGATTGTATTCTTTTGCGAAGGGTCTGTTTTTCCGATTCTACATACTTGCTGACGAAATGATCGTTCTCCAGTGCCGGACGAGTAATGGCTTCGGTCAAAAATTTAAGTGCCTGTTTTAATAAAGGCTCTGTCCCGGAAACGTATTGATCCTCGATCATGTCCATTCGAAACTGAACGATTTGGTAATCTCCCCGTTTATAAATATCAAAGCCGAACCCGGCCCCATACAATTCATCCAGCCGCTCACGAAAGCGTTTGGTCTCAGGCAAGGCTTGCGTCCCCCGCCGCAGCACAAACGGCGTAAGTGCCGTCGGGGTTACGGTCTCCTCTGCAAGCGGTGTTCCGATATATGCGCTGATCGCATAGGTTTTAAAGCGGTCGGTCGGCAGGACGTGCAGGCGGATCGAATGAATTTCGCTTCGTTCAAACTTGGATGGTCTCATGCCAACATTGCTCCCTTCTGCTCCGTAGTCGTAACCATATTCTTAGGTATACTGAGTCTATTCCATTATATTCCTACAGAATGAGAAGAAGCAACCGAAGCCGGCTGCTTCCAACCATTCCGTTATGCTGATCAGGTGAGGTTCCGATATAGTTACTTACAGAAAATATGCTTGCCTATAGTTTTCACCTGCGGTCTTGTCCAAATCCAGGCAGAGGTCGCCGTCTCCGGGTTGAAATAATATTCGCAGCCCCCGGAAGGGTCCCAGCCGTTAATGGCATCCAATACGGCTTTCTTGGCCGTTTCGTTAGGCTGCAGCCATATTTGTCCGTCTGCTACCGCCGTGAAGGCCCCGGGCTGGAAAATAACTCCGGAAATCGTATTCGGGAAGCTCGCCGATTTCAGGCGGTTAAGAATAACCGCAGCTACAGCAACCTGCCCAACATACGGCTCGCCGCGGGCCTCTCCATATACGGCATTGGCCATCAGCTTCAAATCATTGTCGGATAGCCCGCCATGAGACGAAGCCGGCAGGTTGGCATTGGCCGGCGGTGCCGCGCCTCCACCACCTCCACCTCCGCCTGTCGGTGCCTGAGGAGCTGTCGGCCTCCAGCTTTTGGTCGCTTTCCAAAGCGCCAGTTTCGTCTTCGGTCCCACCAGCCCGTCAACTTTTAATCCGAAATCGCCTTGGAACCACTTGACCGCTTTGAGAGTCAGATACCCGTAATCCCCATCGATGTTGCCGTGATAAAAACCTAGAAATTTCAATCTTCCCTGCAGCTCATAAACGTCGTCTCCGGTACTGCCGTAACGGATCAGGTTCTCGCTGAACACTTCAGTGGACTTGTTCTCTTTGAATTGCATCGTTAAGAAAAAGGCCACAAGAATACAGCAAGTAATAACGATAAGCCGTTTATTCATTCGCATACTCAACCTTTCTTCATGATGTTGAAGTCCAAGTTGAAGTTATTATTTGAAAGGTTTCCCGCTTCTATACAGACGCCCTAGAACCTGTCGGGCCCGAAAACAACGAGTAGGGAACAGCAGCGAATACGGACGAAAGTGCGGATTCCTTGTTTTTAAAAAAATAAGCTGCCGGTCATCCGGCAGCTTCAGTTAACTTATTTTATTATGCAAGGAATGGCATAGTTAAAGGGACGCACGGTTTACGAACTGATCCGGGTCTGCTGGAATTGCTCCAAGGTAAGCAGAACTTCTCTCGGTTTGCTGCCCTCGTAAGGGCCCACAATCCCCTTGGCTTCCA
This sequence comes from Paenibacillus residui, assembly GCF_042677205.1. Taxonomy (NCBI): domain Bacteria; kingdom Bacillati; phylum Bacillota; class Bacilli; order Caryophanales; family Paenibacillaceae; genus Paenibacillus; species Paenibacillus residui. The sequence continues at coordinate 255,788 of NZ_JBHTIU010000027.1, forward strand.
TCGTATCGATTAACCTTGCGGCACGGGTATATCCGATGCGCATTCTGCGTTGGAGCAATGAAACGGAAGCCTGCTTCGCCTCAACAATAATTTGTACAGCCTGATCGAACAGCTCGTCCTCGAACACTTCCTCCTGTTCCGTCTGCTCCTCCACCTCCGGCACCATCTCCTCCTGATAGTTGGCCTGCTCTTGGCTGCGGCAGAATGTGACGACGGCTTCGACTTCCTGGTCGGACAGGAACGCGCCTTGTACACGCAGAGGCTTGCTTGCTCCGACCGGCATGAACAGCATGTCGCCTCGGCCGAGCAGCTTCTCGGCACCGGCCATATCGAGAATGGTCCTGGAATCAACCTGCGAGGAGACTCCGAAAGCGATCCGGGACGGAATATTGGCTTTAATCAACCCGGTAATAACGTCTACCGATGGTCTCTGGGTCGCGATGATCAGGTGAATTCCGGCCGCTCTGGCCATCTGCGCCAGCCGGCAGATGGAGTCCTCTACATCGTTGGCGGCTACCATCATCAAATCGGCAAGCTCGTCAACAATGACCACGATCAGCGGCAGCGGTTCTCCGGGATTCGGATTATCCTTATTGGTAATCAAGGCATTATAACCCTCGATATTGCGGGTTCCGGTCTTGGAGAACAGCTCATAGCGCTTCTCCATCTCCACGACAACCTTCTTCAGAGCCAGGGAGGCTCTTCGGGGATCGGTGACGACGGGTGCCAGCAAATGGGGAATTCCGTTGTATACATTCAATTCCACCATTTTAGGGTCGATCATCAGAAACTTCACTTCATCCGGCTTCGCTTTAAATAGAATGCTTGTAATAATACCGTTAATACATACGGATTTACCCGACCCTGTGGCCCCCGCTACGAGCAAGTGCGGCATCTTGGCGAGATTGGCTACAATCGGCTGGCCGGTAATATCTCTTCCCAGAGATATAGATAGCTTGGCGTCCGCTTCATAGAAGGCGGTGCTCTCCATGACTTCACGCAGGGTAACCATAGAAACTTCCGTATTCGGGACTTCAATCCCTATAGCCGACTTCCCGGGAATCGGCGCTTCCATGCGGATATCCTTGGCGGCCAGAGCCAAAGCGATATCATCGGTCAACCCGACAATCCGGCTGACCTTGACCCCCACGTCCGGCTGAATCTCATATCTTGTTACCGATGGCCCCCGGACAACGTCCAGCACTTTGGCCCGAACTCCGAAGCTTTCCAGAGTCGCTTCCAATTTGCGGGCGTTTGCTTTATAGTCCATATGATCGGAGCCTTTGCCGATTCCGACAGGCTTCGAGAGAAGGCCGAAGTCCGGAAGCTGATACGGCTTGCCCGGTGTTTTATCGGGATCATTGCCGAACGCCAGCTCTTCATCCGCTTGCTCTTCTTCGTTCTTCCCGGCCTCCACGGGCTTGCGGGATTCGCTCTTCTCAATTTCATCGCGGAAATCCCGGATGATCGGAATGGCCGGTTCATCCTTCTGGCTTTCCTCGAGCAAATGCTCGGTCATTTTCACCGGTTTCTGCTCTTCCTTCTTATCCTTCTTGGAAGTCAGCAGTTGTACGAAAACCGGCTTCTTCTTCTCTTCCTGCTCGTAATCCGGGTCCGGCAAAGTTTCCTCATCGGGTTCGTCCTCGTCCGGATCATAAATCTCAGCAGCAGGCTGCTTCTTGAGCTTCTTGGAGGTCGGTACTTGCTTATGTACCAGCTTTCGCTTCGTGAATAAGGAGGCAATGCTCTTCAACATTCGCTCTCCAATGTTTCTAAACCGCTTGTTGAAGCTCTTGAACAGATCGACCATGGAGATACCGGTCACCAATAGAATCCCCGCCGCAAACAACGCATAGACGATAAGCTTGGAGCCCCAGAGTCCGAACAGCAAATAGAGGGCGGCATACAAGAAAGCCCCGATCATCCCTCCGCCGACTTCCCTGTGGAGAATGTTGGGCGAATCCTCGGCCCCTCTGAGCCCGTCCGCCATGCGCTCCCAGGTTTCGCTTATGATATAGGAGGATTTTAACGTATCCCCCAACGGATCGATGATAGTCATCATGGACATGTGGTTAAGGATAATCAGTCCAGCCAGAATGAGGCTAAGCCCCGTCTTCTTGGAGGACCACTTTCTCGGCCATGCCCGATTGATCATGACGTATACGGCAATATAAATAAAGATCAGGGGGATAACGAAATCAAGCACCCCGATCAGAAACCTGAATAAATAGGTTAGTGCACGCGCTACCGATCCTTGACGAGAAAGGGCGATGACGGACAGAATAAGGATCGCTATTCCGTACAGCTCGTACTTGATGGCTAACTTCGTGCCGGCATTTTTCTTTCTTTTTTTTGCCAATTAAGCCACCTCCGTTCCCTATTATATCATAATGGGCAAGAATGACATATAGTTGTCCGGTCGCAAGAATGCAAAGAAAACAACACCCGGGACAGGTCGCCGGGTGCGGTTAAAACAGACTGTTTCAGTTCTGTTCATACGCGGAAGGGGTGAAGGTAATGATTGTCCCCGGAGCATAAGCCGGGTTCAGATAATCGTTCACATTGGGGCTCAATAGACGGATAATCTTGGCCTGATTCGCACTCAGGCGCTGCACCTGCATTTCCACACCTTGAACTTGAATTTGCTCGAATGAATAATCCGCCTCTTCACTGCCTTCCATAACCAGATCCAGAGGAACAATGGAATGGATGGTCATTGGAACGTCACCTCTTGTCTGGGCGCTTTGCGCTCGGCAATCATTTGGTTAAGGCGCTGCAGCGCCTCTCCGATACCGCCGATAGAATCAATCAGCCCGTACCGAACTGCATCCTGACCGATGACCGTTGTCCCGATGTCGCGGGTAAGCTCCCCTGTTTTGAACATTAATTCCTTGATTTTCTCTTCACTGATTCGCGAATGCCTTGTGATGAATTGAATGATCCGCTCCTGCATCTTGTCCAAATACTCGAAGGTTTGAGGAACTCCGATCACCATTCCTGTCAAGCGGATCGGATGGATCGTCATCGTCGCGGTTTCCGCTATGACGCTGTAATCCGAGGAGACGGCAATCGGTACCCCGATACTGTGCCCCCCTCCGAGAACGAGAGTGACAGTCGGCTTAGATATTGTGGCTATCATCTCGGCGATCGCCAATCCCGCTTCTACGTCGCCTCCGACTGTGTTAAGGATAACAAGAATACCTTCAATTTTAGCATTCTGTTCGGCGGCCACCAGTTGAGGTATGAGATGCTCATACTTCGTCGTTTTGTTTTGCGGCGGGAGGATCATATGACCTTCTACTTGACCTATGATCGTTAAACAATAAATGTTGCTCTCGACCGTTGGAGTTGTTGTTTGACCAAGCTGTTGTATATTTTCCAGTGCCGCGTTCTTCTTCGGATCCTCAGTCACGGGTGCAGCCGGTGTCGGTTCCTGATTTACGAATGGTTCCACTGTATATTTCCCTCCAGATGTTTAGTCCTTCATACTTCCAGTAATGGCGGCGGTATTGAACGATTCCAAGAAAGGCCTCCCTTCTGCTTGCCCACTGCAAAAAAGGACCGGCCATAGCTCTTTACTTAGTATGAGTGTATAACGTCGCAATCATGCATCTTGGGACAGCTTGCAGACGAGAGCTTGTTGTAATTCAGTAGCTGACGGCCCGTGCTTCTTCACATACAGCCTGCTATTTAAAGACCGCGGCATTTCAGGCCATAATGACTGATTTTTCCATTGGGAAGGTTGATTCTTCATCACGGTTTGCTCTATCATTTGAAGGAAACCTCTTCAGAGTGGTGGTGCAGCCAAGCTTTCTGACCTTACTGTATGAAGCGGTGTTTTTCTTTCTTTGCAACCTATCTAAGAAGGAGGTTGACTTCCCTATGAAAACAATCCTAATCGTAGAAGACGATATCAGTTTAAATAAAGGAATCATGCTTACGCTCGCCCGGGACGGAATTGCGATCCGCCAAGCTTATGATCTGGCGGCAGCGAACAAATTGCTGTTGGAGGAACCTATCGATTTAATTATTCTCGACGTAAATCTCCCGGACGGCAGCGGCCTGGATTTCTGTGAACAAGTACGCCGGAGATCACGGGTTCCGATTATCTTTCTGACCGCAAACGATCTCGAGGCGGATATCGTAACCGGCTTTGAACTCGGCGGGGACGACTATATTACGAAACCGTTCAGTTTGATGGTGCTGCGCGCAAGGGTTATGGCGGTGCTCAGAAGAATGGAGCCGCAGAATGAGGATCAATGGACGATAGATCATCTTTCGTTCGATTTCGGGAAAATGGATTTCCGGAAACACGGGCAGCCCTTACTATTGAGCCGTACCGAACAGAAGCTGTTAAAAGTGCTTGTGGCGAATCGGGGAATTATTCTGACCAGGGAGCAGATCATGGACAAAGTATGGACTCATGAGGCGGAATTTGTGGATGAGAACGCATTAACGGTCACGGTTAAAAGATTGCGCGCGAAAATTGAAGAAGAACCTTCATCGCCAAAATACATTAAGACGGTGTATGGGTTAGGATACATATGGTCTGAGGGGAACCGGACATGAACCATTATCGGGAACTCAAGTTTAAACGAATTTATATCTTTTTCTTGTCTTCTTTTCTCATCTTGACTATCGGATATTCGCTCGGGATGCTGTATATGACCGAATTTGAAGGAATGACGGGATGGCTGACCATCGGCTTCGGCGCTGCTCTGCTCTTAATGGCAGGTGCCCTCGTTTGGGTTCTTCGATCACAGGTGAAGGCCGTGATCCGGACGGTTGATGATATCGTGGACGGGGCCATAAGCGGCCGAAGGCGGATAACGGGCTATGCGGAGACGAATCTGTCATCGCTGGAAAACAAATTGACCCGCTATATTGATATGTCCAGGGCCCATGAGCAGAATAAAGAAGCTGAGAAAAATAAAATCCAGGGACTGATTTCGGACATTTCCCATCAAACGAAAACCCCCCTCTCCAACATCCATTTGTATACCCAATTACTGGAGGAACAACCATTGCCCGATGAGAGCAGCCGTTACTTGGTAGCCCAAATCAAGACGCAGTCGGAAAAGCTGAATTGGCTGATCCAGTCTCTGATCAAAATGTCGCGGCTGGAGACAGGCGTTATTGCCATCCGGGCAGGAGCTCATCCGGTGCTGCCAACGGTCATGGCTGCCGTATCACAGGTTTATGCCGAGGCGGAGGCCAGGAAGATAAGGATCGGGGTATCCTGCGATCCGACAACGGCGGCCAGCCATGATCCGAAGTGGACTGGTGAAGCCCTGTTTAACATTCTGGATAACGCAGTCAAGTACAGCAACAATGGGGAACAAATTTTAATCTCGGTCAAAGCCGGTGAAATGTTCACCCGTATTAATATCGCCGACCACGGGATCGGAATCGCGGAAAGCGAGCTGAACCTGGTTTTTCAACGATTTTATAGATGCGCAAAGACGCCTGTAAATGAAGGCGTAGGAATCGGCTTATACTTGGCCAGGGAAATCGTCACATCCCAGGGCGGATATATCAAAGCCTCCTCCAAGCCGGGAGAGGGATCGGTTTTTTCCGTGTTTTTACCCGTAAATTAAGAGATTGTGTCTAATGTGTTATTTTTCAGACACCGGAATGTCAGATTGATCTGTTATAAATAGTCTGTACTCTTCGTACAGACTATTTTTGGGGGAGATGAAAGCTTTGTCGGTCCTGCGAGTTGATCATTTGAAAAAATATTACGGTAAAGGACATCCGGTCGTAAAGGCTCTCGACGGCGTTTCCCTGACCGTTGAGAAGGGGGAATTTGTCGCCATCGTCGGTACCAGCGGCAGCGGCAAGAGTACTCTGCTTCATTTGCTGGGCGGGCTGGATCGGGCCACGGAAGGCAAGGTTTACGTGGACGGGAACGATATTTTCAGCATGAACGACGAGAATCTGACCATTTTCCGGCGAAGATCGGTCGGGTTTGTTTTTCAGAGCTATAATTTGATTCCCATTCTGAATGTATACGAAAACATTGTGCTTCCTATTGAACTGGACGGCGCCAGAGTGGATGAACCGTATATCGATCATATCATTGGAGCGCTCGGGCTTAGGGAGAAGATTCACAGCCTCCCTTCCAGCCTGTCCGGCGGGCAGCAGCAAAGAGTGGCTATCGCGCGAGCATTGGCAACGAAACCGTCCATTCTGTTGGCCGATGAACCTACCGGGAATTTGGACAGCAAAACAAGCCAGGAAGTTCTTATCCTCATGAAACAGATGAGCGACAAGTTTAATCAGACGATGGTGATGATTACCCACAATGAAGAGATCGCACAAACGGCGGACAGGGTAATCCGGATCGAGGACGGCAGAATCGTTAGCCGATCCGACACCAGCGGGGGGTGAGCCGGTATGCTTCGAACCAATAATGGGAGAACGGTATTCCATATCGCCAAGCAAAGCTTGCGGGCGAACCGGCTGCGAAACCTCGTCGTCATATGTGCGATAGTGCTGACGACGCTGCTGATTACGTCAGTTTTTACAATGGGCTTCAGCATTAATAAATCGATGGAACGCGCGCTTATGAAAACGGTGGGAAGCGATTTCCATGGGGTATTTAAATATCTTACGCCGGATGAAGCAGAGAAGCTGATTCGGCATCCTTCCATCAAGCAATACGGCAGATCCGTCGTCGTTGGTCATGCCATAGACGATCAGCTCAAAGGAGCAAATGTGGAAATTCATCATATCGATGAAAGTACGGCCAAACATAGCTTTATAGAATTTTTGGAAGGCGGCCTTCCATCGGGTGAAAATGAAATTGCCCTGAATACTTGGACCTTGGATTTGCTTGGGGTCCCTCCTCAGGTAGGGGTAAACATCCGGCTCGATCTCGACATCCACGGTCAGAAAATGTCCAAGGACTTCGTATTATCCGGTTACTACGAGGCGGAACAGTATGTGGCGATGGCGGGACTGGCCCTCGTATCGGAGCTCTTCGTGCAGAAGAATCTCTCCCATATCGACCCCGAAGAATCCAGACGAACGGGAACTTATAGTCATACGATCAGCCTTAATGTCATGTTTAACAACGCTTGGGACATAGAGAAGAAGATCAAGGAAGTGTTGTCCGATTCCAAAGTGAACGCGTCTTATGGCGTAAACTGGGCCTATTCCAGCGTTTCTCTATCTGAAAATATTATGAATGGGCTGCCGTTGGCCGGCCTGGTTCTGATTATTATGCTGAGCGGTTATTTGCTGATCTATAATATATTCCACATCTCGGTTGTCCGCGACATAAAGTTTTACGGTCTCTTGAAAACGATTGGAACTACTCCCCGGCAGCTAAAAAGAATAATCTCGCTCCAAGCAAACCTGTTGTATGCGGCGGGCCTGCCTATTGGACTTGCCATTGGCTACGGAATTGGGCTCTGGTTGACGCCGATGATGACCTCCTTCTCATCTGTGGAAGCTTCTTATTCGGTTAGCCCGTTTATTTTCCTGGGCGCAGCATTGTTTTCCTATATAACGGTCCGGATGGCGGCCGGCAAGCCCGGCAGAACCGCGGCGAGAATATCGCCTGTGGAGGCTGTCAAGTTCTCCGGTATGAACGAGGGAATCCGCCGAAAGCGAAGCAAGCGCTCCCGGAACGGGGTGAAGCTGTCCAAAATGTCGATGAGCAATCTGCTGCGGCATAAGAAAAAGCTATTCCTTATGCTGTCCTCCCTGTCGCTCGGTATCATACTTTTCAGCATAATCTACACCGTAGTTTCATCGCTGAACGTCAACAAATACTTGAATACGTTCATAACGGGGGATTTCGTGGTAAAAGAAGCTTCTCCGGGCGACAGAAGGCTCCCACTGGCTAACTTAACGCTTACGGAGGATGTCAGCAATGCGCTAAGGGCAATCCATGGAGTGGAAAGATTAGATAAAGTTTATTACAAAGATGATGCTTTAAAGCTAAATGAATCGATTCTGTCGGTATTGAAGCCTTTAGCGGCTTCGGAGGATCCGGACATCCCTGTCTTTACCTCAATTTTGAATCAGGGTGCTGTAGGTCTGCAAGTTCACGGAATCGACAGCGGATGGTATGAAGTTGTTCAGCATGGGGATATCGTGTCCGGTACGTTCGACCGGGATAAGTTCGAATCCGGAGACTATGTTCTGATCTCGGAAGCACTGCTTGGGGAGGATCAGTATATCAGCTACTTCAATCCGGGTGACCTGATCAAGCTGGATAGTATGGAAAAAAGCTATCAGGTGATGGCCGTTCTGAAGACGGATGCGCTTTACGCAGCGGGTACCCAAATTTTCAGAAGCGGAGGCTTCAACGTATATTTACCGGCAGAAGAGTTTGCCAAATCCGTAGCCGATCCTCAAATACTTTCCGTTACTCTTCACGCGGATCCCGCCGTTCTGGAGCAAGTGGAACACGCTGTACAGACCATTACGGACCCGTTGGATTTGATTATGAAATCCAGGGAGGATTATAGGGAAGAAATGGAGGGGTTCATCCGCATCTTTCAGACCGTCGGTTACGGCTTGAGTATCATTATCGCATTGATTGGCCTGCTTAACTTTGTCAATACGGTTATAACCGGAGTATTCTCCCGCAGGAATGAATTTGCCGTGCTGGAAAGCATCGGCATGTCCAAGAAACAGCTAAAGAAAATGCTGGCTTATGAAGGACTTTACATCGTTTTGTTTACAAGCGCGATAGTGGGAACCGCAGGAATGTATTTAACCTACCGGATTGCCAAGGAGATATCGGAAAACATGGCTTATACGGAATTTCAAATGAATATCATGCCCATCGCCGCCGTACTTCCTCTGTTTGCCGTAATCTCATTGATCGTTACTTTGGCTGCTTACCAATGGCTGTCGAGGTCTACAATCGTGGAAAGATTGCGGGAGGCGGAGTAAAAAATATTCAGGTCGCACGGCCTCTCCCCATTCTCGTCCCCTATATACGAATGTCCGCACCACGTGGAAAACGCTGCGGCATAATCAATAAAAGCCTTTCGGCGCATTGTCCGAAAGGCTTATTATAGCTTGGGTTAAGTGACTTAATGCTTAGCCTCACACTTCCATAATGATTGGAAGGATCATAGGTCTTCTTCTTGTTTGTTCATATAAAAATCGTCCTAGTGCGTCTTTGACATGTGTTTTTAATGAGGCCCACTCATTAACATTCTCATTCATCAGCTTGTTTAAGGTGCCGGTTACAATCCGGTTTGCTTCGTCCAACAAGCCCTCCGATTCCCTGACGTATACGAAGCCGCGGGAAATAATGTCCGGGCCGGACAAGATGTTGCCCTCTTGCTTGCTAAGCGTGACGACAACCACCAATATTCCATCCTGGGACAGCAGTTTCCGGTCGCGCAGGACGATATTTCCGACATCGCCTACTCCCAATCCGTCAATGAGAACATTGCCGGATTGTACCTTGGCCCCTCTGCGGGCCACACCGTTCTGAACTTCCACCGTATCACCGATATCCACGATAAAGATGTCTTCCTTATCAACGCCTACCGATTCGGCCAGCAAACCGTGCTGACGCAGCATACGATATTCTCCGTGAATTGGCATGAAATATTTAGGCTTCATCAGATTCAGCATGAGCTTGAGCTCTTCCTGACTTCCGTGTCCCGATACGTGAACACCCGAAACCGAGCCGGGACCATAAATTACGTTGGCTCCCAGTCGGAACAGTTCATCGACAGTGCGTCCTACGAACTTCTCGTTACCTGGAATCGGGGTCGCTGCAATAATTACCGTATCACCGGGAAGAATATCGACCTTCCGGTGGGTAGAACGCGCCATCCTTGTTAAAGCGGACATAGGCTCGCCTTGACTTCCCGTAGACAGAATGACCACCCGGTCGGCAGCCATCCGATTGACTTCCTCGGGCTCGATCAGCATTCCTTCCGGAATATTCAAGTAGCCCAGCTCCGAAGCAATCGTCACTACATTAACCATGCTGCGTCCAATAACGGTAACTTTGCGGTGGGTTGATTCCGCAGCATCTATTACCTGCTGAATCCGGTGAATGTTGGAGGCGAAGGTAGCCACAACGACTCTTTGCCGCGCTTTGCGGAACACTTCCTCCAACTCGGCTCCTACGCTTCTCTCCGAACCTGTGAAGCCGGGACGTTCAGCGTTGGTGCTGTCGGAAAGCAGCATGAGTACTCCTTTTCTACCAATCTCCGCCATTCGATGCAAGTCCGCATACTGTCCGTTAACCGGTGTTTGGTCAAATTTGAAATCCCCAGTATGCACAACTGTTCCTTCGGGGGTATCCAGACATACTCCTACAGAATCAGGAATGCTGTGATTGGTCTTGAAGAAGCTGGCTTTAATCGTTCCCAATTGCAGCTCAGAATCAGCATTAATCAGAATGCGCTTCGTTTCCCCCAACATATTGGCTTCCTTCAGCTTGGCCTCGACCAACCCGAGGGTTAACTTTGTTCCATATACTGGGACTTTCAACTGCTTAAGTATATAGGGCAATCCTCCGATATGGTCTTCATGTCCGTGAGTGAGAAGAATTCCTCTTACCTTATCCTGATTCTCCACCAGGTAAGATATATCCGGAATGACAATATCGATTCCTAACATGTCCTCCTCCGGAAACTTCAGCCCCGCATCCACCACAACGATATCGTTGGCATATTGCACCACATACATATTCTTACCGATTTCGCCCACGCCGCCAAGAGCGAAAACCGATAGCTTCTCGTTATTCTTTTTTGACAAGTTTATTCCTCCTTGATATATTGACGACGATTTTATAACTCACAATCAAAAAGAAACCGCACAAGTCACTTGCCATCATTATACATGAAAGAAAACACTAATTACAAGCTAAATCATTTACGACCTATTGTCTCCAAAAATAAAAAACCGATGCCTGCCGGCATCGATTTTTTTACCACATGAGAATCTTCAAATTTTTTACCGTGTTAATACGGCGTAATAAGATTCTTATTGAATAAAAAGCTTCTTATCATACGGCATTATTCTTCTTCGAAAACAGTATGAGAGCTATTTGTATACTAGGACAGCAGTCCTTCGATATACTTGCCTTCTTCTTCAGTTACGGGAACAAGCGGCAAACGAACTCCTCCGACATTGAGGCCTTTCAGATTCAGAGCATGCTTGACGGGGGCCGGGTTCGGCACTTTATGCGGGCATTCGAACATGCCTCTGAAGATCGGGAACAATTCAGCATGTCTGGAAACCGCCTTATGCACCTCTCCCTGGTTGTACCATTCGATCATTTCCTTCATGTCTCTTCCGACAATATGGCTGGACACCGAAACGATACCGTAGGCACCGACTGAAAGGAACGGAAGTGTATACGAATCGTCCCCGCTGTATATTCTGAATGATTCGGGGGCGGAACGAACTAATTTGGATACATGGTCCATATCGGAATGAGCTTCTTTAGAGGCTACAATGTTAGGAATCTGAGCGAGCCGGAGCATCGTGTCCGGTTCAATATTAACCCCGGTTCTTCCAGGTATGTTATAGAGCATGATAGGAAGTTGGGTTGATTCCGCAATCGTTTTGAAATGCTGATACAGCCCTTCCTGCGATGGCTTGCTGTAGTACGGCGCAACGAGCAGAATCCCGTCAACACCCGCATCGGCTGCCAATTGGGTCATACGAATGCTGTCCGCCGTATCGTAGCTTCCGGTACCTGCAATAATTTTGCAGCGGCCATTGGCATGACGCACCGCAGCCTCAAAGAGTTTCACTTTCTCTTCATCCGTTAATGTAGGCGACTCTCCGGTCGTTCCGCAGACCACCAGGCTGTTGCTTTTTTGCTCCTCGATCAAATAATCGATTAATTTCTCGAGCTGCGTCCAGTTGACCTGTAACTGACCATCGAATGGTGTCACCATCGCCGTAATTAATGTCCCGAATTCCACTGCTATTCCCCCTACACCTTTTCATTGCCATTCATTTTATGAAGATCAAACTTGTTGTGAAGCATGCGAATCGCTCTCTGCAATTCATCCCCTGGAACGAGAACCCAGATCGTCGTGTTGGAATCTGCAGACTGCAATATCGTAACGTCCGCCTCCGTTAAAGCCTCTACGATCCGGGCCATAACCCCGGGAACTCCATTCATCCCTCCTCCAATGACGGCCACCTTGGCGCAATTGGAGCGGATTTTCGGCTCATAGCCGAGCTCCCTGACTATTTGAACAGCCAGTTCTGCAACATCGTCAAAAACGGTGTACACGACACCGGATGGATTGACATTGATAAAATCAACGCTTATTTGATTATGGGCCATCGCTTGAAAAACGGACCTGTGAAAATCATAGCGCCCTTCTTGAAATGCGATTTGAATCTGCGTGACATTGGGCACATGTGTAATTCCCGTAACATAACGATCCACTACATGCTGGCGGACCGCTTCCGGACGCGTAACGAGCGTTCCTGCCTCATCACTGAAGGTGGAACGGACGCGAATCGGTAAATTTGCCTGCATGGCGACCTCAACCGCGCGGGGGTGGATCACCTTGGCTCCGTGATGAGCCAGATTGCATATTTCCGCGAATGTAACGACCGGAAGAAGCTTGGCTTCTTCAACAATTCTGGGATCTGCGGTCAGAATGCCTGTTACATCGGTGAAGATATCGACCCTTTCGGCATTCAGCGCAACTCCCAGCGCAGTGGCCGATGTATCACTGCCGCCACGCCCGAGTGTAGCCACCTCGTCCTGAACAGCCGCTCTGCCTTGGAAACCGGTCACAATGACCACTTTCCCCTGCTTTAGCTCCTCAACAATTCTTGCCGGACGGATGGTTACAATTCTTGCGTCTCCGTAATTCCCGTCCGTCTCGATTCCGGCCTGCACCCCGTTAAGTACAGTGGCCGGAACCGATTCGGCGTTAAGCAAGCTGCAAAGAGTGACTGCGGATATCACCTCACCGCAGCTAAGAAGCATATCCTTCTCACGCCGGGAAACGCGGTTGCCGTGCTCAAAAATTAAATTCAACAACGTATCGGTGGCGTAAGGTTCGCCTTTCCTCCCCATCGCTGAGACGACGACGACCACTTGATATTGTTGAGCAAGTGCTTGTTTAATGTGCTTTATGACGTGCTTTCTGGCTTCCGCGGTGGAGAGGGAAGTTCCTCCGAATTTCTGCACAAGGATGGACACATCTTCACCCCCAACCAAATGGGACCTCAAGCCGCAATAAGCTGATCAGTTCTTCTCGGCAATCAGATATTCACCGATTTGTACTGAATTCCATGCCGCCCCTTTAAGCAGATTATCGGACACAATCCACATATTCAGAGCCCTTGGATTCGATAAATCTCTGCGCAGTCGCCCTACGTAAGTATCCAGCTTTCCTGTCGCCTCCGTCGCCAACGGATATTGCTGGGCTTCCGGATTGTCGACCAGAACGAGTCCCGGTGCATCCGCCAGCAATTTCCTGACTTCCTCCATTTCAAAGTCGGAGTTCAGTTCGATATAAACCGACTCGGAATGTCCGAATGCGACCGGAATTCTGACACAGGTCGCAGTCACTTCAATCGACTCGTCACCCATAATTTTTTTCGTTTCCAAAATCATTTTCATTTCTTCATTGGTAAAGCCATTCTCCCAGAACTTGTCAATTTGCGGAATGGCGTTAAAAGCAATCTGATGCTTGACAGGCAGGGAGCCTACCGGAAGAATATCAGGTTGAACGGATTTGCCCTCCAGCACCTCTCTTGACTGCTTATACATTTCATCGATCGCCCGATTTCCTGCCCCGGACACAGCCTGGTAAGTAGACACAATCACGCGGGAGATTCCGTAACGATCATGAAGCGGCTTCAGAGCCACGACCATCTGGGTCGTAGAACAGTTCGGATTCGCGATCACGCCTTTATGTTCTTGAATCTTGTGCGCATTGACTTCCGGAACGACCAGAGGGGTTCCCGGGTCCATCCGGTATGCGCTGGTGTTATCGATGCACACCGCCCCGCTCTTGACAGCATGAGGCACGAGTTCTTTACTTACATCGCCTCCGGCGCTGAAAAAAGCAATGTCCACTCCTTCGAAGCTGTTCGGAGTGGCTTCTTCAATGGTCACTTCCCGATCTTTAAACTGGACCTTGGTACCCGCCGACCTCTTGGAAGCCAGCAGCTTTAATTCTTTTACGGGAAAGTTCCTTTCATCCAATAGACGAATAATTTGTTGACCTACCGCTCCGGTAGTTCCCACGATAGCTACATTGTACAGTTTTTGATTCGACATGTCCTGACTCTCCCTTATCTATCATTCTATGAAAATTGCTAATGCAGTTTAGGTATAATTAAAACGTTCGATCAATAGAGGCTGTAGCTGCCTGCCTTGCAAAGCTTGTTCACAGGTTTCCATAATGAGATCCATTCTAGATACGAGAGAATTTGCTTTGACATTGGGGGCATCCTGCCCGAAGGGAACGAAGTAAATGTTCTTTGCTACAAGCAGTTTGGCTATGTTGGCTGCGTTCAAGCCGAGGCCGTCATTCGTGGAAATGGCGAGAACTACCGGTCTCTGATTTCTCATCTGAGCCTTCGCGGCCATCAGCACCGGACTTTCCGTCAAGGCGTTGGCCAGCTTGCTCGTCGTGTTCCCGGTACAGGGGGCGATAACCAGCACATCCAACAGCTTGGAGGGTCCAAGCGGTTCAGCATCTACAATTGTAGAAATAATATCATTCCCCGTAATTTCTTTCAACTGTTTTTGCCAATCTTCTGACGTCCCAAAGCGGGTGTCCGTAGTCATCAGCGTATAAGACGCAATAGGAATGACTCTTGCACCCGCCTTCACGAATCTTTCTATTTGCGGCATCACTTCGGCATAAGTGCAGTGCGAACCGGTGAGCGCAAATCCAACCGTTTTACCATGCCAATTCATTCCTCAATTCCTCCCTTTTCCTGCATCTTCCATCAACAAACTGCTGAGGGCACGGGCAATGATTCGGCCAGCGGTCTTCGGCGCGACAATTCCCGGAAGGCCAGGAGCAAGCAGCGCTTTGATCCCTCTCTTCTCCGCGAAGCGAAAATCGGTTCCGCCAGGCTTCGAAGCAAGGTCAATAATCAAGGCGCGGTGAGGAATTTTGGCAATGATCTGTGCTGTGATAATCATAGTCGGTATCGTATTAAAAATCAAGTCGATCTCCTTGACATGTTCGGCTAAATCACGGATATAGAAAGGCTCGAAGCCCATTTCCCATGCCCGGGCATAATGCTCCGGCTTCCTTATTCCTACTTTTACCTTAGCCCCCAATCCCTGCAGCGTCCTGGCCATCGTCAGCCCTGTTCTTCCCATTCCCAGAACCATGCTTCTGGAGCCGTGAATAGTTATGTCCGTATTTTGGATAGCCATCATAAGCGCGCCTTCGGCCGTAGGTATGGAATTGAAAATAGCTACATCATCACGTTCAAACAGCTCAACAAGCCCTACGGAATTTTTGCCGCACAGCATTTTCAGATTAGGCTTGGCTATCCCCGTATAGATCTTGCAGTGGCCGGGGAGTGCTTTCATATGGGCATCGTCAAGAATGAGCTCCTCTGAAGAGAAGATCGACATCACTTGACCATCGTCTTCCATCCCCGAAGCAGGCAGAACGACTGCATCGCTCTTGCTCAAGGACTCGGGCAGAAGCTTCGCCCGGGTAACTCCGTTATATGAGGATTGAAGATTGTCAAAGCCGATCAATTGCACCGAAGCGTCCAATTCCGATAATTGCTCTATGACTTCCAACTGCCGGGCATCTCCGCCTATGAATGTAACTTGGATTCCGGTAAGCAATGTCAACACCCTTTTCTCAAATGCCGTTCTCGATAAAATAGTTTATGCCGAGGCCCAGTAAGGGGTGACAGCGTCAATGGCCCGCGTTTTGTTGCCGGACCGTCGTCTCCCCGGCAACAACCGGTCTCCTCAAAAGTGACGAATAGCTTTCGAAGCCTATGCGGGATCCCGGATCTTGAAAAGCCTGCCAGGAATTTCTGCGCTTTAACGGCGGCTAAACCCTTCCGCTGTTCCCGATCGCCTTCCTGCCTGCTTCAATTAAGATTTATACAGTGCTTTTCATATAAAAATAAAAAAGACCGCCGAATTCCAAATCGGCAGTCTTCATTGAAAATATGGTTACGGCGGCATTATCAACGATCTCCGCTCGTATTAGGAACGTGAGTTTATTTGCCGGTATGTCCGAATCCCCCGGCGCCCCTCCCGGTCTCTGACAATTCCTCCACTTCTTCCAAGCGAACAGTGGGAACGTACTGAAACACCATCTGCGCAATTCGCTCATTGCGGGATATCACGAACGGTTCCTGACCATGATTGATCAGCAGAACCTTGACCTCCCCCCGATAATCGGCATCCACTGTTCCGGGGGAATTAAGAGCCGTAATCCCGTGCTTAAGGGCCAATCCGCTCCGCGGCCGGATTTGGGCCTCCAGCTCACCCGGCATGGCCAGACTAAATCCGGTCGGGATCAGGCCCCTTTCTCCCGGCTGAAGCGTGACCGGCTCCGATACAGCGGCATATAGGTCGAATCCGCTGGCCAGCTCGGACATTTTCTGCGGAAGCTGAATATCTTCATTTCCCGGAAGCCTCTTAATTTGAACCAAATGCTGCAAGTTGATCCCTCCTGAATCCTTGTATGACTTTATCTGATTGTCCAACCATAGCTAAAGCGAAAGGCCGGGAAAACAATTCCTTCGTCACCTGCCGAATTTCTTCCTGCGTAACCGCCTCAATCTTGCCGATAATATCATCGATGGTCAAATGGCGGCCGAGCATAAGCTCGTTCTTGCCCATCCGGTTCATCCGGCTGCTCGTGCTCTCCAAGCTCAGGAGGAGACTGCCCTTCAACTGCTCCTTCCCCTTGTTCAATTCCGCGTCTGTCAGCCCCTGGACGATCATTTCTTCAATGATCTCCATAGAAACCTTAAGTACCTCTTCCGTCTGTTTGGGAGCCGTGCCCGTATAAATTACGAACATTCCGTTATCGACGTGCGAAGAGTGATAGGAATAGACAGAGTAAGCCAGCCCTCTCTTCTCCCTGATCTCCTGGAACAGCCTGGAGCTCATTCCGCCGCCTATCGTATTGTTTAGAAGAATCATTGCGTAGTAGCGAGGATCCGTCAGCGAGAGCCCCGGCAAAGCCAAACAAATATGATTTTGCTCGGTTTTCTTCTCGTGATAGATCAGGTCTCCGACAAATCCGGGAGCTTCGTAAACGACCGGGGAGCCCGAACGGTGAGCCCCGCCAAAGTGTTTCTCCAGCAGCTTAACCGCATTCTCATCTATATTCCCGGCTACACTGATCACCGTATTATCGACTGTATAATGTTGGTTCATATATTCGCGCAGAGTATCCGAATTCATCCGGTTCAGATTGTCTTCGACGCCCAGAATAGTATAGCCTAAGGAATGATCGCCGTAAACGGCTTTGGCCAACAGATCATGAACCAGATCATCCGGAGTGTCCTCATACATGGAGATTTCCTCCAGAATGACATTCCGTTCTTTCTCCAGTTCGCTCTCATCCAAACGGGAATGAAAGTACATATCCGCCAGCACATCCACCGCAATAGGCAGATGTTCATCCAAAACTTTAGCATAGTAACAAGTATATTCCTTCGTCGTAAACGCGTTGACGTTGCCCCCGATACCGTCGAACACCTCAGCGATATCCCGCGCAGAATAACGGTCCGTTCCTTTAAAGAGCATGTGCTCTATAAAATGCGAAATGCCATTCTGCTCCGGTGTTTCATTCCTCGACCCGGTCTTCACCCATATTCCGATCGCCACGGATCGGATGGACGGGATCGGCTCGAGAACAACCCTTAAGCCATTCGATAATTGATGTTTGATCACTATTTTCCTCCTATACAGGTTTCGCAAGGCTCCCCTGCTAACTCATTCTCCCGGATCAGGTACCCGATCGGAAGATAACAATTCGCCAACCGTGCCGAGAACAAGCCCTCTTCCTTTAATTTCCTTGATCATCCCTTCCAGGGACAGCGAAGCAGATTCCGTCGGGTGCATTAGAATCATCGCCCCCGGCTCGAGGCGATTGGCTATTCTGGTAAGAATGGTTTGCGGGGAAGGCTTCCTCCAATCCACCGTATCAATAGTCCATAGCACCGTCTTCAAGTTTAATTCAGCGGCAATTTTTACCGTTTGCTGGTTAAAATCCCCCGAGGGCGGCGCAAACAGCTTATTCTCTACCCCGAGATGCTCCTTAAGCAGCTTTTCCGTCTTGCTGATTTCCTGAACGGCCTGCTCTCGGCCAAGCTGGCTCATATTTTTATGAGAATAGGCGTGGTTGGACATTTCATGCCCCTTGGAAGCAATTTGCTTGGCGATTTCCACATTTTTGCTTAACCAAGACCCGTCCAGGAAAAAGGTTGCCTTGACATTTTCTTGCTCTAACGTCTCCAGCATGCCGGGTATAAACTCATTCCCCCAAGCGACATTGATCATAAGAGCAACCATCGGCTTATTCGGATTTCCCTTGTAGATAGGCTGCGCGCCTAAATCGTCCAATGAAACCTTGGGCGGAATTTCGCGAAAGACAAGCGGCAGCTTCTGACCGGGAATCCAGTCCTTGGACAGCTGCAGGGTTCTTTCCACATCCACTTCCCGCCCGTTATAACCGGGAATCGCTTTCCACACCCGGTCGAGCTTAGCATCAATCGGAGGGATATAAAGCCTCGCCGCCTCTCTTCGAATCGCTTCGAGCCTCTCCTCGGGCGTTGCCCTGTCCTTGGGCTTGGCATTGAGCTGGCCAAAGACAGGTATCGCCTCCGGCCCCGCCTTGCCCTTGACATGGTCAAAGTAGTCCTGCATGAACGGCATCTGGAACAAAGCAAAGATGACAGCCCCTATTCCGGCTATGACCGAAGCCAAACGTTTATTAGCGCTCATCTTCTATTCTCCCCGGATCAATATTGGGTACCCGGCTGAAAATACGGCCGAGTTCCTTGTTTGTCCCATCTTATGCTGGGCAGGGAAGGATTAGAATGAGGTTCAAATAAAAAAGAGACAGACTGATCTGACTCTTTATTTTATCGTATTTATTGTAAAGGAACAAATTATTGGGTCAAAGTAGCCTTCCGCGAAAGATTGATTCTTCCTTGGGAGTCGATCTCGGTCACTTTGACGGTAATCGAATCGCCGACAGAAACTACATCCTCAACCTTGGCCACCCGTTCGGTTGACAATTGCGAGATATGAACAAGCCCTTCCTTATTGGGAAGAATCTCGACGAAAGCACCGAATTTCTCAACCCGTTTGACCGTACCGAGGTAGGTTTCACCTACTACAACCTCCCGGACAATGCCTTCGATGATGTTCTTGGCCTTCTCGTTCATTTCAGCATCGGAGGAGGCAATATAGACGGTTCCATCCTGCTCGATATCGATTTTAACACCTGTCTCATCAATGATCTTATTGATGATCTTGCCGCCGGAACCGATGACGTCTCTAATTTTATCCGGGTTAATATGCAGGGTAATAATCTTGGGTGCATATGGCGAGAGCTCTTTCCTCGGCTCTTTGATCGTCTGGAGCATTTTATCCAGAATGAACATCCGTCCCTCTCTCGCTTGGCTTAACGCTTCTGACAAAATCTTGCGGTCGATCCCGTCGATTTTGATATCCATTTGGATGGCCGTCACCCCTGCGGACGTTCCCGCCACTTTAAAGTCCATATCTCCAAGGTGATCTTCCATTCCTTGAATATCCGTCAGGATAGATACATTCTCCCCATCCTTAATCAAACCCATCGCAATTCCGGCTACCGGAGCTTTAATCGGCACTCCAGCATCCATTAAAGCCATTGTGCTTGCGCATATACTTGCTTGCGAAGTCGAGCCGTTGGATTCCAGCACTTCGGAAACAAGACGAATGGTATAGGGGAACTCGCTCTCGGACGGAATAACCATCTCCAAGGCTCTTTCTCCCAAAGCTCCGTGTCCGATTTCCCGTCTGCCCGGCGCGCGCAGCGGTCTGGCTTCCCCTACGCTGAACGGCGGGAAATTGTAATGGTGCATGAACCGCTTGGTCTCTTCCAGATCCAGTCCGTCCAAGATTTGAACATCGCCCAAGGCGCCCAGCGTACAAATACTGAGGGCTTGAGTTTGTCCGCGCGTGAACAGGGCGGAGCCGTGAGTCCTCGGCAGCAGGCCGGTATCGCATTCAATCGGACGGATTTCGTCCAAAGCCCTGCCATCGGGTCGAACCTTATCATGGGTTATCAGACGGCGGACTTCTTCTTTCACAATGTTGTAAAGCACCTCGTTGACGTCGCTCATCCGTTCGGGAATCTCTTCATAAACGGCGGTAAAATGCTCGACAGCTTCCGCATTGATGGCGTCAATCGCATCCTGGCGGGCTTGCTTCTCCGGAATGCGTACCGCTTCCACCAGACGTTCATGGGCATAAGCGCGTACTGCAGCATCTACTTCTTCATCGATTTGATGCAGCTTTACTTCCATTTTGGGCTTGCCGTTTTCCGCGGTAAACTGCTCGATTTTCTCCACGATTTTCTTAATTTCATCATGCCCGAACATGATCGCTTCCAGCATAATTTCCTCGGGAACCTCGTGAGCCTCAGCTTCCACCATCATGATGGCATCCTTCGTACCGGCAACAACGAGGTAAAGCTCGCTTACCTTGCTCTGCTCCACGGTCGGATTAATAACGAACTGGCCGTCGACCCGTCCGACAATGACTCCACCGATCGGTCCGTTGAACGGGACATCAGAGATGCTGAGTGCAGCCGATGTACCGATCATGGCAACTATATCCGGTGAGCAATCCTGCTCAACGCTCATTACTATATTGACGATTTGCACATCGTTGCGGAAGCCTTCAGGAAACAACGGACGGATCGGCCGGTCTGTGAGACGGCTGGCCAGAATAGCTTTCTGCGTCGGTCTTCCTTCTCTCTTAGGATAGCCTCCGGGAATCTTGCCGACGGAATACAATCTTTCTTCATAGTTGACCGTCAATGGGAAAAAATCGAGATCCTTAGGATCTGACGATGCGGTTACGGTACATAGAACAGCCGTATCCCCGTAACGGGCCATAACCGCTCCGTTGGCCTGCTTGGCCAATCTTCCCGTTTCGAGAGTGAGCGGTCTGCCGCCTAGTTCCATATGTATTTTCTTCTCCATACTTACCTCCTGCTATGTGGGACTTGGTTCTAATTATTCTGCATCAGTACTAGCATTTCCTTCTTGACAGCAAATCATAATCGACTTGCTTCCTAACAGGAACTATAAAAGACCCACGGAAACCATTTCCGTATCTTAATGGGGAAGACGCATGTGCATTGCCGGGAAAGATCAGGGAAGCAGAATAAAAGTCTGTTTCCGAGGACAACTCCTTCGTCTTTCTTCCATAAGAGGGGGGTGTCTTGCAAAAAGAAAGTATGCGAAAAAGCAACCTTGCCGTCTATGCAGAAGTACTGCATGATTAAACAAAGTTGCTTTTCTACAATTGAACCTATCTGCGAAGACCCAATTTCTCGATTAACGCGCTGTAACGTTTAACATCGTTATTCTTCAAATAGGCCAACAGCTTACGGCGTTGTCCGACCATCTTCAAAAGACCGCGGCGAGAATGGTGGTCTTTCTTGTGCGTACGCAAATGATTGGTCAAGTTTACGATGTTTTCCGTAAGGATAGCAATTTGTACTTCAGGAGAACCGGTATCCGTCTCGTGAACCTTATGCTCCTGAATCAGTTGTTGCTTACGTTCTTGGGTAAGTGCCATCCTGTTCACCTCCTCATAATCTAAAGAATCGCCTGCAGCCCAGAAACCGCCGGAGCAGCGGATGTCCGCGCTGAGGTTCAGTCTTCGTCCCGGAGAGATTACCCTCCATAAGACGAACACAATTCAGTATAACATAATAAGGTAAGCCAAGTAAATGGCCCTTATGATAAAAAAGCTCGTAGCGCAGACACTGCTCAACCCGGATTTAGAAGGCAGCTTTTTATGCCGATTTGAATCTTTCTCACACCGTCTTAAACGCTGTAAAAACTACAGATTCTTATGCGGCAATATAGACAGCTTGGTCCTGATGTCTTTCACATCGGTCCCGATTTGCATTATCAGTTCATCGACAGAGGAAAACTTCCGCTCACTCCGGATGAAATATAAAAACTCCACTTCCAGGCTTCTCCCGTAAAGATCTCCTTCATAGTCCAGCAAATGGACCTCGAGCACAGGAAGTTTCCGGTCACCTGAAAAGGTCGGTTTTACCCCGATATTTGCCGCCCCGTAATACACATTGCCTTCCCAGATTACTCTGACCGCATAGACTCCGTTCGCCGGCATGACATAAGCTTCGGATTCGGCAGGATCTATGTTCGCTGTAGGGAAGCCGATGGTCCGCCCCCTCTTGTCCCCCTCTACCACAAGCCCGCGTACCGTATACCGGCGCCCTAGCAGAGTCCCTGCCTCCTCCATTTGCCCAGCCTTGAGATGTTCCCGGATCCTTGTGCTGCTTACCTTCTCGCCGTCCATAAGAAACGGCCGGACCACTTCGACAGCAAACCGGCCCCGGCTTAATTCACACAGTGTGTCGGGAGTGCCCGAGCCCCGGTGCCCAAATCTGAAGTCAAACCCGACAATGACCGAGCTGACACCGAGCGGCATTAAAAATTGCTCCACAAATTCAGCCGGTGTCAGCTTCGCAAACTCGGGATGAAATTCTACGATATAAGTGCAATGGACTCCCATTTGTTCGAATAGTTCTAATTTTTTGGCTAACGGTGTCAAGCTCTGAGTATAATTATCATGTCCAAGCACCGCTCGCGGATGAGGATCGAAAGTCATGACGGAAGCGGGCAGATCGAGCGATGCCCCCGTCTGCACAGCCCTCGATATCACTTCCCGGTGACCTAGATGAACTCCGTCGAATTCTCCAATCGCCATCACCTGGGAAGAAGGCATTCCTTCAAGAGGCAATCGGGTCGGATATTGAATATGGAAAACCTGCACTTGGATTCACCTGCAATTCTTACGAGATGTCAGCTTAATTGAAAATCTTCTCCGGAATCAGAAGAGCGCGCTCTGCGTCCCATCGGAAAATTCCAAGAAATGGATGAGTTGCGGCTGCCGAATAAACCCGCATGACTCGTCCGTTCCATTCTTCGGCTAGAGGTTCCTCCGGGCGGACCATTCGGCCTTGCAGAGCTCTGACAGCATGCGCTTCCGACACGTATGCCTTGGGAATATGGGGGATTGCTTGATCAGTCGGTATCAGCCGTTCGGAAAGCCTGCCTTCCTTCATCAGCTCTTCGATTTCCGGAATGGACAGGCATCGATCAAGCGTAATTGCCCCGGTCGATGAGCGGACCAGGTCAGACATAACCGCAGGATATCCTAATTGCCTCCCCATATCCGTGCACAAGGTTCGAATATAGGTTCCTTTGGAGCAGCGCACCCTAAACTTTATTTCAGGATGAGGACGGTCCAGCTTCATTTCCAGAAGGTCGATTCCATAGATGGTTACCTGTCTTTTCTTCCTTTCGACTTCCTGCCCCATTCTGGCCAGTTCGTATAAACGCCGTCCTTCCACTTTCACCGCGGAGTACATGGGCGGTATTTGCTCGATCGTACCGATGAACGACTGCACAGCTGCACGAATTTGATCCTCGCTGACCTGTACAGTTTCCACTTCCTCCACTATCCTGCCGCTTAGATCCTCCGTATCGGTTGCCAAACCCAGCGTAAGGGTCGCTTCATATTCTTTCGGCATGTCCTGAATATACTCAACCACCCGGGTAGCCCTTCCGATACAGAGAGGAAGCACTCCCGTTACTTTAGGATCCAGCGTTCCAGTATGGCCGATCCTTTTCACCCCGGTGATTCGCCTAACCTTGACCACCACATCATGAGATGTATAATCCGCCGGCTTCAATACCGGCAACACGCCTTCCAACGTCATTCGAGAGCCAAACCTACTTCCTTTACTAATTGTGAGGTTACCTGATCCAATGTTCCCGTCAGCGTACATCCTGCCGCTAACGTATGTCCGCCCCCGCCGAATGATTTGGCAATTCGTGCCACGTCCACTTTACCGTTGGAGCGCAAGCTGACCTTGAAAGTATCTTCCCCTGTTTCCTTAAACAGCAGGCCCACTTCCACCCCTTCGATATTGCGCGGATAATTGACCAGTCCCTCTATATCTTCGTTCGCCGCTTGCGCTTCGGCCATATCCCGGGCGGTCACGCTGACCCAGGCTACCCTGCGTTCATAGGCGAAAGAAAGCCGGGCGAGCGACTTCTGCAGCAGAACAAGCTGAGGGTAAGTCATCTGCTCCAGCAGAACGTTGGCCAGCTCGCTGGCCCGCACCCCGTAATCCAGCATCTCGGAGGCAATGCGCAGCACTTGGGGGCCTGTATTCGCATAACGAAAACCGCCGGTATCGGTCAACAACCCGGTATAGATGCACTTCGCCAAATCTTCAGTCCATGGAATGCCCAATCCGTTCACCAAAGCGTACAGCATTTCCGCGGTTGCGGCAGCCTCGGCTTCAATCCAGACGCAGGTGCCGAACCCTTCATTTGTGGCATGATGATCGATATTGAGCAGTGGAGTTTCCGGTTTAACTCGCTTATGCAGCTCTCCCATTCGCCGAAAATCCGCACAATCGAGACTGATAACGGCGTCATACGGCTCATCTTCCGACAGCTCGGAAGCAAACAGCACCCGGTCGCTGCCCCTCAGAAGATTGAATTTGGAGGGAAGCGGGTCCTCATTAACCATCTTGTAGGTCTTGTTCAAATACTCCAGCATTAAACCGACCGCCAAGGTGGAGCCGATGGCATCCCCGTCCGGATTAAGATGCGACACGACCAGAAACCGGTCATGGCGGCGAATAAATTCAACGGCCGCCATCACCTGCTTCTCGAAATCATTTCCTTTGCCTGTCATGGCTTCGGCTTCTCCTCGTTAATTTGTCCCAGCAATTTCTCGATGCGGGTTCCGTAATCGATCGAAGTGTCGAATTTAAAGATCAGCTCGGGAGTAACCCTAAGCCGGATTCGTTTGGACAATTCCGACCGCAGAAACCCCATCCCGCGATTCAGCGCCTTTAAAGTCTCTTCCTTCTCTTCATCGGAACCTAAGACGCTCAGATAAACCTTGGCTTGGGAGAGATCATTCGTCACATCCACGCCGGTAATCGTTACAAAACCAATTCTCGGATCCTTGAATTCGTTCTGAATGATTTGGCTTAGCTCTTTCTTGATTTGTTCTCCCACTCTGCCCGTACGGATTCTGGACATTGCAATCACCTCTCAACGGCTTCCATTACGAACGCCTCAATGATATCTCCTTCTTTGATATCGTTAAACCGTTCCAATGTAATTCCGCATTCATATCCTTGAGCTACTTCTTTGGCATCATCCTTAAACCTCTTCAGGGAGTCAAGATGGCCTTCGTAGATGACGATTCCGTCGCGAATCAGGCGAGCTTCCGCCGAGCGAATGATTTTACCTTGAGTAACCATGCAGCCGGCAATCGTACCGATCCTGGATATACGGAAGGTTTCTCTGACTTCCGCGTGTCCGATGACATTTTCCTTATATTCCGGATCGAGCATTCCCTTCATCGCCGATTCAATTTCCTCTATGGCGCTGTAAATTACGCGATGGAGTCGAATATCCACCTTCTCCTGATCCGCGGTCACTTTCGCCGCCGGTTCCGGACGAACGTTAAAGCCGATAATAATCGCGTTGGAGGCCGAGGCAAGGATAATATCCGATTCGGTAATCGCTCCTACGCCAGTGTGGATAATTTTAACCCGCACGCCCTCTACATCGATTTTTTCCAGCGAGCCTCTCAGAGCTTCCACGGTACCTTGAACGTCCGCTTTAATAATGATGTTGAGCTCCTTGATTTCGCCTTCCTTGATATGCTTATACAAATCATCCAGCGTAACGCGGGAGCTCGCACCCATCTCGGACTGCCTCAGCGTAGAGGCCCGCTTCTCGGCGATCGCTCTCGCCTTGCGCTCATCCTCATAAGCCAGGAACGGATCACCGGCTTGAGGCACCTCCGTCAGTCCGGTAATCTCTACCGGAGTGGACGGCCCGGCTTCCTTCAGCTTCTTGCCTCTATCATTGACCATTGCACGCACGCGGCCAAAGCAAACCCCGGCAATAAAGCTGTCTCCAACCTTCAACGTACCATGCTGAATCAGAATGCGGGCAACCGGTCCCCTTCCTTTATCCAGCTCGGCCTCAATCACCGTTCCTCTGGCGCGTTTGTTCGGGTTGGCCTTCAACTCCTGCACCTCGGCGACAAGGAGAACCATCTCGAGCAGATTCTCAAGGCCGATCTTCTGCTTGGCTGAGACATTGACGAAGATCGTATCTCCGCCCCATTCCTCAGGGACAAGCTCATATTCGGTCAATTCCTGCTTGATCCGGTCCGGATTCGCTTCAGGCTTGTCGATTTTGTTAACCGCAACGATAATAGGCACATTTGCCGCTTTGGCATGGCTGATCGCCTCTACGGTTTGCGGCATGACGCCGTCATCGGCAGCAACGACAAGAATGGTAATATCCGTAACCTGTGCTCCTCTGGCACGCATCGTGGTGAAGGCTTCGTGGCCCGGAGTATCCAGGAATGTAATTTTCTTGCCCTGTGCTTCCACCTGATAGGCCCCGATATGCTGAGTGATTCCGCCCGCTTCCCCTTCCGTTACGCTTGTAGAACGGATGGCATCCAGCAGGGTCGTTTTACCATGGTCAACATGACCCATAATGGTAACAACCGGAGGACGTTCCATCAGATCGGCTTCATCGTCCACTTCTTCAATCAGCTCGAAGTTCTCTTCATCTACCGGAATTTTCAATTCGACTTCCACACCATATTCCGATGCAATTAATTGAATCGTATCAAGATCAAGCTCTTGGTTAATGGTCGCCATAACTCCCAGGAAGAGCAGCTTCTTAATGACTTCGGATACATCCTTATGCAGCAGCTTGGCCAGCTCGCCTACGGTCATCGTTCCGCGAACGATAATCTTCTTCGGAGTGTTGTCCACCTTTTCTTTACGCACGGGAGACTGCTGTCTGCCTCCTTTGCCTGAACGGTTGTTCCGGAAATTACCTTTGGAAGAGCCTGCTTTATTGTCATCGAAGCGTCTTTGATTCGGCTTCGTCTTTTTGTTGGTGACTCCTTCGTTAGCTTTAATATCCAGATCATCTACGCCGCCCAGCGGACTGCGCGGAACTTTCCCGTTTGTCTTGGGCTGCGGTCCGCGATTATTGTTCCGATTCGCATTCCCGGAAGCGGAATCCGCCGCTGCTACAGTTTCGGGCTTGCGATTCCGGTTGCCGTCCTGCCGTTGTCCCCCTTGCGGGCGTGCATCACGGCCTGCGGCAGGCTTGTTACTTCCTTGCTGATTCTGACCTCCGCCATTGCCCTGCTTTTTCTTATTAGGTGTATTCGATGAACCTTGCTGAGATTGATTGCGCGGCGATGACTGTTTCGTTTGCTGTCCTGTTCCTTGGTTTTTCTTCATGTCTTCCCCTCCAGCGGCCGATTGTGACGGCTGCTTCTTGGGGGCGGACGCTGCTGAACTCACTGCGGCACTATCCTCCGAAGCAGCCCGTTTCGCGGCGGCGTTAGCCTTGACGTCGCGGAAAAATTTTTCCACGGCCTCCACCGCCTCCCTCTCCATCACGCTCATATGATTGTTGACCGAAATATTTAGACGCTTTAATATGGTAATGATTTCTTTGCTGCTCATGTTTAAAGACTTGGCATATTCATAAACCCTCAATTTATCTTTGTTTTCGTTTTTACTCAAATTACTCCACCTCCGCTAGATTTGCCTTCGCCCTTGCTATCACCTGTGCAAATCCGGGATCGGTAACCGCCATTATGACCCGTTCCGCTTTACCGACACTAGATCCCAGTTGTTCCCGAGTACCGTATTCGATTAAAGGGACTTGATAAGTCAGGCATTTGTCCCTGAACTTTTTGCTTGTATTCTCGGAAGCGTCAACTGCGAGAAGGACCAGCTTTGCTTTCCCGGTGCGGATGGCGTCCAGCACCCCTTCGTCACCGGTGACAAGCTTCCCCGCCCGCATGGCTAGACCAAGACCGGATAACAATTTATTGCTATTCATCGTCCGACTCTTCCTTAGCAGCTAAAAATTCATCTTCCACTCGAATAAAATCCTGCTCCAGCTGATCATAAATCTGATCGCCGACGCTGTGTTTGAGAGCCCTGTCCAAAGCTCTGCTTTTTTTGGCGAGCTTGAAACAGGACAATTTGCCGCAGAGATAAGCTCCTCTTCCCGACTTCTTGCCGGTCAGATCAATCAAGATTTCATCGTCTGGCGTTTTGACCACGCGAATCAATTCTTTCTTGGCCATCATTTGCTGGCAAGCTACACATTTTCTTAAGGGTACTTTTCTCTGCCTCAATTCCATCACCCGCTCCCAAGAACTGCCTTGTATTATACGAGCCTCACAAATTAGTCATGCATCAGCGAACGCTTTAATCAAAGCTTGCCGAATCCTGAGGCATCTCTTCTGTAAAAGTTTTCTCCCGGCCGAATTCCTGCTCGGCCTGCGTTTCACTCTTAATATCAATCTTCCAGCCGGTCAGCTTGGCGGCCAGACGGGCGTTCTGCCCTTTGATTCCGATGGCCAGCGACAGCTGATAGTCCGGAACGATGACCCTGGACATCTTCTCGCTTTCAAATACGTTAACCTCAAGCACCTTGGACGGGCTGAGCGCATTGGCTACGTATTCCTCCACATTTTCGGACCAGCGGACGATATCGATCTTCTCCCCTTTAAGCTCGGTGACGATCGCCTGTACACGCACGCCTTTCGGCCCAACACAGGAACCAACCGCGTCCACTTCCGCATCGCGGGAATAGACGGCAATTTTGGAACGGAAGCCCGCTTCCCGGGCCACCGACCGAATCTCCACTACGCCTTGGAAAATTTCTGGAACCTCCAGCTCAAACAATCTTTTCAGGAGGCCCGGGTGAGTACGGGACAGAAAAATTTGCGGCCCCTTCGTCGTATTCTCGACTTTGGTAATATACGCCTTAATGCGATCTCCATGCTTGAATTTATCGGTCGGCATCAATTCGTTGAGAGGAAGCACCGCTTCAACCTTGCCCAGATCCACATAAATATTTCTGGTATCCTGCCGTTGAACGATTCCAGTAACGATATCTTCTTCCTTCTCAATAAAAGCGTTATAGATAAGGCCTCTTTCCGCTTCGCGGATTCTTTGGGTCACGACCTGCTTAGCCGTCTGAGCCGCAATCCTTCCAAAATCCTTAGGAGTTACCTCAATCTCGACGATGTCGTCCAACTGATAGTTCGGGTTAATCTCTCTGGCCGCATCCAGAGAGATTTCGAGACGGGGATCAAGCACCTCGTCCGCAACCGTTTTACGGGCATATACCTTAATCAAGCCGGTCTGCCGGTTAATGTCGACCCGTACATTCTGGGCCGTGTTGAAATTTCGTTTGTAGCTGGAAATCAATGCCGCCTCGATCGCCTCAATCAGGATATCTTTGCTGATACCCTTTTGAGTTTCAATCTCGTGCAGCGCTTCAATAAAATCGGTGTTCATTGAACTTCTTTCCCCCTTTCAATAATTAACAGCCGAAAACTTCGGAAATTTTACCACATAGGAACCGTCCTTGGGACAGGCTCGTTTAACCGATGAAATATAAGACAGGTATAAGGTGAAACTTATACTTTCTTATATTTAAATATAAGACAGGTATAAGGTGAAACTTATACTTTCTTATATTTTTAAAAAACGATGGCAAGCCTAGCGCTAGCCATTTTCTCAGTTGGAATCGTATGCTGTTTCTTGCCCACCTCGATAACCAGCTCGCTGCCGTCATAAGACTTCAGCCTGCCTTCAAACTCCTTCAATCCATCCACCGGCTCATATGTAGTTACGAACACATGCTTGTCAACCGCCTTCACGAAATCTTCCGGCTTCTTGAGCGGTCGCTCCGCTCCGGGGGAGGATACTTCTAAGAAGTAGGCGTTCGGAATCGGATCCTTCTCATCCAGCTTAGCGCTCAAATATTCGCTCAGCCTTCCGCAGTCGTCAATGTCGATTCCGCCTTCCTTGTCAACATAAACACGGAGGAACCAGTTGCTGCCTTCCTTCAAATATTCGATATCGACCAGTTCCATTGCGTGTTCTTCCAAATAGGGTTGGATCATCTTCTCCACGGTTGTTTTGATGTGCGAACTCAATAGTACTGCCCCCTTACGCTGCATTATCTGCTTGGTTGGACTTCCTGCATGGCTATATCAAAATGTAAAGAGTGGGTTTCCCCACTCTCCGAAAGCGATCGCATATCATCATTATTACCAAAAGAAATTATAACATAACAGAGTTTTCCTTACAATAGGCTGTTAAAAATAAGCCCGCTTAGCGGCTTATCCTTCGAAGCTTATTCCGTCCACACCCCGGCAGGATCAGTGTCTAAACCTTGCTCTTATCGGACGCCTCTTCGCAGGTGTCGTCGAATGCCTAGAAAAGTGAGAGCTGGTTGGATTCCGGCATTCCTCTGAAGCAGCCCATTCCATTCAAGATTTCGAGGACGGTCTTGGAAACTTTGGCCCGGTTCTGGAAGTCCTCCATCGAAAGAAACTCCCCATCCTCCTTGGCAGCCGCTATATGCTTGGCCGCCGTCTCCCCGATCCCCTGAACGGCGGAGAAAGGCGGAATCAGGGAATCCCCGCGAATGATGAAACGGGTGGCATCGGACAGCATCAAATCAATCGGCTTGAAAGTGAAGCCCCGTGCCGTCATCTCCAGCCCCATTTCGAGAACGGATACCATGCTCTTTTCCTTCGCAGTCGCCTGGAAGCCCTTCTCCTCAATCTCATTCAGCTTTCTCATAATCGCGTCATAGCCTTGACAGAATAATTCCACATCGAAATCTTCCGCGCGAACCGAGAAGTATGTAGCGTAGAACTCAATCGGATGGTACACCTTGAAATATGCGGTCCGCACTGCGGAAATAACATAAGCGGCGGCATGCGCTTTGGGAAACATATATTCAATTTTCTCACAGGAATCGATATACCAGGCCGGAACATTGTGCTTTCGCATCTCTTCCTTCCATTCTTCCGTCAGCCCGCGCCCTTTCCGTACGCTTTCAGTAATTTTGAAGGCGAGGCCGGCTTCCATCCCTGCTTTATAGATGAGATACAGCATAATATCGTCGCGGCAGCCGATCACTGTCTTGATGTTGCAGGTCCCGTTGCGAATCAATTCCTGGGCATTCCCTAACCATACGCCGGTTCCGTGGGACAGACCCGAAATCTGCAGCAAATCCGCAAAAGAGGAAGGCTGCGTCTCCTGCAGCATCTGCCGGACGAATTTGGTCCCCATCTCGGGCACTCCGTAGGTGGCCACCGGCGAACGGATTTGCTCAGGCGTCACTCCCAGGGCTTCCGTAGAGTTAAAGATGCTCATCACCTTGGGATCATTCATCGGTATCGTTGTCGGATCGACCCCGGTCAGATCCTGGAGCATTCTCATCATCGTCGGATCATCGTGCCCGAGAATATCGAGCTTAAGCAGATTCTCGTCGAAAGCATGGTAGTCGAAGTGAGTCGTCTTCCACTCGGATTTCGTATCGTCAGCCGGATATTGAACCGGAGTAATGTCCTCTACCTCGATATAATCGGGAACGACAACGATCCCGCCCGGGTGCTGGCCCGTGCTTCGTTTAACGCCGGTACATCCCATAGCCAGACGCCTCAGCTCTGCATTCCGCCAGCTTTCCCCCTTCAGCTCCTCATACTTCTTGACGAAGCCGAACGCTGTTTTGTCCGCAACGGTACCTATCGTTCCGGCGCGGAAGACACTCTTCTCCCCGAACATCACCTTCGTAAAGTTATGGGCTTCCGGCTGGTATTCCCCGGAGAAGTTCAAGTCGATATCCGGCACCTTGTCCCCTTTGAACCCCAGGAAGGTTTCGAACGGAATATCCTGCCCTTCCCCCTTCAGCCGGCCTCCGCATTGCTCACATTCCTTATCCGGGAGGTCGAATCCGCTCGGAATGCTTCCATCCGTAAAAAATTCGCTATGCTTGCATTGGGCGCATATATAATGAGGAGGCAGCGGATTTACCTCTGAAATTCCGAGCATGGTGGCTACGAAAGAGGAACCGACCGATCCCCGGGAGCCGACCAAATACCCGTCGGCGTTCGATTTTTTGACCAATCGTTCGGAAATCAGATAGTTCGCAGAGAACCCGTATTGAATAATCGGCTTCAATTCTTTCTCCAGCCGGTCAATAACAATTTGCGGCAGCGGATCGCCATAGATGCTCTTGGCCGTCTCATAGCAGGTAGTTCGAATCTCCTCGTCTGCCCCTTCAATGATAGGGGAGAACAAGCCGTTGTCCGTCGGCCCCCCCTTGCGCGGGAAGAGCTCTATCTCCTCGAACCGGTCCGCCAGCGAGTCGGTATTCGTTACCACCACTTCATAAGCTTTCTTCTCGCCCAGGAAAGAGAAAGCCTGCAGCATTTCGTCCGTAGTACGCAAATGCGCATCCGGCTTGCGCAAGTCTTTCAGCGGGCTGAATCCGGTGATGCCATTGATCGTAATATCGCGGCAAATTTTATCTTTAGGATCCAGATAATGGACATTCCCCGTCGCAATGACCGGTTTGCCCAGCTTTTCTCCAATTTGGACGATTCTACGGAGCGCATTCTCCAACTGTTCCCGGCTGCCTACCAATCCTTTGTCTACCAAATGCATATAAAAATCAATAGGCTGAATTTCGAGCACATCATAATATTGGGCTACCTCTTCGGCTTCCTCCTGCGATTTATTCAGCACGGTTTCGAAAAATTCGCCCTTCTCGCAGCCGGATATGACGAGGAGTCCTTCTCTATGCTCCGTCAGCTTGCTCTTAGGGATGCACGGAACTCTATTATAGTAATCGGTATGTGACAGGGAGACCAGCTTGTACAAATTTTTCTTGCCCAAGGAGTTAAGTGCATAGACACAGCAGTGAAAAGGCCGCGTATTGGACAAATCTTGCCCGACAAATCGATTTAGCGAAGACAAATCTTCTATTTCCTGCTCAAGAGCATCCTTGATCATGTGGAATAGAATACTTCCCAAGGCTTCGGCATCGTCAATCGCGCGGTGATGATTCTCCAGGCTGACCTTGAATTTGTCGGCAAGGGTGTTCAGACGGTGATTCTTTAGAGTAGGATAGAGCATTCTTGCCATTTCCAGCGTATCCAGCGACGGATTGGACAATTCCCCTAACCCCAGCTGCTTGCAATAATGCTGAATGAATCCCATGTCGAAAGTCGCGTTATGGGCTACCAGCACACTGTCTCCGACAAATTCGACAAATTTGGGCAGCACATCCTCGAGATCCGGCGCCCCCACCACCATCTCATCCGTAATATTCGTCAATTGAGTAATATGGTAGGGTATTCTCTCATGCGGATTGACGAAGCTGGAGAAACGGTCTATCACCTGCGAATCTTTCATTTTCGTCCCGGCAATCTCGATAATTTTGTTATCCAGCACAGAGAGACCGGTCGTTTCTATATCAAATACGACATAAGTCGCATCGGCCAATTTACGCGAATCCGGACGAGTGACGATCGGAATCGAATCATTGACGACGTTGGCCTCCAGGCCATAAATGACTTTGATCCCATGCTTATGAGCAGCATGATTAGCTTCGGGGAAGGATTGGACGCCGCTATGATCGGTAATGGCAATCGCCTTGTGTCCCCATTTCGCCGCCCGCTTAATATATTGGTCTACAGGAGTAACGGCATCCATGGCGCTCATTGTCGTGTGCAGATGGAACTCCACCCGCTTCGTTTCCGCATCATCGGAGCGGTCGTCGGGCGGGGTTACTTCATTGACGTCCTGCGGAATGAACATCAGCTCGGGAGGATTGGTAAACCGGTCGTACTCTACCTTTCCTCTCATTTTGAGCCATTTGCCGTTAGAGATAAGACTGTACAGCTTCACATCCTCTTTGGTTCGGGCGAAAGCCTTGACGGCGATAGAATCCGTATAATCGGTCAAATTAAATAAAAATAAAGTGCTGCCGTTCTTCAGTTCCTTGCGATCAAAGTCAAAAACAAGCCCCTGCACCGTAACCTTCTTTTCTTCTTCCTTGATAGACATGAGCGGCACCGGGACGTCCCGGATCTCAAAACCGATCATCAACGAGGAAGGATCATCGGATTTGCGTGCTTCCGCCGCTTCCTTCTCCGCAGACATCATCATTTCCTGAGTGACGGTTCTTTCCTCTTCCTCGATCATTTTGGCGAAGGCCAGATATTCCTCCTCGGCCGACTCCCCGATTTGCATAACCACATCATATTGAATGGAGAAGAATTCCGCATAATAGCGCTGAATCCAGCGGTCCAGCTGCTTCTTCCTCGCCAGCTCAAGACCGATCTGATCAAGCAGCAGCAGACTGATCCTCTGTCCCTCCACCTTGATCTTGGCTTTGGTCAGCCATCCGTTAATCGATATGACCTTATGCTTAATCCATTCAATCATTAAAGGCCAATATTCTTCCACCAACAGGGCGCGGACCGCTTCGTCCGAATATTCAAACACGAAGCGGATCTCTGAGATATGGGCGAACTTCGCCTTTATTTTGGCACAAAATTCGCGATATACGTCACAGGGGATCAGGCTGTTCTTATGAATGAAGAAAGTCCATTCCGAGTTGCTCTCGCTTACCTCCACCCGGTCAATGTAACCATCCCGAAAGTGCGTCTCTATGATCTCCGGCGCAATATCCGCCTGTCTCATCAGCAGCTCGAAACGGGTTCTTCCGTCCGGCATCCCGCTCATTTCTCCACCTCCCCATAATATTGGCAAAGAGAAAGGGCAGAGGCCATATATACGGTTCTTTAGGCCGGATATAAAGTTCTCATGCCCTTTTGTCTTTTTACTTCGTTTATCTAAAATGACGGGCTCAGCGATTTAAGCATATCCCTTTCGCACCGACCTGAGTTCCTAGTAGGAACGGCCGAAAACTACCGTATGCTGAGCCTTCTCCCCACAGGCGATACAATGAGTTTTAACCACTTCGGGTTCAAAAGGAATGTTGCGGCTGGTTGCCCCGGTCTCTTCCTTCACCTGAGCTTCACAGGCATCCGATCCGCACCATCCGGCCCAGACGAAGCCGCGCTTCTCCTCCAAAAATGCTTTCAGCTCGTCCAGTCGGTCGACGGAGCCGAAATGCTCCTTGGAGAATGCCTTGGCCCGCTCGAACATTTCCTTATGAATATCTTCCAGCATCTGCTTGACTTCTTCCACGATTCGTTCCTGGCTGACCATGCGCTTCTCCCCGCTGACCCGGGAAACCAAGACGACCTGTCCTTTCTCCATATCCCTCGGTCCCAATTCAATCCGGATGGGAATTCCGCGCATCTCGTATTCGTTAAACTTCCAGCCCGGACTTTGGTCGGGACGGTCATCCACCTTCACGCGAATGCCCGCCTGTTTAAGCTCGGCAAACAATTCATTCGTCCGCGCAATGACCGGCCCTCTTGTTTTAGGAGGACCGATCGGAATCATCACCACTTGGGTAGGCGCCACTTTCGGCGGCAGGACGAGCCCGCGATCGTCCCCGTGAACCATGATCATGGCTCCAATGAGCCGGGTACTGACTCCCCAGGAGGTCGTATGTACATATTGCTGCTGATTGTCCCGATCCAAGTACTGGATATCGAAGGCAACGGCAAAATTCGTTCCCATGTAATGAGAAGTTCCCGCCTGCACCGCCTTGCCGTCCTTCATCATCGCCTCGATCGAGTAAGTATCTACCGCCCCGGCGAACTTCTCGGACGGAGTCTTCTTGCCGGCAATGACCGGAATGGCCAAAATATTCTCAACAAATTCGCGGTAAATCTCCAGCATTTGCATCGTTTCCCGGCGGGCGTCCGCTTCGTCCTCGTGGGCGGTATGCCCCTCCTGCCATAGAAACTCGCTCGTTCTGAGGAATGGCTGGGTTCTCTTTTCCCAGCGAACCACATTCGCCCACTGGTTAATGAGGAGAGGAAGATCGCGGTACGAATGGATCCATTCCGCGTACATATGTCCGATCATCGTCTCGGAGGTCGGACGGATTGCCAATCTTTCCTCCAGCTTCTCTCCTCCGGCTTCCGTTACCCAAGGCAGCTCGGGATTAAAGCCTTCCACGTGCTCCTTTTCCTTCTGAAAGAAGCTCTCCGGAATAAAGAGCGGGAAATAAGCATTCCGATGCCCGGTTTCCTTGAAACGCGCATCCAATTCTTTCTGGCAAAGCTCCCAAATTTCATAGCTGTCCGGTTTGAAGACTATGCACCCTCTGACCGGTGAATAGCTCATTAAGTCAGCTTTGCGTATGACATCCAGATACCATCTGGAAAAATCTTCGCTTTGCGGCGTAATTTCCTTTACAAATTGTTTCTCCTTAGACATAAACGACCTCAGCCCTTCTTTCCACGAACATTATCCTTTAATCAACCGCAGAATATCATTGTACGTTACAGCGATCATCAGCAGCATCAGCATGGCGAACCCGATGAAATGAACCAGGCTCTCCCGGTTGGGATCCACCGGTTTGCCGCGCACCGCTTCGATGCCGAGAAACACCAGCCGGCTTCCATCCAGGGCCGGAATCGGCAGCAGGTTGAAAATACCCAAGTATAAGCTTAGAAGCGCGGACCAGTATATCATCGGCGCCGCCCCGGCCGCAGCGTATTCCCCTGTAACCTCAACGATCCGGACAGGCCCTCCCAGATCATCCAAACTAAATTGGCCGAACACCAGCATCTTGAAGCCGATCATGATTTGCTTGGCGACAAGCACCATATTGTTCCAGGCGCCAGTGAAAGCTTCACCGATCTGCACCGAACGGGTGCCGAAAGCCAGCGAAACTCCTACCAGCGGCTCCGTCGACTCTTTGCCCCGCGGAACGACTTCCTTGCTCAATTGCTCCTGATCCCGTTCAATGACCCAGGTCATCGGCTGTCCGGCCGATGCGTTAATAAGCTCCATCAGCTTGTTGCGATCCGTGCCAATCGTCTCTCCGTTCACTTCCCGGATGACATCGCCGGCCGCCAATCCGGCCTTCTCCGCAGGAGAACCGGGTTCAATGCCGCCCAGAGTGACATTGACCGGCACCCCGTTCATAAACATAAAAATTAGGAACAGCACAAAGGCAAGTATAAAGTTCATTACCGGGCCGGCAAAAATAGACAAAGCCCGTTGCCCAACCGTCTTGCTTCCGAATTGGCGATCCCATGGAGCGATCTGTGTCTCTTTGCCCCGGGCCACCATCATAGCCTGCGGATGAATGGCGTATCGGACCGTCTCCCCATCAGAGACCAATTCGACAAACAGCTCCTTCTCCAGATCGATGCGCACGACTTCTCCAAGGAGAACATCCGAGCGCTGATCCAGCTTATCCAAAAACAGATGTGTCGCTTTATCCTGACCAACACGAATTCCTATCGTCTGGCCGGGAGTAATCTCCACCAATTCCGGGTCCTCTCCGGCCATTCGGACGAAACCGCCGATGGGCAGCAATCGGAGCGTATACTTCGTCTCGCCTTTCTTAAAGGTAAACAATTTCGGTCCGAAGCCGATGGCGAATTCTCGGACAAGGATTCCGGCCCGCTTCGCAAAATAAAAGTGTCCCCATTCATGAAGAGTCACCAACACGAAAAACATGAGGATGATTTGCAAACCGATTTGTACATACTCCAATCTTGGTTCCTCCCAGCTAAACGGTAATGTATTGCCGAACAGTATCATCCTGTCGCCCGCGCACGTTAATCCGCCCTATCTCCCGGATGAAATGAAATGCCCCAAGCGAAAGCGCGGACAACAGCTTTATTATGCCTGAGAAAGGCAGCGTATCATTAGTTTTTACTGTTCTAAGATTAACATGTTTTCCATTTCCAATACAAGCCGGGTCGACTATATCCCATTTATATGTACAAAACAGGAACAACTATTCATGTCCGCTTTCTATATTAACCCCTACCTTGAAAATCCGTCTATTTTCATTTTCTGCTGGTTCGTGCAAGCGGATAGCGCGTCTACCTCGAAAATCCATTTATTCCCATTTTCTGCTGGAGCGTACAAGCGGATGGCGCGTCTAACTGGATTTTATACAGCTATTTTGCTCCTCCGAAGTGAAATACGGAAACTAAGTGGAAAAACATGGCTGTCGATTAATGGTGTACAACTAAGATCATGTGAGAAACCTGCAAGGTTTGGTTATAACGGACCCCTGAGACCTTAATCGCTCCAAAAGGGCCTTTCGGTAATCAAAAGGGCCTTTCGGTAATTTTAACGGACTCAGATGACCTTATTCCCAAGAAATGCTCGCGAAAGTAGGAGAATTCCAAGCAATAAGCGCATCTGTGTCAGTTATTCTAAAAAAACCGCCTATATTGACGAAATAGGGTCTCCCAGGTCCGTTATATTTTTGCTGTTTTCCCACAATAAATCGACAGCCTCAAAACTACAGCTATTTTGTGCAAAAAAGGCGCTTTCAGCAAAAAACCTCAATTCTAAATGCAGTTTTTCCATTTACTTTAATCACTTTCTGCTAATCACTTGAATTTACCTACATAAAATACAGTTAAATCGTATTTTATTCACCGGTCAAATCAAGCCGTTAAATCAATTCGCTCTGCGATGTCAAAGAAAAAGCCGGGCAGAACCCAGCCGCAGCTTGCAAGGATAAACGGCTTTCGCCGTCCTTTGGACAGGCGCGTTTACCGATGAAATATTAGAACAGGTGAAACTTATACTAATCGAAAATCGGGGTGACCAGGCGACCGCGAACGGTTATCCTATCGCATTCGAGCATTATTCCCTGCGACTTTATTCACCGGAAAAACTTAGAAAACGATCCGGCCAGCGGCTTCCCTCGCCCATTCGTCCGTCTGCAGCACCTGATCCAAATCCGGGGAAGGGATAAGCTGATGCTTGTTCAATACCCGTTCAATGATCTCTTCGATCTGCAGGAAAGTAATTTCCCCCTTCATAAACCGGGAGACGGCTATCTCGTTAGCCGCATTGTAGACAGCGGGTGCTGTCCCGCCCAAGCGGCCGCTCTCATAAGCCATAGCCAAGCAAGGAAAACGTTCCATATCCATCGGCTTGAAATGAAGCTTGCCGAGTTCAGCCAGACGAAGCGGTGCGGTGGGAGTTTTCTTACGATTTGGATAGGTCAATGCATACTGGATAGGCACCCGCATATCGGGATTGCCGAGCTGCGCAATGACACTGTAATCTGCGAATTCGACCATCGAGTGGATCGTGCTTTCCTGGTGAAGAATAACTTCAATCTGATCATAAGACACCTGGAACAGCCAATGAGCTTCAATCACTTCCAGCCCTTTGTTAGCCATTGTGGCGGAATCGATCGTGATCTTGGCCCCCATCGACCAGTTCGGATGCTTCAGAGCATCCTCCAAGGTCACCCCGTACAATTCCTCACGCGTTCTGTCCCGGAATGCTCCTCCCGATGCAGTCAGCGTTAATTTCGAAATTGTCGAAGGCGACTCCCCGTTTAAGCATTGGAAAATGGCGGAATGCTCACTGTCTACAGGAAGGAGAGCGACTCCATGCTTGGCTGCAAGCTCCGTGACCAAATGCCCTGCGCTGACCAGCGTCTCTTTGTTGGCGATGGCTATCTGCTTGCCCGCCTCAATGGCCGCCAGCGTAGGCTTGAGCCCCTGGCTGCCCACAACCGCCGTAACGACCAGGTCGGCTTCGGTTCCTGCCGCCACCTCCATCATCCCTTCCTCACCGTAGAAAACGGCCGTCGTGGAAGGAACATGCGGCTTTAATTGTGCGGCCAACTCTTTGGTGGCAACCGAAACCTTGCTCGGCTTGAATTGTCGGACCTGTTCTATTAACAAGGGAAGATTGGTGCCTGCAGCCAGGCCTTCCACCCTATAGCTGTCCGGATCATGGGCAATTACGTCCAAGGTTTGCGTCCCGACCGATCCGGTGGAGCCTAATATCGAAATTTTCTTCATTGCCAGCAATCCCTCCTAATTTGGGATAAGCGAGAGGATATGAACGAGCGGAAACACAATGAGCCAGCTGTCCACACGATCAAGCACACCGCCATGACCCGGCAGGATGTTCCCGGTATCCTTAATGCCTTTGACCCGCTTGTACGCCGATTGGATCAAATCGCCCATTTGGCCGGCAACCGCGGCTACGGCCCCGATCAGGACGGCATTCCATACCGGAAGCAAATCGGGCTTGGACCAGGCGAAGCAAAGCGCTGCAATTATCGATATAACGATTCCGCCAAGCGCCCCTTCGATTGTTTTGTTCGGGCTGATATCCGGCCAGAGCTTCCTCTTCCCGAACATTCTGCCGGCGAAATAAGCACCGGAATCCGACGCCCATATGGTGACGAAAAGGAGCAAAGTCCAGAACAACCCGTTCGGCTCCAGGTTGCGGGAATAAATCATATAATGGAAGCCGAGACCGATGTAGACGGCCCCTGCGAATACCGTCGATATATCATCGATCGTCATCTTGTTTTTGGTAATTACCGTCGCTGCAAGGAGGACAAACAGCAGCAGCCAAATAAGACTGGTCAGCGGAAGCTTATCGGCAAGCACGCCGAAATTCGCCATAAATACAAAAACAAGCATGAAAACAAGTCCAATGACGAACATCGGAAAATGATACTTAAGCTTGTACATACGCAAAAATTCGCCGAATCCGACAAAGGCCAGCCCGAGCACCAGCCCGGCGAACCAATAGCCGCCCAATAGCAAAAAAGTTATAAACAGAGCCCCGGCCACTACGCCGGTCACGATTCTCGTCTTCATGTCCATCCTCCAAAGAAAGGGCTACAATCCCCCATAACGGCGAATACGGCTCTGGTATTCCCGAATGGCTTCGTAAAAATCGTTCTCCGAAAATTCCGGCCAATATAAATCGGTGAACAACAATTCCGTATAGGCAAGCTGCCACAGCATAAAATTGCTGATTCGCAGTTCTCCGCTTGTCCTAATAAGAAGGTCCGGATCGGGCAAACCTGCCGTCTGCAATCGTTTAGAATATTCTTCTTCGGTGATGTCTTCCAACTTTAGGCTTCCTGATTGAACGTCACGCACCAGTTCTCTCATCGCTTCAGTCAATTCTTTACGGCTGCCGTAATTAAAAGCGAAATTAAGAATCAAACCGGTATTATGCTTCGTCCGCTCAATTGCATTTTCTACCGCTTCCAAAGTGTGCACCGGAACACCCTCTTTCCAGCCGGTCATCCGAATCCGCACATTTTTTTGGACCAATTCATCTATTTCCAAAGGAAAAAACTCCTGGGGAAGGCTCATCAAGTAATCCACTTCATCCTGCGGCCTCGTCCAGTTTTCGGTGGAAAACGCGTACAGCGTTAATATTTCGATGCCAATGTCATCTGCCGCAATAGTGATTTTCTTGACATTCTTCATCCCTGAATGATGGCCTGCGATTCGCGGCAGTCCTCTCCGCCTGGCCCATCTCCCGTTGCCATCCATGATAATGGCAACATGGCGGGGAATATTATTGTCGGAGAGTATGCTTTGGCTATCGACTTTCTTATTTTTGCCAAACCAAGATTTCTTTTGAGACATTGTTGTATCCCCCATATAGGTTTAGAAAAACGGTCAGCAAAACCGGGCTGTCGAGGCTTGGTCGAGTTGCTGCCGAATTCGTAGGCTTGCTGCGGCAGTAGTACTGAATATCTGACTTTGTTGCCAAAAACTAAACCCCCCCCCTCCACGAAGGGGGTTATTGACGGGTGAGGGGGTTATACCTCTGTAATTTCCTTTTCTTTCGCTTCCAGGATTTTATCCACTTCCGCTACGAATTTATCCGTCATTTTCTGAATGTCGTCCTGATGACGTCTGGATTCATCCTCAGAGATATCCGTCTTCTCCAGCTTCTTGATGTCGTCATTGGCATCTCTGCGGATGTTGCGGATAGCCACCTTGGCTTCCTCGCCGGATTTGCGGGTTAATTTGACCAGCTCCGCCCGTCTTTCGGCCGTTAGAGCCGGAATGACAATGCGGATGGAGGAACCGTCGTTAGCGGGGGTCAATCCCAAATCCGATTTCATAATGGCCTTCTCAATGGCCGGAATGGAAGACTTATCCCAAGGCTGGATCATTAATGTGCGGGAATCGGGTGTAGTTATGTTCGCAAGTTGATTAACGGGCGTCATTGTCCCGTAGTATTCTACCTGTATCCGGTCCAGAAGGCCCGGCGTCGCACGTCCGGCTCTCAAGGATGCCAGTTCCTTGCGAAGCGAGTCTATCGCTTTATTCATTCGTTCTTCAGCGTTCTTCTTCACCGACTGCGGCATTATGATACACTCCCTTTTACAATCGTTCCGATTTTTTCACCTAGAACTACTCTTTTGATATTACCTTCATCTGTAATAGAGAATACAATGAGCGGGATATTGTTGTCCATACATAAGGAGGAAGCAGTGGAATCCATAACTCCCAGGTTGTTGCTGATCACTTCCATATAGGTCAGTTCTTCAAACTTGACCGCGTCTTTGTTAATAAAAGGATCTGCACTGTACACACCGTCCACCTTATTCTTGGCCATCAGGATCACTTCCGCTTCGATTTCGGCGGCGCGCAGAGCTGCTGTCGTATCTGTGGAGAAATACGGATTTCCCGTACCCGCCGCGAAGATAACGACGCGTCCTTTCTCCAGATGGCGGATAGCGCGTCTTCGTATGTACGGTTCCGCTACCTGCTGCATTTCAATAGATGTCTGAACGCGGGTAGGAACGCCCACGTCTTCTAAAGCGTCCTGGAGGGCGAGCGAATTCATGACGGTTGCCAGCATCCCCATATAGTCCGCAGTGGCGCGGTCTATCCCTTTGGCGCTTCCGGCTATTCCCCGCCAAATGTTTCCTCCGCCCACGACAATGGCGATCTCGATCTTCAAATCATGGATCGTCTTAACCTGCTCTGCAATGGAAGTAATCATCGCGGAGTCGATCCCGTATCCCTGCTGCCCGGCAAGTGCCTCGCCGCTTAATTTCAATACAATTCGCTTAAA
The DNA here is from genome assembly GCF_042677205.1 of Paenibacillus residui. Taxonomy (NCBI): domain Bacteria; kingdom Bacillati; phylum Bacillota; class Bacilli; order Caryophanales; family Paenibacillaceae; genus Paenibacillus; species Paenibacillus residui. The sequence continues at coordinate 298,903 of NZ_JBHTIU010000027.1, forward strand.
AATGGGTTGTTCCAACGTAGGTACCTCCAGTTGAAGATAGATTTGGACCGTTGCCAACTTTGTGCAGGCTGACGCGGCTAAAAAAGAAGGAACACGGGTGGGTGTTCCATCATAAATGGCCGTTCTCTATTACATTTTCGCTTGAGACATAACCTCTTCGGCAAAGTTTTCCTGTTTTTTCTCCAAGCCTTCTCCCAACTCGAAACGAGCAAAACGGCGGATGGTGATATTTTCACCGATTTTGCTGATTTTCTCGTTCAACAAGGTCGAGATGGTTTTGTCCGGATCTTTGATGAAGGCTTGCTCCATGAGGCAGAATTCTTCATAGTATTTCCCGATGCGGCCTTCGACCATCTTATCTACAATATGCTCCGGCTTTCCTTCGTTCAGAGCCTGGGATCTTAAAATTTCTTTCTCCTTGTCCAGCTCTTCCTGAGGAACTTCTTCGCGTCTTACATAACGAGGGCTGGTCGCAGCGATTTGCATAGCGATATCTTTCACGAAATCTTGGAAATCATCCGTCTTGGCCACGAAGTCCGTTTCGCAGTTGACTTCAACCAGCACACCGATTTTACCGCCGGCATGAATGTAAGATTGAACGGCACCTTCCGTAGCAATCCGTCCAGCTTTGTTGGCAGCGGCCGCCAAGCCTTTCTCCCGAAGCACTTCAACCGCTTTAGTCAGATCACCGTTTGCTTCTTCCAGAGCTTTCTTACAATCCAACATTCCTGCACCTGTTTTTTCGCGCAGTTCTTTAACCATTGCAGCTGTTACTGCCATTTGTTTTCCTCCTCGGCAAATTTCTCATAGTAGTATTATATTTCTTCATTCTAAAAAAAGGGCGGCGATAGGTTATTACACCTTCAACCCACCCTTTTTCAATTTATCCTATTAGATTACGCAGTCGTCTGTTCGCCTTGATTGGCCTCGATGATCGCTTCGGCCATCTTGGAAGTCAGAAGCTTCACTGCGCGGATAGCATCATCGTTACCCGGAATCACATAATCGATTTCATCCGGATCACAGTTCGTATCCACAATCCCGACAATCGGGATTCCCAGCTTGCGGGCTTCTGCTACGGCAATGCGCTCTTTGCGCGGATCGATAACGAACAATGCGCTAGGAAGACCCTTCATGTTCTTGATTCCGCCCAAAAACTTCTCGAGACGTTCCTTCTCCTTGCGGAGAATGATAACTTCTTTCTTAGGCAGAACATCGAACGTGCCGTCCTCTTCCCACCTCTCCAGCTCATGGAGACGGTCAATCCGCTTCTGAATCGTAGCGAAGTTCGTCAACGTGCCTCCCAGCCAACGCTGGTTGATGTAGAACATTCCGCAGCGCTCTGCTTCTTCCTTGACGGAATCTTGAGCCTGCTTCTTCGTACCGACGAACAGGAAGGTTCCTCCTTCACCGGCGACAGACTTAACGAAATTGTAAGCCTCTTCTACTTTCTTGACCGTCTTCTGCAGGTCAATGATGTAAATACCGTTTCTTTCCGTGAAGATGTATTTGTCCATTTTCGGGTTCCAGCGACGGGTCTGGTGACCAAAGTGAACCCCAGCCTCCAGCAGCTGTTTCATGGAGATAACTGCCATCTTCACACACCTCCTCTATTGGTTTTATTATCCTCCGCCATTCTCATTTTGGAATCAGACTTTCCGATAAAGAAAAGCACCCTCATTCCAATTAAACGGCGTGTGTTCTTGACACCGTCAATAAATATACCATATTCATTTTGCCGTTGCAACAAAATCCGCCTTTAATTTCATGGGCCGGAATGACCTCTGCCTGTTCATGTTGTAAACCGTTATCGGAAACAATGATAGCCCGGGAAAAGACCAAAAAGAGACTTCAGCACGCGGCCAAGGTCTCTTGTCAGTCGAACGTAATCTTTTCAATCACTGAATCCATGTCTTCTCCAAGGGCGAAGGAATAAACTCCGCTCCTTATCTTGGGTGTCCGCCTCTGCTCCTTAAGCCTTAATTCGAATGCATCCTTGTCTGCGATAACTCCGGCCTCCGATAACAATTCTGCGACGTCTGAGGCCAGCATTCCGGCTTTAATCTGCACATCGACATTCGCGGCATTCCCGTTCACCGCATCAATATCCGTCACGCCGGCTTCCTCCGACGCGGTCCCCTCTTGTTCCGCCGCAGCCAATGCAAGCCTGAGCCGTTCGTCAAGCTCCTCCTGTGTATACAGCTTAACATCGGACGGATACAAGGTATAACCCGCTTCCTCAGCCAGCTTCCGCCAATCCTGCTCCGCCTCTGTCTGCTGCGTTTCCGCATCCATCGGGGGCAGGTCTCGCTGGACGGCGATATTCATGACCTGCAGCAGAATGGCTCCTATGACGAGGCCGCTTCCTATACCCGTCCAGAACGATCTACGCCCGGACACGCTCATGACTGTTCTCCTCCTGTTTGCCCAGCTGCACGATCAGATTAACTTCCCCTTTGTTCATCCCCAGCTTGCGGGCGATCGCTTCTATCGATTTCCCCTGCTCATATAATGAAAAAAGCTCGGCGTACCTTGCCTTGATGTTCATTATCCCGCTATCCTCTGCGGCCGGCGCCTCTTTAACCCCGGACGCTGCCTCAAGCGTCTCCGATGCCCGGGCTTCCACGGTCGATTGAAGTCCTGCCGTAACGGATTGAGAGGACACGGCCTCTTGCTTGAGCCGCTCCATCTGCCTGCCCAAAATTTCATTCTGCTTCTCCAGTTCGGCCATTCTGCGGCTTAGCTGCTCCACCTGGCCGTTATGCTCGTCTTTCATTCTGGAGATGGTCTGGAGAAGCTTCTCATTGTCTTGCTCCAAATCCGCCGCAAACTGTTCGATTGCCCCTTCCATTTCCTTAACTATCTCGGACGACGGTCCGGAGGGCTTAGGCAGAAGGCGCGCGATCACGATGATAACTGCTCCTGCCAGTACGATATATACCCAAGGGTCATTCATTTAAACTTCACCTTTTCGTCAAATCGGTTTCTTGGTGCATCAGCATATTGCAGGACAGCACTAAAGCTGCATATCTATAATTTTTCCCTTGTATGGGTGCTGTGGCCTCTTCTCCTCGACAGGACCGGATTGGCCCGAGGTCTTCTTCCTTCCGTTTCCGCTTCCCCTGTTGCGTTCACGGCGTTCCTCCCCGTCCCGGATCCCTGCCTGTTCGGGCGCTTCCGATTTCGAGGTGACGTGCCGTTCCCGGTCTGTTTGTTTGGAAGTTTGCTCTGTGAGATGATTTTGATCATGGACCGGCTTCTGCTGAATTTCATTTTGCTTGATCCCGGCTTCGGGACTTTTGTGAACAGCCAGCTGCATATCGATCGATTTCAGACTCATATGCTCGATCCCTCCAACTTATCGCGCGAAATTCAAGGTCTCTCCTTAAGGATAAAGCGGAAACATGCCGATATCCCCTTCGTCAATTCGGAAGTATACCCGCTGCACCGGGTCTTTAATCACTTTGATATGACGGCCCATGACAAGCTTGGTTCCGCCGTAAATCGTTGAGGTCGCCACAATTCTTGCTTTCCCCGTATCCTCCAGCATGGTCTCCAACTGAAGGACCCTGTCCTTGATCGTTTCCGTTGTTTCCACCGTTTGCTTTCGGGTGTTTGCCAGTTTAACCCGCATGGCCGCTTTATCAGGTGAAAGCTGTCCGGCCGCTGCCAACTGGTCAAGAATTGTCAACGCTTTCTCCGTCTTCTGCAGGTTCTCGGCATTCATCTTCAGCTGCTCCTTGAGCTGATGCAGCTCACTGCGCACCTCCGGCAGTACGCCTACTTCAATAACGGTAGCCGTTGACATGGAATTGCCGATTGTTCTGGCACTGACCTGTTCGCCGGCCTGAAGCTTCCCGCCGACAATCAAGCCCTTGGCCCCTTCACAGCAAATGCTTCTCCCCGCCCGGATATTGGAGTGCATTATGCTCTGGGAAATCAGCACGTCTTCCCCCGCTTCCACATTGCCGTCCTGGACGAACGCACTCCTGATCGTCTTGCCGGCACGAATCCGTCCTTTATTCTGGGCCAATATTCCCGCGCTGATCAATATGGAGCCGCCGGCCTCCATCTCGGCGCCCTCAACGGTTCCGGTGACACGTATATCCCCTTCCGCCTTGATTTTGAAGCCGGTCAGCACATTCCCGCGGATAACCACCGTGCCTACGAAGTCGATATTGCCAATGGAGTAATCGACATCCCCGTTCACCTCATAAACGGGAAAAACGTTAATCTGGCCCTTGCCCGTAAAACTGATAACCCCGTCAATGGTTGAATATAACTGAAGGTTATTGGCATCCGTAACTACATTCTTGCCTATCTTGAATCGGGCATCCTTGCCGTTTCTGGCCATCAGGACCTCACCGGTAACGGCTTTGCCGGGAACTCCTTCCGTCGGGGGAGTTCTGCTGGCGAGAAGCTCCCCTTTCTTTACATTTAAAATACTGGTAACTTCCCGGTAATCTACGGTGCCGTCTTCCAGCACGGCGGGCTTCTTCGCCGACGCTTTCGTGTCGAACCGATAGTTGATTTCGCCATCCTTGCCGGGGCGGGGCGGGTCTCCTGTGGCAATAACGATTTTCCGCTTGATGAATGGACCCGGGTCCTTGGCAATCTGGACAAGCCGGGCATAATCAATACCATAACTGATGGAATGCTTCTCCAGAAGCGATTCTAACTGCTCTACGGTACATACCATATCTTCCCCACAATGAGAGAAATCGAGGAAGGCTTCCAGTTTATCGTCGGAGATTAGCACATCAATGAAGAATTCAGTAGAGGCTGAATGAGGGTTCATTGTAACCATCCCTTCTATTCATGCAACAATTGCACTTTAAATCGTCCAAGCGATCCTCTCAACCTAAGAATAGCCTTGGAGTGAAGCTGGGAAATGCGAGAAGGCGACAACGACATTACCTCAGCAATTTCACTGAGCGACAAATCTTCATAATAAAACAGCGAGATGACCGTTCTCTCCTTTTCCGTCAGTCGGTCAATAGCTTTTGCCAACGTTTCCTTTAAAAAAAACTCGTTAACCTTATATTCCGGGTTTTTAGACGTCTCGTCAACCAAAACGGACAATCTCGTTTCAGATTCTTCCTCTTTAATAGGTTCATCAATAGAGCAGAGTGTCGTCAAAGTAATTTCTTGCAGCATCGATTGAAATTCCTTCTCCGAAACCTGCAAATAGCTGCTGATCTCCGCATCGGTTACGGAACGCAAATGCTCCTGTTCCAGCTTCTGATAGGCTTCCTCTATTTTTTTGGCCTTCTCACGCACAGAGCGGGGCACCCAGTCTCCCTGGCGCAAACCGTCAATGATCGCTCCGCGAATTCTCCAGGATGCATAAGTTTCAAATTGAAGGCCCCGCAAATGATCAAATTTCTCGATGGCGTCTATCAGACCCATTACTCCGTGACTGGCCAGGTCCTCCTTCGATACCGAGCCCGGCATCCCGCTCGCCAGCCGGTTGGAAACGAAGTCCACGAGAGGAAGATAATATTCCATTAATCTTTTCTTCGCCTCCAGCGAGCGTTCTTCCTTCCATCGCTTCCATATTTCCATATTGGACAAATGTGACTGTTTTTGAAGTGCCATACAAGTTCACCTTCCTTAGTCTTCTGAAAGATGACGAAGGGCTTTGGCCATCTCTTCCGAATCGACCTTGTTTCTGGTTGCCAGCTTAGGCGGGTTCAAAGGGGAGAAGCCGCTCTCATCCTGTTCCCTGTTGTCCCGGGCGGGCGAGTCGGACTCCCCGGACAATCCGGACGGCTCGTCTGGCGTCGTAAAGTCGATCCTCTGTCCCCTGATCGCATCCTCCGGCTGAGGACCTGCATGATCCCGCAGAGGATTCGATCCTCCGATGACCGTTCCGAGGACCCATCGGAAGACAAATACGAGCGCGAATAAAATAACGAAGCTGTATAGAGTGCGGAGCAGAGTCGTCGTCAATATATTATTGGAATAAGAGGATATAAAAGTGGCTGCGGCCCCCAATCCACCTATCAGCGCATTCCAGCGAATGGTTCCTATCATTTACAGATCCCGGCTTCCATGCTGGACGCTCCGGATATGCAGGATGCCGGTAGCACAATCCAATTCAATAGTTCGTCCATAATTTCCTCCCGTATCTTCCGCTTTAACGGGTATTCCGTATCGGTTCAGAACCGCTTTGCAAGATTCCACGTTGCGGGGGCCGATCCGCATCGTATCTTTCCTGGTATCAAAGGCAAACATCTGCGCTCCCCCTGCCAGCTTGGCCTCCATCCGGCGGGTAGACGCTCCTTCCCGCTCCATCAGGCGGATCATCTCCGGCAAGGCTGTATCCGCGAATTTGGCTATATTGATTGGCCCTCTGGCAATGTCGGATGACGGAAGCATGACGTGGGCCATGCCGGCAATTTTGGCGACGGAATCATACAAAGTGACCCCGACGCAGGAACCGAGTCCAGTCGTTCTTAACGCGCCTTCTCCAACGACTATATTCAGATCCGCCATTCCGACCTTGACGACATTTTGTTGAATCATGAAGGAGGCACTCCCAATGCGGCAAACAGATTATCGAACGAATCAGGATCGGGGATAAGAAAGAAATGCCCCTCAATCGCTTCACTGCCTTCCAGGAAATTGGTGTCTATAAACAGGGCCTGCTCCCCCATCTGCCCGTATTCCAGCAGGCCGTAGCTCAGAATCGCGCCGGCCATATCGATAGCCAGCGACGGAACGGAAGGAACCATGTCCAATTGGGTCAGCTCGGCCAACGAGGTCAGGTACGACCCGGCCAGAATATTGCCGATCTCCTGAAGCGCGGACAGCTCCATTTCGGAGAATTCCCCCTCGCCTTCCATTCCGCCGGCGACGAGCGAGCCAAGAAGCTGCTTGGCCGATCCCTTGCTGAAAATAAAGAACAAATTGCCCGGAACGTCCCCTTCGACCCGCAGGAAGATAGCTATGACGACCTGCTCAGCTCCGCCCACGCTGTCTGAAATTTGTTCGAAAGGGACCATCTTCACCTGGGGGACGCGCATATCTACCGGCCGGCCCAGAAGCTTGGATAAAGCCGTTGCCGCATGGCCCGCCCCAATGTTACCGACCTCTCTCAATACATCCATCTGGAATTCAGCCATTGGCTTCAACGGATTCATCGAACTAAGCCTCGAACTGTTCCAGTTGAATGATCTCTTCCTTGTTCAGCACCTCCCGCAAATTAAGCAGGACCAGCAGTCGGTCCTCACCGATTTTCGCGATGCCGTGCAAATATTTGGCTTTGATGCCGCCCACCACTTCCGGCGGATCATCAACCGAATCGGCGGGCACATCGAGAACATCATTAGCCGAATCGACGATCAGCCCTACCTCGATATCGTTGATGGCGACGACAATTAGCCGGGTCTGATCCGTATATTCGGTTTCCTCAAGCCCGAAGCGGCCTCTAAGATCGATAACCGGCGTTACGACTCCGCGCAAGTTCACAACTCCTCTGACAAACGACGGAGTCTTGGGAACCCGGGTAATCGGCAGCATGCGCTCGATCGTCTGAACTCTTTCTACATCCACGCCGTATTCCTCGCTGCCGAGAGTAAACACGATCACCTTCAAATCTTCTTCCATTCCCACTCACCCTTTCGACATATAGTTAATGGTTATTTAATCAAAGCATTGGTTTCCAGAATGAGGGCAACCTGACCGTCCCCCAAAATTGTGGCTCCGGAAACGGCGAACGGGTTGTCCAAATATTTGCCCAACGATTTCAGAACAATTTCCTGCTGTCCGATAAACTCGTCGACAACCAGAGCGGCCTGTTTGTCTCCTTTCCGGATCACGATAATCTGCAGGGAAGAGCTGACGGCTACCGATTGAACCGGGATATCCAGAAGCTGATCCAGAAAGATGACCGGAATCACACTGCCGCGGAAATCGATCATCGGATTGCCGTGTACCTGACGAATCTCGCTCTTCTCGACTATCGCCGTCTCCGAGATAGAGGACAGCGGGATAGCATATTTCTCCTCGCCTGCTCTTATCAGCATGGCGGTTATGATAGAGAGGGTTAACGGAAGCTGGACCGAAAATTTCGTCCCTAGTCCGGGATTGGACGACACCGAAACTTGTCCGCCCAGGGATTGAATTTTGGTCTTGACGACGTCCAGACCTACCCCGCGGCCGGAAATATCGGAGATTTGATCTGCCGTGCTGAAGCCGGAAGCGAACAGAAGCTGGTAAACCTCCTCGTCGGACAGTTTATCCGCCTGCTCCTGGGTAACCACATTTTTGCGAATCGCCGTTTGCAGCACTTTATCGCGGTTAATTCCTTTGCCGTCATCCTCAATTTCGATGAAGACATGGTTGCCGCTTTGGAACGCTCTAAGTTGAATCGTTCCGGTCTCGGGTTTGCCCGCGGCCACACGGTCGCTAACCGATTCCAGCCCGTGATCCACCGCATTCCTCAATAAATGAACGAGCGGATCTCCGATTTCATCAATGACGGTCCGGTCCAGTTCCGTCTCAGCTCCGGTAATGACGAGGTCCACCTTCTTATCCAGCGATTTGGCGATATCGCGGATCATCCGGGGGAACCGGTTGAATACCGTATCGATCTGCACCATCCTGAGCTTCAGAACAATGTTCTGCAAATCACCGCTTACACGGGTCATATGCTCGACCGTGTCGATCAAATCGCCATTGCGGATCTCGCTTGCCAGCTGCTCCAGGCGGACCCGGTCAATCAGCAGCTCGCTGAGCAGGTTCATCAGAACATCCAGACGCTCGATATCCACACGGATGGTCCGGCTTGCAACAGGTGCCGCGGCCGGTTTGGGCTTCGCTTTGCCGGACGCCTGCTTACCGTCTGACGCAGGCTGTTCCTTGGCTGCTGCTCCGGGATCAGCCGCCGGTTTCTCCGCAACGGCCGTTGCTGCCGCTTCCTGAACACCGGCACGAATCCGCTGCAGCGACTCTTTATCCAGCGGACGCACATCGACCGATTCGATTTCCGAGACCTTCATGATTTCAGCCTGAAGCTCCGCCGCTTCCTTATCGCTGACCAAATAAACGGAGAAGCCCTTGTCAAACTTTTCCTGCTCGATATCTTCTACGGACGGGATGGTTTGGACAACCTCCCCGCTTGCTTCCAGCACACCGAATACCATAAACGAACGTGCGGCCTTCAGCACACAATCGTCCCGAAAAACGACATCGATATGAAAGACCGAGTGGCCGGCTTCCAGGGTTTGCATAATGATAGAATATTGAAATTCATCCAAATCTGTGGAAGAAGCGGTGGATTGAGCGGTTCCTCCCGGAGCATCCCCGTTCACGATAGCTTTCAGGGAAGCTACCAGCTCGGATACGTCGAGGCTGCCTGTTCCACCATTGATAATATCGTTCACCATCGACTCCAGCGCGTCGTTGCCGCTGAATAAACATTCGAAGATCGGCTCGCTCATCGCCAGCTTGTCATTACGCACCAGATCCAGCACATTTTCCATTTCATGGGTTAACGAAGCGATATCCTCGAACCCCATCGTTGCCGACATGCCTTTAAGCGTATGCGCGGATCGAAAGATCGTCTGCACGATCTCGATATCTTCCGGACTCTGCTCCAGAACAAGCAGTTGGTCGTTCATGGCCTGTAAATGCTCTCTCGCCTCATCGATAAAAACCGACAAATATTGATTAATATCCAAAAAGCTGCACCTCCTGTATTTGCATCATGCGGACAGCCTCCGCTTCCTCTCCGGGCAAGCGGAGTGCAAACGCCCCCGAGTGCTTAACCGGCTTAAGTTTCAATAAGCTGAACCAGCTTCCCGCTAATGTGCTGCTGGGGCAATATATGTATGGCCGCTCCCCGTTCGACCGCAGCCCTGGGCATTCCATAGACTACACACGTCTCTTCCGCTTCAGCTATCGTCGTCACGGCCCCCGCCTGCTTCAGGGCAAGCATACCCGCCGCACCGTCACTGCCCATGCCCGTCATGAGTACGGCATGTCTCTTCAGTTCCTTAAAAGGAAGCAGAGATTCGAACAAGACATCCACAGACGGACGATGCCCGGAGCGGGTGCCTTCGGCGGACAGACGAGTGCGGTATTGATCCGCCCCTTCCCTTTGCAGCAGGAGATGGTATCCCCCCGGGGCTATGTATGCCGTACCGCTCCTTACCGTCATCCCGTCTTCGGCCTCGACCACTCTGATCGCCGATGAAGAATCCAGACGGCGGGCCAATGAGCTGGTAAACACCGGAGGCATATGCTGGACGATCAGGATCGGTGCCGGAAAATTCGCGGGAAATCCGGACAATACCTGCTGCAGCGCTCTCGGCCCTCCCGTGGATGTGCCAATGGCTACCAGATGGCTGAAATGGCGCCTTCCTTCTGCCTTGGGGCCTTCGGTATTCCCTGTCCCGGAGGAAAAGGGCGGCCTCCGGGCCGGCTTGGTTGCCGAAACCGCCGATTCCTTCTTGTCCGGCTGCGCCGGAAGGCCGATCGGCCGCACATTGGACCGCGCAGCCGCCATCAGCTTCTGGTGCAGCTCCAGCTTTACCTTGTATAGATCAAGTGAAATAGACCCTGACGGCTTGCCGATGAAATCAACCGCTCCCGATTGCAAAGCCTTTACGGTAGCTGCCGCCCCTTCCTGCGTCAAGCTGCTTAACATGACAACCGGAGTCGGATGCTCGGCCATAATTTTCTGCAGTGCCCTAAGCCCATCCATGACCGGCATTTCCACGTCCATCGTCACCACGTCCGGCTTCAGCTGCTTTACTTTCTCAACGGCTTCCGCCCCGTTGACGGCCGTGTCGACGACTTTTAACCGAGGGTTGCCGGACAACAAATCGCTAATGATTTTTCTCATGAATATGGAATCATCGACTACAAGTACCCTATAAGGGATCATCCGGGCTTCCCTCCTCAACGGTCAATTGTTATTTCCGACTTGTTTATTTCACCCGCTTGAACATTCGGTAGAGAAAGCCTTTGATACCTGCATTTGCAGAAGGCTGAGAGGTGGAACCGGATAGAAAGCGGTCGGCAATGTTGGCAATCGATCTGGAAGCACTGCTATGCGGATAAGCTACCGTGAACGGCTTCTGCATTTTGACAGCCTTAGATACGTTGCTGTCATCCAGCACATAGCCGAGAGCGGGAACGTCCGTCTGCAAAAAACGGTGGGCCGCCATGCGGATTTTGTCAGCGGTTTGCGTTCCTTCCCGCAAATCGGTGGCTCGATTGACAACGAGCCGAAAATTCACCTCATGCCCGAGCCCCTTCACCATCTTCATCACGGCATAGGCATCCGTAATGGAGGGCGGCTCCGGTGTCGTCACAATAATCGTCTCATCCGCCGACAGGATAAACCGGAGTGTTTCGTTCGATAATCCGGCCCCGGTATCGAAAATAATAAAATCGACGACGCCATTCAGCCTTTCTATCTCCCGCTTGAAAATATCCAGTTCCTGTTCGGACAGATGGAGCAGCTCGGTAACCCCGGAACCTCCGGCTATAAACTGCAGGCCGCCGTAGCATTCATGGATAATGGCCTGAATCGATTTGTTCTGCTTAAGAAGATGGTACAGGTTATAGCGTGGGGAAACCCCCATAAGCGTGTCGAGATTGGCCAGCCCCATATCCGCATCGAAGATGAGCACCTTGTGTCCGCGCGCCTGAAGAGCAAGGGCAAAGTTAAGCGTGAAATTGGACTTCCCTACTCCCCCTTTACCGCTCGTCACGGTAATGACACGGGTTTGGCCCGATGACGGGTCCGATTCCGAGGACGCTCTCATGCTCATGAGCCTTCGCAAACTTTGTGCCTGGTCATTCATGCACGGCTTCCCCCAAAATGACATTAATGATATGGTCCTCATCTGCTTCCGCAATATCGTCGGGAACATTCTGTCCATTCGTCACATAGGACAATTGGAGCTTAAGCGCATCGACCAAATTCAGCACAGCGCCGAGCGTGCCCGTTTCATCCATTTTTGTGAAAAGCACTTTATCCAGACGAAATTTCATGAAGTTATCGGCGATGACTTTCATATCCTTGTATTTGGTGGTCAGGCTGAGCACCAGGAACGTTTCGCTTGCCCCATGAGTTTGTATCAGGGAATGCAGCTCGGAGACATACATTTCGTTGCGGTAATTTCGCCCTGCGGTATCCATAAAGATGATATCCATGTCCTCCAACCGCGAGAAAGCCCGCTGCATATCCTGGGGCGAGAACACAACCTCTAACGGTGTGTTTAAAATGGTTGCGTATGTTTTCAGCTGCTCCACGGCCGAGATTCGATATGTATCGGAAGTGATCAGCCCTACTTTGCGCTTATGCTTGAGAACCTGCTCGGCGGCCAGCTTGGCGATGGACGTTGTCTTGCCTACTCCGGTCGGTCCGACGATATGCACAATGCGGGTTTGCGGCGAGATCACCTTCGGCCCCTGCCCCGAGAAAATGTCCCGCATCCTCTCCCTTGCCCGGGCTATGATCCGGGCCTTGTCCCATACTTCCGTAGACTCCTGCATTTCTTCGCGGATCGGCAGAAGAATCCGGTCGGTCAAATCCGGCGAAACATCCTGCTCCAGCAGCCTTTCTCTTACTTCCAGCCACGCGGGAGGAGCCTCCTCCTGAGGCTCGGAAGCGGCAGACAGCTTCTGCATCAGCAACTTCATCTGCCTGATCTCCTCAAGAATCGGCTCGTTTCCCTGTTCCTCCTTGGCGGAACGCCCGTTCGTCAAATCGGACTGCTGCTTGAAGCCGGTTCGGCCCGTCAAGTTGTGAGCATTTCTGTCCAGCGGGATGGGAGCATGAATTCCCGGTTTCCCGGTATCGAATACGGGATCCGAATTGGAGTTCAGGGCCGCGGCCACCTCAGACTGGAAGTCCGACCAGCCGGCTGCAGGCGGCGCCGGCGGCCGCTGCGGAACGGACATGCTCTCGTCCGCTGCCGCAATTACCTCTATCTTCTTCTTGCCGAACCAGCCCCACAGCCCTCCTGAGCGGATTTCTTTCGTATTTAAAATGATTGCGTTCTTGCCCAAGTCACTTCGGATCCGGGCAAGCGCGTCGGGCATTGAATCAACTACGTAACGTTTCACCTTCATAGATTGACTACCCCCATGCTTTGAATTTCAACACTCGGCTCCAGCTCGCTGTAAGACAACACCGGAATATCCTGCATCGTTCTTTCCAGCAGCTGACGCAAGTACATTCGAATCGTTGGGGAGGTCAGAATGACCGGCTGCTGTCCCGCTTGAACAACCTTGCCTACTTGCTCGCTCAATCGGTGAAAGATCGTCTGTGTTGAAGCCGGGTCCAGCGCCAGATACGACCCCTGGTCTGTCTGCTGTACCGATTCCGCAATTTTCTTCTCCAATGCCGGGCCCACCGTAATAACTTTAAGCGACTCGTCCCCCTGGGCGAACTGCTGGGTAATCTGGCGGGACAGCGCCTGCCGTACATATTCGGTCAGTACATCCGGGTCTTTCGTATAAGTTCCGTAATCGGCCAACGTTTCCAGAATGGTCACCATGTCCCGTACGGAAATTTTCTCACGCAGCAGCTTGACGAGAACTTTCTGAATATCGCCGATCGACAGCACATTCGGAATGAGCTCCTCCACCAGGGCCGGATAGCTCTCTCTTACGTTCTCGATCAACGCTTTCGTCTCTTGGCGTCCAAGCAGCTCGAAGGCATGCTTCTTGATCACTTCGGTCAGATGGGTCGCCACTACGGATGGCGGATCGACCACTGTGTAGCCGGACAGCTCTGCCCGGTCCTTCGTCTCCTCGTCGATCCATAGAGCCGGCAGTCCGAATGCCGGTTCCGTCGTTTCAATTCCGATAACGGAGTCGTCCTCCACTCCCGGACTCATCGCCAAGTAATGATTGAGGAGCAGCTCTCCTCTGGCAATCGTATTTCCTTTGATCTTGATCACATACTCGTTCGGCTTGAGCTGGATGTTATCGCGAATCCGGATAACCGGCACGACAATTCCGAGCTCAAGGGCGCACTGTCTGCGGATCAGAATAATCCGGTCCAGCAGATCTCCTCCTTGCTGGGTATCCGCCAGCGGAATCAAGCCATAACCGAATTCAAATTCAATCGGATCCACCTGCAGAAGGCTGATCACACTCTCCGGACTGCGCACCTCTTCGATTTGCTGCTCCTCTTCAAATTGCTGTTCCTCTTCCTGCCTCCGCTCCATATTCTTCTGCATCTTATAGGCCGCGAAGATCAACAGCCCGCCGATAGGAAGCGTCGCGCCAAGCCCGATTGGCGTGAACATTCCAAGAACCAATATCGTTCCGGCCACGACATATAGCAGTTTCGGGTAGTTAAGCAGCTGGCCGGCAATATCCGAAGCGAAGTTGCCGTCGGAGCTGGCGCGCGTCACAATCAATCCCGCAGATGTCGAGATAAGGAGGGCAGGAATTTGACTGACCAGACCGTCCCCGATCGTCAATCTGGAGAAGGTGGCCGCAGCCTCCGGCAGCGTCATATCGTGATACATCATTCCAATAATCAATCCGCCAAGAAGATTGATTATTAAAATGATAATTCCCGCGATGGCGTCCCCTTTGACAAACTTGCTGGCACCATCCATCGCTCCGTAGAAATCGGCCTCTCGTTCGATCTTGCTCCGGCGTTCTCTCGCCTGGGTTTCGTTAATCAGCCCGGCGTTCAAATCCGCATCGATACTCATCTGCTTACCGGGCATCGCATCGAGGGTGAAGCGCGCGGCCACCTCCGCAACCCGCTCCGAACCTTTCGTTATAACAATAAATTGAACAATAACCAGAATAAGGAATACAACAAATCCTACAACAATGTTGCCATTCGCAACGAACCCGCCGAAGGTGTCCACCACCTGGCCTGCTTCCGCTTCCGACAGAATGTTTCTTGTGGTTGAAATATTTAACGCCAGCCGATACAGCGTCGTTACGAGCAGCAGCGAAGGGAAGATCGAAAACTGCAGAGCTTCCTTCGTATTCATCGCCACGAGCAGGATCGTTAGAGCCAGTGTAATATTTATAATGAGGAGAACGTCTAGCAAAGGAATGGGAATCGGAACGACCATCATCAGAACGATCCCGATTATTCCGACCAATATGAATAAATCCCGTACTTTCACTGTTTAGTCTCCTCCATTTGCCCATTAATTGACTTTGCCCTTCAGCTTATACACGTAGGCCAGCACCTCAGCGACGGCTTGAAACAGGTCTCCGGGAATGGTTTCATTCAATTCCACCCGTTCATACAGCGCCCTGGCCAATGGTTTGTTCTCCATTATGGCAATCCCGTTCTGTTTGCCGATTTCCCTGATTTTCAAGGCAACCAAATCGACACCCTTCGCGATTACCTTCGGTGCCTCCATCTTCCCGGACTCATACTTTAGCGCTACCGCGAAATGAGTCGGGTTGGTGATGATAACGTCGGCCTTCGGAACCTCCTGCATCATCCGCTGCATGGCCATTCTTCTCTGTCTTTCCTTGATTTTCGACTTGATCAGCGGATCTCCCTCGGTCTTCTTGTACTCGTCCTTAATGTCCTGCTTGGACATTCGCAAGCCTTTCTCATGCTCATATTTCTGATACATATAGTCGAAGATAGCCAGCACGATCAGAACCAGTCCGATTTTCACGCCTAATTCGACCATAACCTGAGCTACATACGACAGAATGGATTCCAGAGGAAGATGGGCCAGTCCCATTAAACTTTCTTTCTTCCCCCACAAAGTGAAGAAGACGATGACTCCGATGACGATTAATTTGAAGACGGTTTTTAAAAATTCTACTAATGACCGCAATCCGAACATTTTCTTGGCCCCTTCCACCGGATTCAGCTTGTTCAGCTTCATCTTAAGAGGCTCGCCGGTGAACAAAACACCAATCTGTACATAATTGCCTATGACCGCCATGACGATGGCAAAGAGCAGAATGGGAGAAAGCATAATCATCCCGTCGATCATAAGCTTGTTAAATAATGCGGTCGTATTCGGGATCGTGACGTTCATCAGCATATAGTCGTATAGCGTTAATGTGAAGATTTCGAATAAACGCTCCTTCAGAAAGCCGCCGAACAATAAGAAGGCGACGAAGGTAAAGAACAGAACAAGCGCGCCGGGCAGCTCCATGCTTTTGGCTACCTGCCCTTTCTGTCGGGCCTCGCGCTTTTTCTTCGGTGTAGCGGGCTCTGTCTTTTCCTGTGAGAACAACTGCAGGTCCATCCGCCATCGATAAGCGGTCATCGGTCTCCCTCCAAACGCCATTCCACTGGCTAGGACGATCCCGGGACGGCCAATATCTCCAGCATTCTTTGCATATGCTCGAACATGGTCTTGAACAGGTCGGAAAACAGATTGTACATCCCCGGGATAAAAAAGAAGAGAAGAATCAGGCCGACCAGAATTTTCATCGGGATCCCTAACACGAAAATATTGAATTGCGGAGCGGTCTTTGCCAATACACCCAGCCCCACGTCAACCAGAAACAACGATGCAACCAGCGGAGCAGCCATTTGGAAAGCAAGGGCAAAAGCTGTAATAAACGCTTGAACGAGAAATTCGCTAACGTGCCCCCGAGCAATATGGGCGAAGAAATCATTGGACAACGGAACCCACTCATAGCTGTCCACAATGGCCTGGATAAGCAGATGATGACCGTTGAAGGTCAGAAACAGCAGCAGGGCAATGAAGTATTTAAAATTTCCCAGCAGCGGAGTCTGCACTCCCGTCATCGGGTCCATCACATTCGCCATCGCAAATCCGATTTGCACATCAATGAACGCTCCGGCTATCTGCACCGCGGTAAAGATAAAGTTCGCTATTAATCCAAGCAGCAAGCCGATCAAGATTTCTCTGATAATAGAAAGGAAATATTCCCCGTCCATCGGGATCGGCTCGTCCCCGATTGCAGGAATAGCCATTAGTGTAAGAAAAAACGACAATCCAAGCTTGAACTGGGGAGGAACGTTTCTCGCCGTGAACACTGGCGATGCGAGAAAGAAAGATGTTATTCTGCAAAAAATAAGCAGGACGTTAGGAATGAACTGCAAGAAGAACTCCATCGATTTTCCCCAGCCCTAACCGATATACTTATGTAAGTTATTGAACAAATTAAACGTAAAGTCGACCAGCGTGGTCAATATCCACGGTCCAAACAGAAGCACTGTCAACAAGACCGCAACGATTTTCGGAACGAACGCCAGTGTCTGCTCCTGAATTTGGGTGGTCGCCTGAAAGATGCTGATCGCCAAACCTACGGCCAGTGCGACAATCAGCATGGGAGCACTGGCTTTCAAGACGGTATATACCGCTTCGCCCGCCAGCCGTATGACAAAATCTGAAGCCATCGGTTTCCCTCCTGTAAGCTTGTTGACGGTCAGGAATTAAAACTGACCAACAACGATTTGACAACCAGATACCAACCGTCCACGAGAATAAACAGCAGAACCTTGAACGGAAGCGAGATCATGACCGGGGGAAGCATCATCATCCCCATGGACATCAGCGTGCTGGCAATAATCATATCGATCACGAGAAACGGCACGAAGATCATGAAACCCATCTGAAAAGCCGATTTCAGCTCGCTGATCGCAAAAGCGGGAATAAGAGCGGTCAACGGAGTATCCGCGATCCCGGTCGGTCTGTCGGCACGGGAGTAATCCAGAAACAGCTTCAAATCTTTTTCTCGGGTGTGCTTGCCCATAAATTCCTTCAGCGGGAGAGCCGCCCGGCTCAAGGCTTCGTTCTGTGTGATCTCCCCGGCCATATATGGCTGGAAAGCCACTTTGTTGATCTCCGCAAGTGTCGGAGACATGACGAACAGGGTCAAGAACAAGGCCAGACCAATCAGCACCTGATTAGGAGGCATTTGCTGGGTTGACAAAGAAGTTCGGACAAACCCAAGCACAATGACGATCCGTGTGAAGCTGGTCATAAGAACGAGTATGGCCGGAGCCAGACTTAATATTGTAATGAGCAGAACGATCGTGACCGTACTGGCCGTTCCGGCGGGATCACCCGTTCCGCTGCCGATGTCTATATTGATGTTGGGAATAGGAAGCGTGTCTCCCTCTTCGGCAAAGCTCTGGCCCGGGAACAGGAAGGAGCTCAGCAGAATGACACCCAGAACCGCAAGCCTCTTAATTCTTTTCATCGTTCATCCGACCGATCCGTTTTGTTTTCATTATGAATCCATTGCTCGACCTTATCATTGCGGCCGGATAACTGATTCATCTTTTGCTGGAACATCTGTTGGAAAGAAGTCATTGCTTCGTCCTCATTTTTTTTGGGCTCAAACCATTTTCTGATTTGGGAGATTCCCTTCATTTCAGGCTGTCCGGCCGTACTTTGACTGCGGATAAACTCTATTTCTTCCGGGTCGTCTATTTTGTGCAGCAGCCGGATCTCTTCTCCGACTCCCAGCACATACAATGAATGTCCGATTTCCACAATCTGAACCGATTTGTTCTGGCCGAGAGGTACGCCTCCCCATGTTTTAATGGTGCGTCCGGGAAGAAAACCCCGGTTTTTTTGAGCCATCCACTTAATTATGATAAGAAATAAACCGATAATTAGGACTAGATAGACAATCACTTTGACCGCCATGCCGAATCCGTTGTAGGACAGTCCGTCCTCTTCGCCTTCGGCGAAACAGCGGGAACCCCACATCAAGCCAACCATAAGCAGCCCCAGGGTTCCCGGACAGATCTTGCCGGCTAGACTGCTTCCAACCCGACCGCATGTCCCTTTCATATTTATCACTTCTGCACTAACCTAATGTTTTCTTGATCGCTTCGATCACTCGGTCCGCTTGGAAAGGCTTCACGATAAAGTCCTTGGCCCCTGCCTGGATAGCATCGATAACCATCGCCTGCTGCCCCATAGCCGAACACATAATCACCTTCGCGTTCGGATCGAAGGACTTGATCTCCTTAAGCGCCTGGATACCGTCCATTTCCGGCATCGTAATATCCATCGTAATCAGATCCGGCTTAAGCTCCTTGTACTTCTCCACTGCCTGGAAGCCGTCATTGGCTTCACCGCAAACCTCATATCCGTTCTTGGTCAGAATGTCCCGGATCATCATTCTCATGAAAGCTGCATCATCAACTACTAGAATACGGTTGGCCATAACTAACAATCCTCTCTTCACATGATTTATTGATGTAATGCAATGGTATTATTGCAGTTTCTGTATACGGTCCATCGGATTGACGATATCCGTGACACGGACGCCGAAATTCTCGTCAATGACAACTACTTCGCCTTTGGCGATCAGCTTGTTGTTAACCAGAATATCCACCGGCTCGCCGGCCAGCTTATCCAGCTCGATAATGGAGCCCTGGGATAAATCGAGAATATCTTTGATCGCTTTTTGCGTCCTTCCGAGCTCCACCGTCACTTTCAGCGGAATATCCAGCAGCAGGTTCAAATTCGAGTCTTCCGACTGAACAGAGGACATCTGGTCAAAACTGCTGAACTGTACGGGTTGAACATTAACGTTGCGTACAGGCACATTGCCATAATTTGCAGGACCTGCGGCAGGCGGTACGGCAGACTGATGCGGCGGAGCATAAGCCGGATCCGTACCGGTCGATGCGGCGGCGGCCGGAGTCTGCTCCATACGGGGCTGAGCCGCTGCCGACTGGGACTCTACCATAGCCTGTTCCACTGCCGGCTGCGGCTCCTGAACGGCCGGTTCCGGTTCAGGGGATCCCATCAGCATGGCGACCATTTCCTTAGCGAACGCTACAGGCAGAAGCTGCATGATCGTTGAATCGATTAAATCGCTGATCGTCAATCGGAAGGAAACCTTAATGAATACTTGTTCGTCAGGCAGCTTCTCCGTGCCCTCCGGGTCTCTCAAGTCGAGAATATCGATGCCCGGAGGAGAAATATTGACGAACCGGTTGAAGATCGTAGACATGGAGGTCGCGGAAGACCCCATCATTTGGTTCATGGCTTCCTGTACAGCACTGATATGGAATTCGCTTAGTTCCTCCTCCGGTCCCTTACCGTCTCCCCCCATCATCAGGTTAGCAATGATTTGGGCGTCGCGGGTTTTGATGACGAGCAGATTCACTCCGTTGAACCCTTCCACGTAATTGACGTGTACAGCAACGTGGGGCTTCGGGAACTCATCCTTCAGCTTCTTCTTGGAAATCGCGCTCACCTTGGGAGTGGTAATATCCACCTTCTTGCCCAGCAATGTGGACAGTGCCGTCGCTGCGCTGCCGAACGAAATATTGCCGATTTCCCCCAAGGCGTCCTGTTCAATCGTTGTCAGATAATCATCGATGTTCGCTTCAGCTTCATCTTCGGGGCTGTTTACCGATTGGTTTAACAGGGCATCGATTTCTTCCTGAGACAGAAAATCCTTGTTATTCGTCATCCTCTTCCACTCCTTCACTTACAATATCCGTGATCTGAACGGCGGCTTTGCCCTTAACCGTTCCGGGGATTCCAACATACTTCACTTTCTCCCCTACTCTGATCGCCAACCCTTCGCCGACCAGCTTGTTTAACGTAATGACGTCTCCTTGCGCAAGTCCGAGGAATTCGCGAACCGTGATCCGGGAATGACCCAGCTCCGCGATAATCGGAAGCTTGGCCTTACTCACCCTGGATTGCAGGATTTCCGACTCCTCATTCGACTTCGCCTTCTTCTGGGTGACGAACATATGGTGGACGGACAACCGTTGCATGATGGGTTCAATAACGACATGAGGAATACAAATATTGATCATTCCGGAGGTATCGCCGATTTTGGTGCTCAGAGAAATAAGCGCAATCGTATCGTTCGCCGAAGCAATTTGCATAAATTGCGGATTCGTCTCCAATGTCTCCAGACGGGGCTCCAGATCGACCACCGTCTTCCAGGCATCCTTCAATGATTCCAGCGCCCGGCCGAAAATCCGTTCCATGATAATCGACTCGATCTCCGTCAGCGCGTTCACCCTCGAAGGGGATGTCCCCAACCCTCCTAATAGGCGATCAAGCATTGCAAACGCGATATTGGGGTGAACTTCCAGCACCATCCGGCCTTCCAGCGGCTCCGCTTCAAAAATATTCAGAATGGTCATCTTCGGTATGGAACGGATGAATTCGTCATAAGGAAGCTGCTCTACCTGCACTACGTTGATCTGAACGAAGGTCCGGAGCTGGGTGGAAAAGTACGTTGTCAAATACCTGGCGAAATTTTCGTGTATTCGCGTCAAGCTGCGCAAATGATCTTTGGACAATCGGGTAGCTCTTTTAAAATCGTAGGACCGGATTTTTTTCTGGGTATCTTCCTTCTTAAGCTCTTCCGCATCCGCTTCGCCGGACGACAATGCCGCCAGCAGGGCGTCAATTTCATTTTGCGATAGTACATCTACCATTACAGCCACCCCCCTAACCAAAAAACATTAAACCTATGGCAACACCATTTCAGTGATCCATACCTGTTTGATCTTCCCATCGTGCAAGAAAGGATTAATTTTATCCATCAATACGGTCGAAAGGTGGTCCTGACCCTTCTCTCCCGTAATTTGTTCCGGTGTCATTTCGGCAAAAGTCCGATTAATAATTCCTCTTACTTTAAAGTCCAACTGCTCGATTTCTTCTTTGGCTTTCTTCGTAGTCATTTCAAAAGCGAAGCCTGCTTTGACAAAACGGCTGCTCTCTCCCAGATTCGTAAGGATTTCATCCAGGAAGTAGGTCATTTCCTTGATTTGAGCGGCCGGCACTTGCTCTGCCGCTTCCGTTGGTTTCACTTCCTTGGAGCTCTTCTGCTCCATCAGGTTCCATATCAAAACGGAAGCGGTGAGAATCAAAGTGACAACGATCAGCATCGCAACGACGATTTGAAAAACTTTGCTTTTTAACACCTAAACTCCCCCCGAATCCGTCCGTAATAGTTGACTGCTTATCAAGCCTATCGACTGCACATATTGTTGAACCCTGCTCACGGTTTCCGGAACGGTCTCGAGTACCATGATTTTCTTGCCGGTGATCAGCGTGATCATCGTATCCGGGGTTTCCTCGATGGTCTCGATCAACAAAGCATTCAACGTAATAGGCTTACCGTTCAAACGGGTTACGGTAATCAAAGCATTCCCTCCGCAGAGAATCAGCAGGGGCGGGGAACCGCCCCCCTATTCTCTAAAAGATTTATCGTTTCAAGTTGACGATTTCCTGAAGCACTTCATCGGAAGTGGTTATGATTCGAGAATTGGCCTGGAAACCGCGCTGCGCTACAATCATCTCCGTAAATTCCGCGGTCAAATCCACATTGGACATCTCGAGCTGACCGGCGATGATCGCTCCGGTGCCTGCTTCGTCATCTCCAGGCTCAACCACTTCAATATCTTCCGCATGGGCATTAGGGGTTGTCCGATAGAGACTGCCGCCGATTTTCTCCAGACCGCCCGGATTGGTAACTTTGACGACCCCGATTTGAAAATCGGTTTCTTCCGGTTCCCCATCACCGTTAATGGCCACGATTCTGCCGTCCTGACCAATGGTGAAGGCAACGATATCTTCATCCAGCTGGATCGGATCGCCGCCGACTCCGCAGACGAACAGCCCGCTCTTGGTTACCAGATTACGGTTCGCATCCAGTGTAAAATCCCCTGCCCGGGTCAAGTAAGGAACCTCCTGATCCTCCGAAACTTTAACGGCGAAAAAGCCGTCTCCGTTGATTCTTAAATCGAGAGGTTCGTTGGTCGTCATGGCACTACCCGGTGTGTGAAGAGTATCGATGGCGGAAATCGCTACTCCCAGACCAATTTGCTTGGCGTTGACTCCTCCCCGCTCGTCTCCGGGAGCCGTAACTCCCGACACGGTTTGGCTGAGGATATCCTGAAACATGACCCGGCTGCCTTTGAAGCCCACCGTATTCACGTTAGCAATGTTGTTTCCAATGACGTCCAGCTTTGTTTGAAAACCGCGCATACCGGAAACACCGGAATACAAGGATCTTAGCATAGCGTTTCTCCTCCTTGAGCTTGTGGAATGATTCCCGGCCCGGCGTTGGCAGGCCGCTTCAATCGGTCTGCGGCCTTAGGCCTCCAGATAAGTAGGGCCGGCCTACGTTGAAAGAACAATCGCGCTGTCAATTTTGGTAAACACGTTGTCCTTCATGGAATGTTCGTCCAACGCCGTTACGACCGTTTTGTTGTTGATGTTTACGATTAAGGCGACATTTTTCATAATAATGAGCGAATCCTTCGCCCCCTTGGAAGCAGCCTTATCAACGGCATTGGCTATCTGCACCATCTGTTCCGGCTGAATTCGGATCCCTCTCTGTTTCAGACGAACCTCCGCGTGATGACTAAACTTGACCAGCTCTTGATCCAGGGCATTCTGAAACGATGCGGCACCCGGTCTTTCAGTAACCGGGGACTTGCCGGAGCTGCGTGGTGCAGCCGGCGGTATCGCATGAGGATATAGCTGGCTTATCGAAAATCGTTCGTTCATACGCCGTTCCCCGGGGAACCGTTCCCCGTTTCTTCAGGTTCGTCGCCGCCTCCCGGAGTGCTTCCGCCCTCATCGGGCTCCTCTACGTCACCAGGAGTCTCTTCCTCGCCGCCTCCGGGGTTTTCCACCTCATCCGGCGGATTCTCCTCCCCCGGCTGACCGATTTGGATGATCTGGTCCATCGAAATGGAATGCTCGCCGACTACTGCGTATTGCACTCCGTCTTTGAAGGTAAGTGCTGTAACCACTCCGCTTTGGGTGACCTTCTCGCCTTTGTCATTCAGTGTTATCCACTGGATTTCCTTGCCGATCAGCGCCGAGGCCATCCCTAACGATTGCCGCAGCAGCCTCATATCCGCCGCCATATTGGTCATCTGCTCCACAGCGGTAAATTGGGCCATCTGCGCGATAAATTCGCGATCCTGCATCGGCTGCATCGGATCCTGATTCGACAGCTGGGTCATTAATATTTTCAGGAACTCATTTTTGCCGAGCGAATCATTTTTTTCAGCAGTATTGAAGGTATTGTTGCTGGAATAATACGGCCATATATTTCTCGTGCTTATAGCATCAGACACGCTTTCACCTCCCGGAAGGTTGTCGTATTCGTCAGGCAGTCACATCAAACCCGTTACTGCCGTATACCGAGGCCCGGACATCAGCCCATTCCGCGGAATCCAAGGACCAATCCTCCTCGTAACGATCAGCGCTCCGCTTGGACTGCTGGTAATAAGGTTGTTGGGAAGGGCGGTCTCTTTGATCCTGGAATAAATGTGAACTGAAGGAATTGGAATGGGTCACTTCCATCCGTTCTACCTGAATTCCCTGAGACTGCAATTGAGCTCTCAGTTGGGACATCTGGGCTTCCAACATTTCTTTGCCAAGCAGTGTGTGAGCGATGAACTGGGCGGTCAACTGGCCGTGCTGCATGGTCAGCTTCACATCGACATGTCCCAGATGCTCGGGATACAGGGACAAACGGGCTTCCGAGAAGCCGTTGGAAGCTCCTGTGGTGAAGCTTCTGAGCACGAAGCGGCTCATCTCACCGGCAAATCGTTCTGCGGGTATCGGCTCCTGAGGCAAGGAAGGGTGCGAAACTGTCCGCGGCGCTTCATTCCTTGGCATGGATTCAGCAGCGACCGCAACAGTGTCGGCGGCCGCTGCCGTAACCGGCTCGGCTCCCTTCGTCATCTCCGAGCCAACCGACATCTGCCGCTCCAGGCTGCCGCTCCGGCCTGCGATCATCTCCAGACGGGAAAGCACATCCGGCTCCGACGGCACCCGGAAAATCAGTTGGCCCATAACAGGCTCTGCCTTCCCCGGATTAACTTGGCTGCCAGACTGTGCCTGGCGTTCTCCTGCGAACGATGGGTCGGCATGGGTCGATGCTGCACGTTCAGGGACTTGCACCTGCGGGTTCTGCTGCACCGTATCATCGGAAGCGGCTTTCGGATCTGCCATGGACGATTCCGGCTTGCGCATCGCCTGGGAAGCCAGAACAAGCTCGCCCAATTTCTCCTTCAACTGCTCGACCAGTCCGCTGTCCGGATGCTGTTGAACCAGCCGGGTGAACGATTCGAGAATCGACTTGAGCTCGGCGGACGTCCATGTCCGAACAGGCATTCCTTCTTCCGTGCTGCTTGCCAAGTCTTGTCGGCCTGCATCAGGTGAGGCCGTTGGTCCTCCCAGAGCCTTAATCAGCTCTTCGGCTTGACGGAACCATTGGCTAAACGCTTCTTCCTTCATCAAGCTTTCCAACTGCTCCGGTTGTTCCAGCCACTGCCCAATCATGGCGATAAGCATCGCCTGCTGTTCCTCGTCCGTTTGCACAGTCCCCGATTCTTCTTCTGCTGTCCACGGTTGGACCCAGGGAAGAACGATTGGTTTCTGGGTCTCTGCCGCTTGGCCCGCCTCTGCTACATTCATGACAAGGCCCAATGTGCCTGCAAAGGATGGGCTTGAGGAGCCGCCACCGGCGTTTCCCGATACAGTAGAGCTTCCTCCTGAGGAAGAAGCAGGAGCTGCAGCGTTCTGTACTATTACAGCATTCATTTCCATCTATGTATTCACCTCCTTTCATTAAGGAAGCTAGGGAAAAACACTATTGCGACTTCGCCTAGGGAACGAGCTTGCCCAGAATGGCAGCCGCCAGCTTGCTGTTCTCTTTGGACATTTCGGACATAATCCGCGATCTGGATTCGTTATCTGTCGCATTGAGAATATCCACAACCTTGTCCGGACTTGCCGCATTCATCTCCAGCAGCAGCTTCGCCGCTTGCTTGGCATCCATATTGGCGAAGGTGGATCCGAGATCGCTGCTCGACAATTTCGGAACGGCCGCGGACGACTTTTCTTCCGCTGCTCTGACCCGTTCTTGCAGAGCGGCGATCTGTGTATCCTTGGCCAGGACGGCATCCTTGAGGGCGATGCTCGTTTCCGCTGCAATTTGCGGATTCATCTTCTCCAGAATCCGGGTCCTCTCTTCTGCTTTCATTTCGTTTAAGAAGAGTACTCTTTCCTGATTGGTCAAGTTCTCCATTATTACGGCCGCTTTGCTTGGACTCATCTTGGCGTATACCGAGCTCGTTTGGCGAATCTGCTTCTCATATTCCTCGTCCCCGGCACGCTGCTCTTCCATCTGTTCATTCATCGATGCCAAGGCGGCCTTAAGCTCTTCAATCTGGCGCTCCTTATCGTTGTCCGACGATACGGCCTGCTGCAGCTCTGCCTCTTTCTCGGACAGCTGCTGCTGCAAAGCTTTAATTTGTTCGTCCTTGTCCGTTTCTTCCTCGGCCGGACGATCCGCGGCCCCGTCACTTTCCGACTTTGCAAACCAGCCGCCGATCACAGGTATGCCGGTTGCCGCTCCGTGAATTTTCTGTTTAAACTCATTATCAAAGACGAACATGTAAACCAGCACCAGAATCCCCGTAAAAATGACCGGAATGAGAACCCAATAAAAAATTCGTTCAAATGCGCTTAACTCGGCTTTTTCTAAATCGGTATCCAAGGCTCTCCCCCCTTAAGGGCTTCTCAAGAATTTGCCGTCGGCTTCACAAGGTCCTCAGGTGTCTGACAGACGCCATCTCATCCAAGGCATCCTGTTCCTTCTTAAGCATCTCGAACATAAATCGCTGCTTCGCCTTGTCCCTTGCGTTAAGCCAGATCTTTTCCTCCATCATTTTCAAATTCAGCGTTTCTTTCTTACGGTCGACATTGTTCTGTGCGGCCGTCACTGCTTTATATTTCTCGCTGATTTTATGGTCGATGTGTTCCATATAAGACTGATAGATCATCAGCTGCGAGACGGTCGTTTGAGCTGCCGACTCCGCGGATATCCGGTCCTGCATGCGCTGCTTCTCCAGCCGAAGCTGATGCAGACTCTGCTCTTGGCTCCTCAGCTCGCCTACGGCGCTGGACAAGGTCCATTCCGCTTGCGTTTTTTCGCTTGTTTTTAAGTCCACGATTTTTTGAAAGGCAAACTTGAACGGCATTCAATCATCACCCTTTATGAAATTCACCAATCAGTCTTTGGACAGTTTCCTCATAGGAGACCTTCTCGTCGGTCTTTTGCGTTGTAAATTCATGGATTTTTGAAATAAATTGCAAAGAAAGATCAATTTCTGGATTTGTTCCGCTCTGGTACGCCCCCAAATTGATCAGGTCCTCCGAACTTCTATAAACAGATAGCAGTTTTTTCAGAAAATCGGCAGCTTCCTGCTGCTCCGGAGGAACGATTTCCTTCATTACCCGGCTTACACTGGCCAGAACGTCAATAGCGGGATAGTGGCCTTTGTTAGCAAGGTGCCGGTCCAGTACAATATGCCCATCCAGGATCCCGCGGACGGCATCCGCGATCGGCTCGTTCATATCGTCTCCGTCCACCAGGACGGTATAGAAAGCGGTTATCGAGCCTTTGGGCCCTGTGCCTGAACGTTCCAGCAGCTTGGGCAAATTGGCGAAGACCGATGGAGTATAGCCGCGGGTAGCCGGGGGTTCTCCAATGGCCAAGCCGACTTCCCGTTGCGCCATGGCGTAGCGGGTGACCGAATCCATCATGAGCATGACATCCAGGCCCTTATCGCGGAAATATTCGGCAATGCTGGTCGCAATTAACGCGCCCTTGATCCGAATGAGCGCCGGCTGATCGGAAGTAGCAACAACGACAACCGATTTGGCCAAGCCTTCCGGACCGAGATCTCTTTCGATAAAGTCCAGGACTTCCCGTCCGCGCTCTCCAACCAGAGCGATGACATTGACATCTGCCGAAGTATTACGGGCGATCATGCCCATCAGGGTGCTCTTGCCGACACCGGATCCCGCGAAGATGCCGACCCGCTGGCCTTTGCCAATCGTGAGCAGACCGTCGATGCACCGGATTCCGACGCTGATGGGATGCAGAACTCGCGGTCTCATCAGCGGATTGCCGGGGCTGTTGTTCGTCGAATATTGACTCATTCGCAGAGGAAGCAGCGAGCCGTCCAGCGGCTGGCCCAGTCCGTCCAGAACCTTGCCGAGTAATTCGTACCCTACCTGAACGCTTAAAGGCTTCCCGGTACTGACGACATCGCAGCCGGGACCAATCGAGTGCAGGTCGCCGAGCGGCATGAGAATGACCTTGTTGCCGCGAAAGCCTACGACCTCCGCTTTAAGCGGTTTATCGGATTTGGGAGGATGGATCAGACAGACATCTCCGATATTCGCATCGGGACCTTCGGCCTCCACCGTAAGACCTATGACTTTAGTCACTTTACCGAAGACCGGGACCGGATCTAATTGTCGAAGGAAGTCGATGTATTTGCCGGCTTGCGGACCGCTAGCCTTCATCGGGAACACCATCCTGGGAAACCGCCGCCTGGAGCAAAGCGTTCTTGATTTCGGTTAACTGGGTTTCAATCCGGGCGTCGATGCTGCCGAATTCCGAACGGACAACACAGCCTTGATCCCTGACGGACGAATCGGGAACGATCACCAGCTCAGCCTGTGAATCGACGACCATTTGCAATTCGTCCTTGGCATCCTGGATATAAGCGAAATGCTCGGGAGCTACGCACAATGTAATGGTGCCTCTCTCCCTTGTGCGGACAAGCATCTGCCGGGTCATCGAAACGATCCATTCCGGGGAGACCGTAAGCTGCTGATGAACGATCTTCTCGGCTATGGCACAGCTTAGCTCGATCAGGAACGGTTCAGCATCGCGAATAATTTGCTTCTTGGTTTCGTAGGCTTGCTCCAGAATCGTTTTCGCTTCAGCCATCTGCTGTTCATACTGTTGGAGAATATCGGCAGTGGCCTGCTGAACGCCGGAATCATAACCCTCCTGGTAGCCTTGCTTCCGGGTAAGCTCCCGTTCCTCCAGATCCAGACGGCGCTGCTCCTGCCACCAGGAGTCGATTTCTTGTCTGGCCTGGGCCTTGATCTGTTCGGCCGCTTCCATCGCTTCGCGAATCCGGGCTTCCGCCAGCTGTTCTGCGTCCTGCAGAATCTGTTCTTTCAGCTGCTTGGCCTGTTGGATTTCCAGCTGCTCCTCTTCCGTATAAGGAGCCTGATCCGTTCTGGAGGCGCCGTTGCCGTACCATTTGCCAAGATCGAACGTCGGATTAATCAATTTGGTGTCGTCAAGCGCTATATATCCTCCGGGTTTGATCAATCTAGACAACGATATCATCTCCTCCACCGCGTGCGATGATGATTTCTCCGGATTCTTCCAGGCGGCGAATCGTTGCCACAATCCGGGTCTGTGCTTCTTCTACATCACGGAGCCGGACAGGACCCATATATTCCATCTCTTCCTTGAACGTTTCGGACATCCGCTTGGACATATTGCTGAAGATCGCGTCTCTGACTTCTTCACTGGCCACTTTCAAAGCCAGCTGCAAATCGCTGTTGTCGATGTCGCGGATAATCCGCTGGATGGAACGGTTATCGAGATTGACAATATCCTCGAAGACGAACATTCTCTTCTTGATTTCCTCAGCCAGCTCTGGATCCTGTACCTCCAGGGAATCGAGAATGGTCCGTTCCGTTCCGCGGTCGACGCCGTTCAAGATTTGGACGATCGATTCGATACCGCCCGCTGACGTGTAGTCTTGGGTCACCGTTGCGGACAGCTTGTTCTCGAGCACCTGCTCCACCTGGGTGAGAACCTCGGGGGATGTGCTGTCCATCAATGCAATTCTCTTGGCCACATCCGCCTGCTTCTCTTGTGGAAGCGCCGACAGGATGATGGAAGACTGCTCCGGCTGCAAATAAGATAGGACCAGAGCGATGGTTTGCGAATTTTCATTCTGGATAAAGTTCAAAATTTGGGCAGGATCTGCTTTCCTTGCAAAATCGAACGGGCGGACTTGAAGCGTTGCCGTTAACCGGTTGATGATGTCGATCGATTTTTGCGGTCCCAGTGCCTTCTCCAATATTTCTTTGGCGTAGGCAATACCGCCTTGCGAAATATATTCCTGTGCCAGGCAAATCTGGTGAAACTCGGCCAAAATCGATTCCTTTTCCAAGGCATCCACTTTACGCACGTTGGCTATCTCCAACGTCAATTGTTCGATTTCATCTTCTCTCAGGTGCTTGAAGATTTGAGCGGATACTTCAGGCCCCAAGCTGATGAGAAGAATGGCCGCCTTTTGCCTGCCTGTCAAACCTTGTTGTGCTGCTGCTTTTGCCAATCGTGCACACCTCTATTCGTCAACCAGCCAGGTTCTTAACAAATTAACAAATTCTTCGGGCTTTTTCTTAGCCAAGGTTTCGAGTTGGTTGCGGATCTGATTCTCGTTGGTCACATTTTCAAGATCGATGGTCGGATATTCAATCGCTGTGCTTTCATAAGCTTCTTCAGCGGCTTCCTCATTCGCTTTGCGTCTGCGGGAGATGAAGTATCCGCCTAGTCCGGCCAATGCCAGCACTGCCGCTGCAATTCCGCCGATCCAATACCAGTTCACGCTGGAAGCGGGATTAACCTCTTGTGGCCCGGCGAAAGTCTGATCGAAGACATGGACCCTGCTCGCCAGCTCTTCCGGAGTGAAGGTCCTTCCGCTGTTTGCAAGCGATGCATTGACAACGCTGATGAGGATTTGTTCAATGGCTTCCCTTGCTTCCGGGGTAAAGGATTCGGGATTATTCCGATCCGGTGGTTCAATGCCGACAGAAATGGTTAAATCCGTTACAGTGAATGGACTGGATTCAATTTGCTGGGTGATCCGGTTAACCTCGTAGTTAACGGTCCTCTGCATTTCTTCGGAATTGGCTGAGCCGGCAGCCGAGCTGCCCGGGTAAGTGGGGATATCGGTCGGGCCGGTTCCCGGCACTCCGCCAGTATCGGCTCCATTGGACGTATATGTTTTTTGCAGTTCCTGAACGCTGATTTCTATCCCTCTCTGCTCCTCCGTATTGACCGGAGTGACCAGATTCTCGACTGTGCTTCTCTTGTCGAAGTTCATCGTGGCGATGACCATCGGAATCACTTTGTCTTTACCGAGAATACCGCCCAGAATTTCTTTGATGTCCTTGCGGAGATCCTGTTCGAATTTCCGTTTGATTTCGAACTGCATCGCCGCCGCGTTTGCGGAAGTGAACTGACTGTCGTTATTTTTGGAGTACGGGAGCAAATCCCCGTTCTGATCTGAAATCGCTATGTTTTCAATCGGCAAATTTTTGACGCTCTTGGATACCAGTTGGTACATCGTGTCGATCTTGTTCTGGTCCAGCCGGTAGCCTGGCTTCAAATTGACAACTACGGATGCGGTCGACTGCTGATCCTGCTCATCGCGGAGAAACACCGTTTCTTCGGGAAGGTTGATTACAACCTTGGAGCTGGCAACTGCCGTATTGGAATTGATGAGCTGCTGTAATTCTCCCTGGATCATGTCCAGCTTCTTGATGCTGAATTCGTTGTCCGTCGTGCCGAAAGCGTTATTTTCCCGGAAAGCTCCATAACCAATGCTGCCGTTCTGGTTAAGCCCCTGGGACTCAACTTCGATTTTCACGGTGGAGACCATATTCCGCGGCACTCCAATCGATTTGCCGTCATCACTAAGGCGGTATGGAATTTTATTATCTTCCAGATGTTTCTTTATGGCCGCTGCATCTGCGGGCTGCAGATCTGTGAAGGCAGTGGCGTATTCTGTTTTGGACAAGCTGTATGTAACTAAAACCAAAGTTAATATCAACAGTGCTATAGTGGCGATGATCGTAATTTTTTGACCTTTGCTAAATCTGCCCCAAAATTCTTTTCCTCGATTGACATACTGGAGAACCGTTTCGTTCACTTACTCACCTCATCCGACGTTTACCGTTTTACTGGAATTAGAGCTGCATCCTCATAACATCCTGATAGGCCTCCACTACTTTATTTCGAACCTGCACCACCAGCTGCAAGCCTAATTCCGCTTTTGCCGAGGCGATCATCAGCCGATGAACGTCATTCATTTCTCCAACTATGAATTGCTCGTTCAATTGGTCCACCTGATGCTGCTGCTGGTTTAGATCGGTGATAGCCCCCTTCAAAAACTGGTCGAACTGCTTCGACAATTCCAGAGCTCCCGTATGGGTCTTGGAACCCGGTATCAGCGAACTAGCGGATTGAGCGTTTAGTACTACCGGATCTATCATCATTGTCCCCCCTTTCAACTATCTGTCGGCCTATCTGCCTATTTCCAGAGCCTTCGTAATCATGGACTTGGAAGCGTTTAACGCTGTTACGTTGGCCTCATAGGATCGGGTGGCCGAGATCATGTCGATCATTTCCTTCAAGATATCGACATTGGGCATATGTACATAACCATTTTCATCCGCATCGGGATGGGTTGGATTGTAAACCAGCTTAGGTGGAGTTGAATCCTCGGTAATTCTCGTTACTTTTACTCCTTCCCCTGCCGCCCCCTCCATAGCAGAGTTCAGAAAATGGGCAAAAGGCTGACTGCTCTTCGGTTCCATAGTGACAATCTTTCGGCTGTACGGGACCCATTTCCCATCCACCAATCTACCGCGGTTGGTCTCCGCATTGGCGATGTTGGACGATATCACATCCATTCTGAGTCTCTGGGCCGTCAATGCAGATGAGCTAATATCGAAAGCTCCTGTCAATTTCATCGGCTGCTCCCTCCTAATGCTGTTCTGGCCATCTTAATCTCATGGCCGACCTGCTGACTCATGACGTAATACCTTAGAACATTCTTGGCCAGCAAGGACATTTCCGCATCGATGTCGACGTTGTTCATATTGTTATTCATGGCTGTCTCTGAGTCTTTAGTAATTTGCGGAGCGGGATAAGAAGATCGACCTATGACAAAGTGTCTGGGATCGGTCCTGAATCCTTCAATGGAGAATGGTGCCTTCAACTCATTCTGCAGCAGTTCCTCGAATTGAACATCGGAACGCTTGAAGAAGGGCGTGTCCACATTCGCGATATTGTTCGAAATCACCTGCTGGCGCAAGGCCGAAGCATTCAGCGAACGCTCCATCAAGTTAAAAGTTGACGAATTTAATAGTTCCATTTCTCTAACCTCACTCTCCAAGCTAGATAATCTTATTCAACAAATGTTTGTTAACTCCTCTTTTTTTTCGACATCCTTTAAAAAAATTATATACGAATGTGACAAATTTCGATCCATATCAAAACATCTCTAATAATGAATAAAACTGGAATTAATTACAATAAGAAAAAAGTCCCATCTTTCGACAGGACTTTCATGGTAAATAGGGATTTATTACTGTTTCAATGATACTTTAGGCTCGATTTTTCTGACAAATATTTAAACTTTCACTTTTTCAAGACCTAAAATTAATTGATCATTCAGGATTTTTATGTAAGTTCCTTTCATGCCGAGCGACCTGGTTTCGATGACACCCGCACTCTCCAGCTTGCGAAGAGCATTAACAATAACCGAACGGGTGATCCCCGCACGATCGGCAATTTTGCTGGCGACCAATAGTCCTTCGTCCCCATCCAATTCCTCGAAAATATGATCAACCGCTTCAAGCTCGCTATAGGACAAGGAGGCGACAGCCACGTCTACAATGGCTTTGCTGCGGGCATGAACTTCATTCTCCTCGGCCCGCACCTTGAAAATTTCCATTCCGACGACGGTAGCCCCGTATTCCGCCAGTATGTAATCTTCGTCCCCGAAAGCATCCTCTTTACGCGTAAGCACCAGTGAACCCAGACGGTCCCCGCCCCCAACAATGGGAATAACGGTCATCTGACGATGACCAAACATATGTTCGATTTGTTCGATAAAGTAATGATAGATGCTTTCTTCATCGACATTGGAGGTCGTCTCCTCAATTTTCAACAATAATGTGTTAATTTCTTCGGAAAATCTCTGCTTCTGGTGAATCATCTCATTCAGATTCTCCGATTCCATCGTCTCAATCTGGGCAAATCCGAGAATTTTCCCTTTGCGGCTGACCACATAAAGATTGGCCTGTATAGTATCGCGCAGAACCTCTGCCATTTCCATAAAGCTGACAGGTTTGCCTGCCGCTTTCTGCAGCAGGCGGTTCAATCTTCTTGTTTTTATCAATAGCGTCATTACTGAAGCCTCCATAATTTCGGGCCTTGCTTATAGAATATACTGGCTTAAGTCCCTGTTTTTTACAATTTCCCCCAGCTTTTCTCGCACATATTCCGGGGTAATGGAAATCTGCTCCAAGTGGATGTCCGATGCTTCATAGGACAGATCCTCCAGAACCTTCTCCAGAATCGTATGCAATCTTCTGGCACCGATATTGTCGGTATTTTGATTAACTTCCACGGCAATAGCAGCGATTTCGCGAATCGCTCCTTCTGTAAAATCCACCCGGATTCCTTCCGTTTCCAAAAGCGCCGTATACTGCATCGTCAGCGCGTTCTTCGGCTCTGTCAGGATCGACACGAAGTCATCGAGCGTCAAGTTGTTGAGCTCGACCCGTATCGGAAACCGCCCCTGCAATTCAGGGATCAGATCGGATGGTTTCGCTATATGAAATGCCCCGGCGGCAATGAACAAAATGTAATCCGTATGCACAGGGCCGTATTTGGTCATGACGGTGCTGCCTTCCACGATAGGCAGAATATCCCTTTGCACTCCTTCGCGGGATACATCCGGGCCTTGGCCGCGGTTAGGAGTGGCGATTTTGTCTATTTCGTCGATAAAAATAATCCCGGTCTGCTCTGCCCGGCGGACAGCCTCCTGGATTACCTCGTCCATGTCCATAAGCTTCTGGGCTTCATCTTGAATAAGGACTTTGCGCGCTTCCTTGACCGGCAATTTCCTCTTCTTCGTCCGTTTCGGAAGCAGACTGCCGAACATCTCCTGCATATTAAAGCCCATCTGGTCGTTGCCTTGTCCGCCCAGCATATCAAACATCGAAGGAGCATGATCCTCCACTTCGATTTCTATCGTTTCATTCTCCAGTTCGCCGTTCAACAAGCGCTTCTTAACCGCTTCTCTCTCGTTATCCACGGCGGGGTCCCTCGTCTCCTGTTCTTGCTGGCTCTGGTTTTGCTGTCCGAACAGCATTTCCAATGGATTGCGCTGCCCTCTATTCTTGGAGCCGGAAGGAACGAGTATCGATACGATTCTATCATTGGCCAGCGCCTCCGCTCTGTCCTTCAATTTCTCCGTCTTTTCCACTTTGACCATGCGGATCGAGGTTTCCACCAAATCACGGACCATCGATTCCACATCGCGGCCGACGTACCCGACCTCCGTAAATTTGGTCGCTTCCACTTTGACGAACGGCGCCTTGACCAGCTTGGCGATTCTTCTTGCAATTTCCGTCTTGCCGACTCCCGTCGGCCCGATCATCAGTATGTTTTTGGGCACGATTTCGTCCCGGATCGCTTCGTCGAGACGGCTTCTCCGATACCGGTTTCTCAAGGCGACAGCTACTGATTTCTTCGCCTTCTTCTGCCCTATAATATATTTATCGAGTTCCGCTACAATTTGTTTAGGAGTTAGGGAAGATTCGCTCATAAACAACCCTCCTGATTTCTCTCGCATAGTTAACTGCCTTACCCGATTTCTTCGACAATAATATTGTGATTTGTGTAGACACAGATTTCAGCGGCCATCTCGAGAGCCGCCTTCGCGATTTCCGAAGCTTCCATATCGGAAGCGTATCTCTTCAGAGCACGGCCGGCCGCCAGGGCAAAGCTGCCTCCGGAGCCGATGGCCAGAATGCCGTCATCAGGCTCGATAATCTCTCCATTGCCGGAAATAAGTAGCAGCCCCTGATCATCCATCACGATCATCATCGCCTCCAGCTTGCGCAGAACGCGGTCGGATCTCCATTCCTTGGCAAGCTCTACGGCGGCCCGCTGCAGATTTCCATGATGCTCTTCCAGCTTGCCTTCGAATTTCTCGAATAAAGTGATCGCGTCAGCCACCGATCCGGCAAACCCGGCCACGACCTTCCCCCTGTAAAGTCTTCTGACTTTCCTCGCCTTGTTCTTCATGACCATGCTATTGCCGAACGTGACCTGTCCGTCTCCCGCTATGGCCCCTTTGCCTTTATGACGAACGGCAAAAATCGTCGTCGCATGAAATTCGCTCATGCACTCACTCCCTTTAAATAATCCATCATACGCTCCTATCAAGCGCGCGGATGGGCACTGTTATAGATCGATTGCAGATGATCCTTGGTTACATGCGTATAAATCTGGGTCGTCGATAAATTGACGTGCCCCAGAAGCTCCTGCACCGTTCTCAAATCAGCTCCCGCCTCCAACATATGAGTGGCAAAGGAATGGCGGAACATGTGCGGACTTATGCTCTGTACGCCGGCTACCTGGGTAATATATTTATCCAGCATTCTGCGCACACTGCGGTCCGT
Organism: Paenibacillus residui; assembly: GCF_042677205.1. Taxonomy (NCBI): domain Bacteria; kingdom Bacillati; phylum Bacillota; class Bacilli; order Caryophanales; family Paenibacillaceae; genus Paenibacillus; species Paenibacillus residui. The sequence continues at coordinate 335,175 of NZ_JBHTIU010000027.1, forward strand.
CAGGCGGCCGCCGGCATAGTTGACGAACAGCGCGTCTTCATCGCCTGCTTTGACCAGCGCTTCCCTGGCCTGTTCCGTATACATCCGGATCGCATCCACCGCCGGCTCTCCGATTGGGACATACCGCTCCTTCGCCCCTTTGCCATAGACAAGGGCGATTCCATTGTCCAGATCGATGGAAGACAGGTCCAGCCGGACCAACTCGCTAACCCGTATTCCGCTAGCATAGAGCAGTTCCATAATCGCCCGGTCTCTGAGTCCGATCGGAGTGTCCGTATCCGGCGCTCCGAGAAGAGCTTCCATCTGCTCCACATAAAGGAACTTCGGCAGCTTCTTGTCCTGCTTGGGAGTTCTTATGTAGCTGAAAGGGCTGGACTCTACAAGCCCCTCCCTCAGCAAATAAGTATAAAATGTCCGCAATGCGGATAATTTGCGGGATACGCTTCGCTTCGCGTACTCCTGTTCATTCAGCTTGGCCAGAAACATCCGCACATTCAAATACGTCACGGTGGCCGGGCTGTCGATTTGCTGCTGCTCCAGAAAAAGCACGAATTGCTGCAAATCTTTGGCATAGTTGTTCAATGTATGCGGGGAAGCGTTCCTCTCCGCCTCCAGATATCGAAGGAAACCGTCCACCCACGCTTGCATTGTCATAACGTCAACCTCCGATATCAGAGCCTTTAAAGATACTAAACAGATACTATCGTATCACAGCTAAGCTTTTACTTACAAGCAACCAGGCCTGTGCTTTGCGAAAAATTCTGAATAGTTCGAATTGCGCGTTCGGCTATTTTTTCATACTTGGCTTTCTTGTTGCGGATTTTCTCATCCAGCGGCGGGAATAATCCGAAATTCACATTCATCGGTTGAAAATGCTTAAAGTCCGCCGTCGTAATATACTTTGCCATGCTGCCCAAGGCCGTCTCCAGAGGGAAAACAAGACAGTCCTCACCCCTGGCCATTCGGCCCGCATTGATTCCCGCAATAAGGCCGGAAGCCGCCGATTCGACATAGCCTTCCACCCCGGTCATCTGCCCGGCGAAGAACAGATTGTCCCGGCGGACAAATTGATAAGTGTTACGCAGCAGCTTCGGTGAATTGATGAAAGTGTTGCGGTGCATAACCCCATATCGGACAAACTCCGCCTGCTCCAGTCCGGGAATGAGCGAGAAGACCTTCTTCTGTTCCCCCCATTTCAAGTGGGTCTGGAACCCGACCAGATTATACAGCGTTCCGGCTGCATTATCCTGCCTCAACTGCACGACCGCATAAGGCTGCTTGCCCGTACGCGGATCGACGAGCCCCACCGGCTTCATCGGACCGAACAAAATCGTCTGCTTGCCCCTGCTAGCCATCACTTCGATAGGCATGCAGCCCTCGAAATAAATTTCCTTCTCAAACTCTTTGATCGGCGCCACTTCCGCCGTAACCAGCGCTTCATAGAAAGCTTCGAATTGCTCTTCATCCATGGGACAATTGATATAGGCGGCTTCCCCTTTGTCATACCGGGAAGCTATGAAGGCTTTATCCATATCGATGGAATCTTTCTCAACAATCGGTGCGGCTGCATCATAAAAGTATAAATATTCCTCTCCCATAAGCGACCGCAGATGCTCCGACAGATCCGGAGAAGTAAGCGGACCTGTGGCGACCACTGTTATTCCTTCCGGCAATGAGCTGATTTCTTCATTAACGACCTCAATCAGCGGATGATTGCGGAGCGTGGAGGTCACCTCTCCCGAAAACCCGTCCCGGTCCACCGCAAGCGCGCCGCCTGCCGGAACCGCATGCTTGTCCGCACTCGCCAGAATAAGCGAATCCAGGTTCCGCATCTCCTCCTTCAGCACGCCCACCGCGTTGGTCAATCCATTAGCCCGCAAAGAGTTGCTGCAGACCAGCTCGGCAAATTTATCGGTGATATGGGCCGGCGTTTTGCGGACCGGCCTCATTTCGTACAGTTTAACCGGAACTCCCTGGCGGGCAATTTGCCATGCGGCCTCGCTGCCCGCTAGTCCTGCTCCGATGACAGTGACTGGTTTATCATTGGACATGATCCCAACCTCCTCCTAATTCCTTACGGTTCGCAGCACCCCGGAAAAGAAGACGAAAAACTAAGCTCCAGAGAACTTAGTTTCGCGCAAGACTTATTCCGGCACTTCCTCTTTAAAATCACATTGCACGCATTGGAGGTGCTGCCCGTTTTTTGTATTTTTTACAACGAGCATCGAGTCGCATTTCGGGCAATCGCGTCCCGCCGGCCGGTCCCAAGAGACGAAATCGCACTCCGGATACCGGTTGCAACCATAAAAAATCCGGCCTTTCTTGCTGCGTCTTTCTACGATGTGGCCTTCCTTGCATTTGGGGCAAACTACCCCGATGTCCTTGACGATCGGCTTCGTATTCCGGCACTCCGGAAATCCGGAGCAGGCGAGAAACTTGCCGAACCGCCCCATTTTGTATACTAACGGCTTGCCGCATTTTTCACAAATTTCATCCGAGACCTCGTCCTGAATCTCGACTTCCTTCATTTCCTCTTCGGCTACCTCCAGCCGCTTCTCGAAGGATTGGTAAAATTCGTCCAGAACCTTAACCCAATCCTCCTTCCCTTCTTCCACGTGGTCCAGCTCTTCCTCCATATTGGCCGTAAATTCTACATCCAATATTTCCGGGAAAAATTCCTCCATCAATTCAACGACCAATTCTCCCAGTTCTGTCGGAATGAACTTCTTGTCCTCGAGAGCTACATATCCTCTCTTCTGGATCGTTTCCAGTGTGGGGGCATAGGTGCTCGGACGCCCGATTCCCAACTCCTCCAGCGTCCTTACCAGCCGGGCTTCCGTATATCTAGGCGGCGGCTGCGTAAAATGCTGCTTCGGCTCGATTCCGACGCGTTCCACCACATCGTCCTTACGCAAAGGAGGCAGAAGCCGGTCTTCCTCTGTCGTCCCGTCGTCATTTCCTTCTACGTATACTTTCATGAAGCCCGGAAACTTCACTTTGGAGCCTACGGCGCGGAAAACCGCTTCGTTGGCTTGTATGTCCACAGTCATCGTATCCAATACGGCCGAGGTCATCTGGCTGGCGACAAACCGTTCCCAAATTAATTTATATAGGCGGTATTGGTCCCGGCTCAAATAAGACTTGATTTCGTCCGGAGAACGAAGGACGGAGCTTGGACGAATCGCCTCATGCGCGTCCTGGGCGCCGCTGTTTTTCTTAGTATAATTGCGTGGGCTTTCCGGAGCGTAAGCATCGCCGAACTTCCCCTGAATATATTCCTTAGCTTCTTCCTGGGCTACCGGGGATATCCGTGTGGAGTCCGTACGCATATACGTAATCAGACCGACCGTTCCTTCCTTGCCCAGCTCAATCCCTTCATATAGCTGCTGCGCGACGGACATCGTCTTGGCCGCCCGGAAATTCAGCTTGCGGGCCGCTTCCTGCTGGAGTGTACTTGTAATAAAAGGGGCGGAAGGATGGCGCTGACGCTCCCTCTCCTTAACCTCCTTAATAACGAAGCTGGACTCCTCAATCATCTTCAGAATCCGGTTGACCTCTTCTTCGTTGCCAAGCTCCAGCTTTTCTCCGCCTATCCCGTAAAATTTCGCTTCGAAGGACTGCTTGCCGGCTTGCAGCATGGCCGTGATCGACCAATACTCCTCCGGAATGAACTCTCTAATCTCATTCTCCCGGTCATTGATCAACTTGACGGCTACCGATTGAACCCTGCCGGCCGACAATCCCTTCTTGACCTTCTTCCATAGAAGCGGGCTGATTTTATAACCGACCAGGCGGTCAAGAATTCTTCTCGCTTGCTGGGCATTCACCAGGTCTTTATTGATCGGGCGCGGTGATTTGAAGGCATCTTTAACCGCTTGCTTCGTAATTTCGTTGAACACGACGCGGCACGGCTCGTTATCCGTTAACTCCAGATAATGCGCCAGATGCCAGGCAATCGCTTCCCCTTCCCGGTCAGGGTCCGCCGCCAGATAAATTTTCTTAACCTTCTTGCTGGCGTCCTTCAATTCCTTCAGCACGGAGCCCTTGCCGCGGATCGTTATATATTTCGGTTCAAAATTACGCTTGACTTCTACTCCGATCTGACTTTTGGGAAGATCACGGATATGGCCCATAGATGCTTTGACAATATATTTGCTGCCTAAATATTTACTGATCGTTTTCGCTTTTGCCGGTGATTCGACGATAACTAACGAATCTGCCATGCGCATCTTCCTCCCCTCTGTAAACAGGTTTATTATATGTGCTTTATCTCTTGCAGGCAATCTGATGATCTTGCCGCTATATTAATACATACGCCGAGCCTGCATGCTGTGCAATCTTTTTTTTCATTAGTAAAGATAACAGAATTGTATGCAAATGTCCAAAATTTGTTTCGCTTTGCTCCAAAAGATAGTCAATCGTCGTCGGTTCGAACGAAATGAGCCCAAGGATTCGCCGCTCTTCCTTCGTCAGCTCCGGTTCGGGTTTAGGAGAATCCGCAGGATGCAAAACGTTCTTTATATTGAAAAAGCCCTTATATTCTTCGAGCACATCATTCGCGCAAACGACCATCTTGGCCCGGGTTTGAAGAAGCTCGTTGGTGCCCCGGCTCTTGGGAGAGAAGATCGGACCGGGAACGGCAAACAAATCCCTGGACTCGTCCAAAGCCATATCGGCCGTAATCAACGATCCGCTATTCTGAGCCGCCTCTACTACTAGAGTGCCCAAACTTATGCCGGCAATTACCCGATTGCGCAGCGGAAATAATCCGGGATGATGGATGATGCCCGGGAAATACTCGGACAGCACGACCCCCTCTTCCTCTATTCTCTTGAACAATTTAAGATTTTCAGGGGGATAAACCCGGTCAATGGAGGTGCCCAGGATGGCGATCGTCTTAGCCTTGCCTTCCAACGCCCCGAGGTGGGCCGCGCTGTCGATTCCTCTGGCCAGTCCGCTGACAATGCTCAATCCCGCTTCGGACAAATGATAAGCCAGCTCGGTTGCTGCCCTTCTACCGTACGCGGTCGGAGTGCGGCTGCCTACAATCGCCAGGGAATGATGATTCTCCAGCAGCTTCAAATTTCCTTTGGCATACAGCACCCAGGGCGGGCGTGAACTATGCCTCAGCCTGTATGGATAAGCTTCATCATATAATGTCAATACATGTATGTTCTCCTTGCGGTACCACTCCAGTCTGGACGCTAGCCGCTCCTGAGTCAAGCCCCTCCTTATACTCTCTACCCGATCCCTGCGAATTCCGGCCTCCCTCCACTCCATATCTCCCCATTCCAGCAGCTCCACCAAATTTTGGGTTTTAATAATCAGTTTTTCGATCGTTTCCCAACCGATTCCTTTCAGTTCATGAAGCCCTAACAAGATTGATTTATTATCCAATGCCGGTTCCTCCTTGTGCTTAAAAATGAAAAAAAGCAACCCGTCAAATCCATATAGGAAATGAAAGGTTGCTTACCTTCATAATTATTTATTCAGTTAGCTATTATTTTTTGGTGATGCATTTCTCCAGCAGTCCCTTTTCCTCCAGGACGCTCACCAGTGTGGATCCCATCTCCGCAGGAGTAGGAGCCACTTTAATTCCGCAGCTTTCCAGAGTAGCCACTTTCTCGGCGGCCGTTCCCTTGCCTCCGGAAATAATAGCGCCGGCATGACCCATCCGCTTGCCTTCCGGAGCGGTCTTACCGCCGATAAATCCGACAACGGGCTTCGTCATATTCTCTTTGATCCACTCGGCCGCTTCTTCTTCCGCCGTTCCGCCGATCTCACCGATCATGATGACGGCATAAGTGTCCGGATCTTCGTTAAATCTCTTAAGAACGTCGATAAATTCCGAGCCTTTAACCGGATCTCCGCCGATCCCTACGGCAGAGGACTGGCCGATGCCGCGGGTAGTTAACTGATGAACGGCTTCGTAGGTGAGCGTTCCGCTGCGGGAAACGACTCCGACATGGCCTGGAGTATGGATATATCCCGGCATAATGCCGATTTTGCATTCACCCGGAGTAATGACGCCGGGGCAGTTAGGACCGATCAGCACGGTACGCTTGCCTTCCATGTATCTCTTGACTTTAACCATGTCGAGCACGGGAATTCCTTCAGTGATGCAGATAACGAGATCCAGATCCGCGTCGACGGCCTCCATGATCGAATCCGCCGCGAAAGCCGGAGGAACATAAATAACGGATGTATTGGCTCCGGTAGCTTCTACCGCTTCACGCACCGTGTTGAACACGGGGAGCTTGACCGTGCTGCCGTTCTCCAGCTCAAACTCTACTTCCGTACCGCCCTTGCCGGGAGTAGTCCCTCCCACTACTTGAGTTCCGTAGTCAAGCGCGCCTTTGGTATGATATCTACCCTGGGAACCGGTAATCCCTTGAGTAATGACCTTTGTGTTTTTATTAACTAAAATACTCACGTCGCTTCACATCCTTTACTTTTTTCCGTTCATTTTATATAAGGGGTGCTGCTTACAGATTTTTGACTTGCTCTACGATCTTCTGAGCGCCGTCGGCCATCGAGTCTGCAGCGATAATATTCAAGCCGGATTCGTTCAGAAGCTTCTTCCCGAGCTCCACATTGGTTCCTTCCAAGCGCACGACAAGAGGACGGTCCAAACCTACCTGCTTGGCCGCTTCTACAACTCCCTCGGCGATTACATCACAGCGCATGATGCCGCCAAAAATGTTAACGAAGATCCCTTTGACCTTCTCATCGGACAGGATGATCTTGAACGCTTCGGTTACTTTCTCCGTGGTGGCGCCGCCCCCTACATCGAGGAAGTTGGCCGGTTCTCCGCCGTAATATTTGATGATATCCATCGTCGCCATAGCCAGGCCGGCTCCGTTAACCATACATCCGATGTTTCCGTCCAGAGCGATGTAGCTCAGGTCGAATTTGGAGGCTTCGATTTCCTTCGGATCTTCTTCTTCCAAATCGCGAAGCTCCAGGATGTCTTTATGACGATACAATGCGTTGGAGTCGAAGTTCAGCTTGGCATCCAGCGCCATAACGTTTCCGTCTCCGGTTACGACGAGCGGGTTGATTTCCGCAATGGAGCAGTCCTTATCTACAAATGCCGTATACAACGCCATCATGAATTTAACGGCCTTGTTAACCAGTTCGTTCGGAATATTGATCGCGAATGCCAGTCTGCGAGCCTGGAACGGCTGCAATCCGATAACCGGATCGATCACTTCCTTGAATATTTTCTCCGGAGTTCTGGCGGCCACCTCTTCAATCTCCATGCCGCCTTCTTCCGATGCCATCATGACGACCCGGCCGGTGCCGCGGTCTACAACTACGCCTACGTAGTATTCTTTCTTAATATCGCAACCCTGCTCAATCAGCAGGCGTTTAACCTCTTTACCTTCCGGACCGGTCTGGTGGGTGACGAGAATTTTACCGAGAATTTCGTCAGCATATGTACGTACTTCGTCCAGATTTTTGGCTACCTTGACTCCGCCGGCCTTCCCTCTTCCGCCAGCATGGATTTGGGCTTTGACAACCACAACAGGGGTTCCCAGCTGCTTGGCAGCTTCAACCGCTTCATCCACGGAAAAAGCGACTCTTCCTTCCGGAACGGTCACTCCATATTGTCTCAGGACTTCTTTGCCTTGATACTCATGGATATTCATTCTTACTTCCTCCTATCAGTGTCTTCAATGGCGCTTCGAAACCAAGCTTCGAAACCAATGGATTTCAGCCAACTAAAATAGATATTATCAGAACGAAAAAAATCTATTCAATCGGCAGTATCGCACCGCTCGACAAGCCCTATCTATTGTACCACTTTTTTTCGCTAGTTTCCTCTACTTTTCTTAATTATTTAACATTAATTTCTCATATGCTTCCTGATATTGGTGAAAGGTGGCGATTTTTCTAATTGCTCGGGAAATAGGAATACCGCATGCCGGCGAAGGAAACTGCCCGCAAGCTCCCCTTACGCGAATGGAGCCGCCGAACCGCATGGAAATGGCCCGACGGCGTAACAAAAAGAGCGCCGCTTTCCGGGAAAGCAAGCGCTGGTCCTACATTAACTATAAGTAGGCTGGATGGAGACGGCTGACCTCGGCTCTCTCTCCGCCTGCTTCACGAATCTCATTTCATTCCCCGAGAAATGGCAAACCAGGCATTGAATTTCCGGCTCCTCCGGTTGAAGCGGCGCTTCCTCCGCCATTTCCGTAACTTCCCCGGTAACGGCATCCTTGATAAAGGACTGTGTGTATCTCGTAATCACGCTGAATTTAACCCGGTTCGAGCGGCAATTCGGGCAGAAATACGGTTTGTTTTCCATAGTCCAATCACCTCACGAGTAGTATGACTCATTTTTTCTAAAATTATGAAACAGAGGCAGGATTTTTCCCGCGGATGTAGAATGTTATAATGGTGAAGAGCTTATCAGTGATGACGCGTTATCGGCATGGAAGTCTTATGCGGAATAATATAATTATATATTGGTTATAAGGAAGCACCTTTTTCCAATAGGGGATTAACGGGAGCAATAGTTACGGATTCCCCTCTTCTATCATGGAAGGAGTGTGCTTATTTATGTTTGGCAAAGTTCGCAGCGCTTGCGTTAACGGCATTGAAGGAAAATTGATTGAAGTGGAAATCGACATCAGCAGCGGATTGCCCCAGGTCAGTCTCGTCGGCCTGCCAGATGCTGCGGTCAAGGAATCCGCCGAGCGGGTCCGCGCCGCGGTTAAAAACTGCGGCTTCAAGTTCCCGATGGAGCGGATTACGATCAATCTCGCCCCCGCCGATCTTCGTAAAGAGGGAGCGTCCTTCGACCTGGCCATCGCCGTCTGCCTGCTGCTGACCAGCGGACAACTGACGGGGGAACCGTGGAGCGAAGCCCTGATCATCGGGGAGCTGGCTTTGGACGGCAGCGTGCGTCCGGTCCCCGGTGTGCTCTCGATGGTTCATCATGCCCGCACCATGGGGATTCCCAAGATCGTCGTCCCTCTGCAAAATGCCAAAGAAGCCATGCTGGTCGAAGGAATGGATGTCTATGCCGTCGCCCATTTACGAGATGTAACGCAGATCGGACAGCATTTGATTAATGACGTTAATCATTTATATCATTTACTAAATAAACCGGGGAGCGATTCGCCGCCGACCGAATCTGACTCCGCCGATACAGGGGCAGGGCTGGATTATGCCGATGTGACCGGACAGCAGCACGTCAAACGGGCTCTCGTCATCGCCGCGGCAGGCATGCATAACATTATGCTGATCGGACCTCCGGGCACCGGGAAGACGATGCTGGTCCGCAGACTGCCTACCATTATGCCGGATATGGAGGAGAACGAGGCGTTGGAGGTGACGAAAATCTACAGCGTCTCGGGCCAGCTGCGCGGAAGGGCTCAATTGATGACGTCCCGCCCCTTCCGTTCTCCCCACCATACGATCTCTGCGGGAGGGATGGCCGGTGGAGGGACGATACCGAAGCCCGGAGAGGTCAGCCTGGCTCATCGCGGCATTTTGTTTCTCGATGAGTTTCCCGAATTTTCCCGAAATGCGCTCGAGGTGCTCAGGCAGCCGCTCGAGGACAATCAGGTGACGATTAGCCGGGCCCGGGCCGTCTACACGTTCCCCGCCAATTTTATGCTGGCGGCATCGATGAACCCATGCCCTTGCGGATTTTTCGGAGCCGAAACCGTCACCTCTCCATGCACCTGCTCACCGCTCAAAATCAATCAGTACCGGTCCCGCATTTCCGGACCGCTGCTGGATCGCATTGACCTGCACGTGGAGGTGCCGCGTATGGAATACCGACTGTTCGGACAGGAGGCTTCATCGTTGTCCTCCGCCGAGATGAAGGAGTCGGTCATCAGGGCCCAGTCGATTCAACAGGCGAGATACCGGGGGACGGGAATCCGCTTTAACGGTGAGCTGGCAGGCAAGCTGCTGCGCCGTCACGCCCGGCTCAAGCCCGAGGCCGATCAGCTCCTTCACAGCACCTTCGATACGCTAGCCTTAAGTGCCCGGGCTTATGACCGGATCCTGAAGCTGGCCCGCACGATTGCGGATTTGGAAGGCTCTCGCGATATCGAGATCGCCCATCTGGCTGAAGCGATTCAATATCGCACCTTGGACCGGAAGACGTTTCAGTAATCGCATATTTCTATTGACTAGCTACAATTCACTTGAATTAGCTACACAAAAGAGGCTGTCGATTAATGGTGTATAACTGAGATCATACCGGAAGGGGCCTTTCGGCAGAGTTACGGACTCAGATTGGCTGTTGATTTTTGGTGTAGAACTGTGATCATACCAGAAGGGTCTTTCGGCAAAGTTACGGACTCAGATTGGCTGTTGATTTTTGGTGTAGAACTGAGATCATACCAGAAGGGGCCTTTCGGCAAAGTTACGGACTCAGATTGGCTGTTGATTTTTGGTGTACAACTAAGATCATGTGAGAAATCTGCACGGTTTGGTTATAACGGACCCAAGAGACCTTAATCGCTCCGGAAGGGCCTTTCGATAACTTTAACGGACTGAGACGACTCTATTCCCAAGAAACGAACGCAAATGTAGGACAATTCTATGAAATAAGCGCATCTATGTCCGTCTCAAAAAACCGCCCTTTTTAACGAAATAGGGTCTCTCAGGTCCGTTACATTTTCGCTGTTATCCATTTCCAGTTTCATTGATGCTACACCAATTCGCTTTTCACTAGTACAATAATCATCCTCGGTCCTATCCCTTCGCCTTTGCTACAATTAATCGACAGCTACCAAAATACAGCCTGCCCCAATGCCGATGACACGGTACTATCTGCGTGCAAGCGAGATTTTTGAAATCCAATCATTGACTTTCGTTAAAAATTATGTTAAGATTACTCCTGTTTGCATTAACCCTCAGAAGTTCCTCAGTTAAATAATTTCCTCCATCCATTTGTTCAAATTCCAATAACCCTGAAGAATTTGTTATGATGTATCGCTAATTCACACTGGCGCGATCAAGGAGTCGCAAGGATGAAAGAGAGGTAGGGCTTTCATTGTTTTAGTAAGTACAGAAATGGTTTCTCTCGTTATTTGCAATTGGAACTTTATTGCTGCCGCTCGGTCTGGATAATTCAGTAGTGGCAAGCGGCAGCATGGGTTATCATTTTGGATAGCTCGCCTATCTTATCTAAATTTCCCACAGATCAGATACCCATGTATGCTCTATATATCTGCTTCGTTTTTTTCGCATACCTATCTTTCGGGATCGTCCGGGCATTCCACACCCAGAAATTCACTGATTCGCATCTCCTGAAACAACTCCAGCAATTCCTGAACCCTATACTCCTCCGGATAGTCACCATCCGCATAGTCCATTCGAAGCTCCGCATCGATCGAAGATGCGCTTAAATATTCCATAAGCCGGCGGCATGCCAAGTAATCTTCCACACGGCTGAGATCGTATTTTAATTCCGTATTTCGCGCCTCGGTTATTATATCGGAGGATGGTGTGTCGGCAGTCTCCGGCCATTCATTACATCGGACGGTTAAAACCGGCCCCTTTTCCAAAAACATTTCGGTCTCGGTGTTTCTGCGTATGCCTTCCCACCTGTCCATTGCATTCCACAGCATATCCTCGCTAATGTCCTCGAACTCTCCTTCCTCGGTCTGCTCCATAAAATCGAGAGATAATCCCAATTTGTTCGCATCCCGGATAAACTGCAGCAGCTTGTCCTTCTCCTCTTCATCGTGAATATCCAGCGTAAGGATGATTTTATAAGACTGCAGCCTTTCTTTGATTTCCGACAGACCAAGAGTAGTGTATCTTCTAACAAATTGGAGTGCCTTTACCGGGCTGTCGTTCAGCCTGACTTTAATCCCAATCAACATTTTCCGCATCTCCTAATCCATTTATATTGTTACTTTACAAAAGACTGTACTGCCGGAAAATTCGCTTCCGCAGATACCGGCTCACTGAAAAGAAAGGATGCTCTTCCGACAGAATTCCGTTACAATAGTAGGTAATCATCCCTTATTATACACATGCTTATCTGCTAGGAGTGGAGAGAATGTCTATTCAAAACGGCCGTTTCCTTAAAATAGACGGATGGCTGGAGCTAGGTTCAGAACAAACCGGTCTGCAGTTCCGCCATGAATTCGAACAATTTTTGCAAGGCGGAGGGTGGCTTTTTGCCGGCAAAGTGGAAGAGTGCGAACGGAAGCCTTTCGAGTCAGAAGCCGCGAATATACAGGCATTGCTGCAAGAGAACGAACAAATGAAAAAAGAGCTGGAAAGACTGCGCAGCACACGCCGTCCCCAAGCCCAGAAGATGTCCAGCAAGTTAAGAGATGCCCTGAGAGAATAGCAATCCCGGGTATCCGTTCTGGCTCCACAAGTGATCGTTATCTATTAAAAAGCACCGCGCAAGTGCTCCAGCCTCTTCGTTCTCCCCTGTAAATCCATGTAAACCGAAACGACATCAAAACGGACGGAAGCCTCGTTCAGTTGATGAAAATGCAGGTACACCTGTGCCGTATCCCTGACTTGCTTCTGTTTCCTGGCATTCACCGATTCCTGCGGGCTCCCGAAGGTACCGGTCATTCTTCTTGTCCTTACTTCGACAAAAACAAGGACAGTTCCATCCCAAGCTACAATGTCCAATTCCCCGGTGCGGCATTTCCAATTGCGATGAACAATGCGATAATTTTGCATGGTCAAAAAAGCTTCCGCCTGCCGCTCACCCCGGCGTCCCAGTTCCTTGCGGCTATCCTTACCGGGAACGCTCATCGGATACCCGCTTGTTCCCCTGCCCATTGATCGGAACGGTAGACGAAAGTCAATATTTCGGCAACCAATTGATATAAATCGGGCGGGATTTGCTGCTCCAGGTCCAGCTGGGACAGAACCTCAACCAACGACGCATTCTCTTGGACAGGAACCCCATACTCTCTGGCCTTCTGCAAAATGGTCTCCGCCACCTCGCCCTTTCCTTTGGCCACGACGACCGGGGCCGCTATTTGGTCGGGAGAGTATCGTAAAGCGACTGCTTTCTTCGGTGTATGGCTGTTGGAAGAATTCATATCCGCAGATCGACTCCTTTGTACGGTTTAGTATCATACAGAGACAGTCCCCCGTCCTCCCCCGAAGCAGCGTGGTTTTGGCCTGCTTTTTTGTCCGGGAAGGGCAGTGATCGAATGGATACAAAAGGATATCCCTGCGCCTCCAGCCTGTCCGCCACTTCTTGGCGAAACGGCTCAATGGCCTTCTCCATCCCCGAATAATCGCTATGTACGACAATGTTCACGATACGATCAGTCACTTGAACATCGACAATGGTCGGCCCGAGGTAGGCCATTCTCAAATCGAAAAGCAGTCGGCAGTTAGAGGAATCCATCTCCCCCTGCTTTCCTTTCCGGGTCTGGATGTGGACCGCCGCTGTTTGCTCACCGGAGGCATGGAACAACGGGACCGTCATCGTCACATGGGTAAACATGGACGATCTGTCAGCGGCCAGCAACAGCTGCTGGCCGGTAATTTGCTGCAGCGTCTGCTGGACCGCTTCTCGGAGGGCCGGCGGGAGGTCATCGGCCGCGGACAACTGAAGGAGCGCTCCCTTCAGCGACTGAGACGCTTCAGCGGCCCGGTCCGGGACCGCTCCGGCCGCCGCCGGGTCTGGCCCGGGCGCGGCAGGCGCAGGCTGCCCCGCAG